>JASJBV010000179.1 GCA_030066335.1 Gammaproteobacteria bacterium
GAAATTCTCCGGGTCGGGATAATCCGCATTCCAGCCCCATTGATACATCTGCGCGGTGCCCTTGCTCATCTTGTCGCGGAAGCGGTTGTAGTCGGTGTTGCGAATCACCAGCTGGATATTGAGCTTGTCGAATTGCTTGCGCCACCAGGCCAGTACCGCCTTGCGCTCAGGGCCACTGCCGACGGTATCGAAAAACAGCACCAGGGGCTGACCGGTTTTCGGGTCAATACCATTGGCATAGCCGGCTTCCGCCAGCAGGCGCCTGGCATCATCCAGCGGACGCCGCTGCGGCTGGCCGCTGTGCCAGCTATAAACCTCGCGGTTGATTCCCTGCTCGCCCGTTCGATAACCGAATATGCCCGGTGCGATCGGTCCCTGCCCGGCAATGCCGCGGCCATTGCGAAAGATGGAAATATACTCCTCGTAATCGACCGCGATGGCGATCGCCCGCCGCAGCTTACTGGCCTGCTCGGAATAACCGCCGACGACATCATCCAACATATTGAAGCCAAAATAAAAGATCGTGGAGGCTACACTGGTAGACAGGCCGATGCCTTTATCCCGCATCTCCTCGGTCAGATTGGTCTCACCGCCACCACTGCTGGCTATGGCCTGATCAAAACTGTCGGAACTGATACTCGAGGTATCATAGTATCCCTGCAGAAACTTGTTCCAGTTTGGGATCGATTCCTTCTCCAGGCTGAACAGGATACGGTCGATGAACGGCATGCTCTTGCCTCGATCATCCAGCAGCCCACGCTTAGCATCGCCGGGTTCGCCCTGGTCCGGATAAGTCATACCGCGGAAATTAGGATTACGCTGCAGAATCATCTGTTTATTGGGATTGTTCACCGCCAGGTAATAGGCGCCGGTACCGACCGGATACCAGTCGAGGGTGATGTTCTTGTCGACCAGGCTTTGCTGCTGGTAGAAACGTTCAACCTCGTACGCCATCGGGGCAAAGAATGGCATGCTCAACCAGTACTGGAACTGGGGATAAACCCCCTTGATGCGGATTTTATAACGGTAGCGATCAATGGCCTCGACCCCGCTCAGGTCAAACTCGCGCAGGTCCAGCCAGGCGGCTTGCGGTTTCGCCGCATTGGCCTGTTGCAGCACCGCGGATAGTTCCGCCAGGCCCTCGATATACTCGCTCATCAGACCCAGGATTGGAGAGTGTAACTGTGGATTGGCCAGACGCTTGATTTGATAGACATAATCAGCCGCGGTCAATTCACGACTGGCGGTGCGGCTGAAATCACCGATTTGGTAGATATCATCGACATCCTCATCGTTCAGGTTCAGATACACAGGGTCGCCCTCCTCGTTGGTGACGAAGGCAGGATGGTCCTGATAGGCGATACCCGGTTGGATCTCGATCAGGTACTCACTGAACGCAATGGCCGGACTGCCTTCCCCTACTTCATTGTCTGCATTATCGAAATAGCGCAGCTGAGGCATCCGCGTGGCTACCAGGGGCTGCAACTGATAGGGCCGTTTCAGGTAATGATATTGCAGCGGTGGTTCATAGATCTGGCCGATTAATTCGTATTCATCGGAACTGTAGGAGCGGGCCGGGTCCAGATGTTTGGGTCTCTCGGCAAATGAGGTAAACAGGATATTGCCGCTGTCCTCAGAGGCGTAAGGGTTGTTCCACGGTAAATCACTGCAGGCCGATAGTGACAGGCAGACGACCGCGATCAAGACTGGATAACTCGATTTCAACGGGACAAAGGGGGATCTATCGCTGGCATCAGGCATAGACTTTACCTGACTCACTGGATGAGATAAATAACTAAATGCGGGGATCTGTGCTTGCTCCATTGCGCACAGGCAAATGGGTTTAGCAGGTTAGGATTGGCCGGGCATGTTGAGGCTGGGAGATCGATATCGCGGTAAACGTTTGCATGCGGGCGGCGAGCTTGCGAAAATGCGCGTTTTCACAATAACGAGATTATCTACATGGGTTTTTTAGCCGGAAAGAAAGCACTTATCGTTGGTATCGCCAGTAACCGCTCGATCGCCTACGGCATCGCCAAGGCGATGCATCGCGAGGGTGCCGAGCTCGCATTCAGTTATGCCAATGACAAACTCAAACCCCGGGTGGAAAAATTCGCCGAGGAATTCGGCTCGGATATCGTATTACCCTGCGATGTTGCCAATGACGCTGACATCGAGCAGCTGTTCGCCGACCTGAACCAGCAATGGGATAGCCTGGACTGCCTGGTGCATTCGGTTGCCTTTGCCCCACGCGAGGCGCTGGATGGCGATTACCTGGAAAACCTCGACCGCGAAGCGTTCCGCATCGCCCATGACATCAGTTCCTACAGCCTGTCCGCCATGGCCAAGGCGGCGCGACCGATGATGCAGGACCGCAACGCCGCGATCATCACCATGAGTTATCTCGGCGCGGAACGGGCGCTGCCGAATTATAACGTGATGGGAGTCGCCAAGGCCTCGCTGGAAGCCAGCGTACGCTATCTGGCCGCGGCGCTCGGCCCGCAGGGTATCCGGGTCAACTCCATCTCGGCCGGGCCGATCAAGACCCTGGCCGCGGCCGGTATCGGCAGCTTCAAGAAAATCCTCGACGAGGTGGCCCATAACGCACCGTTACGGCGTAATGTCACGATCGATGATGTCGGCAATACCGGGGCCTTCTTATGCTCCGACCTGGCGGCCGGCATCACCGGCGAGAACATCTATGTCGACTCCGGCTACAACATCGTCAGCATGGGCGTGTTGGATTGAATCGAGACAGCAGGGCTCAAAGCAGCCGTTGCCAGGTTACCGATCGGACCCCAGCCGCTGAGTTCGACCTGGGTTAGCGTTTTTTGGTTTTTATATTCTTGGTGATCGGGGTAACCCCGAGCTCCGGCTGTTTTTCACTCTGCTTGTGCTTGCGCAGGATCGATTGTTCGAACAGGGCCGCGGTCATCGGTTTGCCGACCAGGTGTCCCTGCAGGTAGTCGCAATCCAGATTTTCCAGGTATTCTTTCTGCTGTTCGGTTTCCACGCCCTCGGCAACCACCTTGTAATCGAGGCCCTTGGCAAACGAGATAATGCCCTGGATGACGCTGGGTAATTGCTCATCCTTGATATTCTGGGTGAATGATTTGTCGATCTTGATCGTATCTATCGGATATTTCTCCAGGTGGGCCAGGGTATTGTAGCCGGTACCGAAATCATCGATGGCGATGTCTATGCCCATTTCACGCATCTGATTAAGGATTTCGACGGATTCCTCTGGATTGTTCATCAACGAGCTCTCGGTGATTTCAAATTCCAGCTGGCTGGCCTGGACCCCGGTCTGATTGAGGATCTCTGCCACCCGGTTGAGGAAATCCTCCTGCTCCAACTGGCGACCGGACAGGTTGATCGCCATTTTCAGGTTGTTAAAGCCGCTGGACTCCCAATCCTGTAATTGCTTGCAGGTCGTCAGCATAACCCATTCACCAAGCTCCGCGATCAGCCCGCTTTCCTCGGCATAAGCGATGAACTCTTCCGGGAAGATCGTGCCATGATGCGGGGAATTCCACCTGACCAGCGCCTCGCAACCGGTGATTTTTTGTTCGTCAACCGCCAGTTGGGGCTGATAATTCATGACCAGCTGATCGTTATGGATGGCATCACGCAGACCGGATAGCACCTTGAGGCGACGGGTGGCACGGGCGGCCATGTCATTATCGAAGAACAGATAGCCCTTCTGACTTTCCTTGGCATAGAACATCGCGGTATCTGCTCGCTTCATCAGCAGGCTGACATCCTTGCCGTGGGTGGGATACACTGAAATGCCGATACTGGCGGAGATATTGATGGTCTCGCGTTGAATATAAAACGGCTGACTGATTTCGTAGCGTATGTTCTGGGCGAAAGTTTCAACCGCCTCCATGTCGGCAAAATTCTGCAGGATAACCGAGAATTCGTCACCGCCGGTACGGGCGACAAACACGTGGTCGGAGGTCAATGCCTTGAGGCGCTTGGCGACCGATTGCAACAGGATATCGCCGGTAGCATGACCGATCGCATCGTTTATCAACTTGAACTGATCCAGGCCCAAGAACAGGATCGCGGTATAGCCACCCTGGGTACCGCCCTTGATATGACTGGCCATGCGATCGATAAAATAGGGTCGGTTGGGTAAGCCGGTCAGGGAATCGGTATAAGCGATGCGCTGCAGGCGGCGTTCGCTGTGGCTCATGACCAGTAATTGTTTGACCCGTCGTTGCAAAACGCTCAGATTCACCGGCTTGGTGATAAAGTCACTGGCACCGGCGTTGATCGCCTTGTTGACCGACATTTCATCATCGAGGCCGGTGACCATCAGCACCGGTACATTCTGCGCGCCCGGCAGTTGCTTGATCATGCGACAGGCGACAAACCCATCCATGTCCGGATTATCCGCCTCCGGCATCATCGCATCGAGCATCACCAGGTCGGGCAATTTCTTCTGGCAGTATTCGATGGCCTCGGTACCATTTCGCGCCACATCGACGCTGAGGTTATTGTTGCGCAGACTGCTGACCAGGGCGATCTGGTCGGTTTCATTATCATCCACCACCAGCACCTTGTAGCGCACCTCGGTCTGCAGCTTGGATTTCTCCTGCTCGAGGATGCGATCGATTTCTGCCCGCAACGGGTAGGCCTTTTCGCATAAAGTGGAGATTTGCCCGGTGAGAATCTCCATATTTTCCGAGCGCGCGGTGTGTTCAATCTGTTTTGCCAGCTCGGCAAAATCTTTGGCGCCGAAATGCTGACTGCTGCTTTTAAGTGAGTGGGCGATTTCGGTAATCAGCTTGCGATCATGCTGGGCCGCGGCATTGGATAATTCCTGTAATTTATCAGGCAGTTCCTCGCTGAATACCTCGGACATGCGCAGGGCCGCTTTGGCGCCGAGGGAATTGATCAGGTTATGGTAACCCGTCTCGATCAGCACACCCTGCTCCACCGCTCCGACTTCATTATCGATATTGAAATCGGTAATTTCGAAATCATCCGGCGTTTCTTCGGGCTTTGCTGGCTCCGGCAGAATCTGCTGCGGGTTGTTAGCCCATTTAAGCAGGATTTCCTTGACCGACTCTATCGACAGGGGTTTCGGTAGATAATCATCCATACCCGCATCGATGCAATGCTGTTGGTCGTCTTTCGAGGTATTGGCGGTCATCGCCACGATCGGGGTATGACTGCCCTGGAGTTCCGTCTTGCGATAGTGCCGGGTCGCACTGTAGCCATCCATCACCGGCATCCGGCAATCCATGAAGATCAGGTCATATTGCCTGGTAAAATAGTTATCGATCGCATCCTGGCCGTTGGTCGCGATTTCAACCTCGCAACCGAGCTGCAGCAGGATTTCCTCGATGACGATCTGGTTGGTTTTGGTATCCTCCACCACCAACACCTTGCGTTTGACCGGGAGTAATTCTTCCTGCTTGACGTCCTTGAATTCCGGCAATGACTGGGAATTCATTATCGAGGTGATGCACTGATAAAGCTTGATATCACGCACCGGTTTTTCGATGATGCCATCCACCCCTTTGCGCAAGGCATCCGCGCGACCCAGGGCGCTGGCATTGATGGTCATGATGATACGGGTAAGATTCAGATCTGCATTACCATGGATCTGGGCAATCAGGTCCTCGTAGTTCATCGACTTCATCTGGTGGTCGATGATAATGAAATCGAAAGCCTTGGATTTATTCGCCGCCTGTTTCAACTTGGTCAAGGCAGCCTGACCGGTGGGTGCGGTCTGCTGGTAGGCCTCCCATTTATTCAGAATGGTGGTCAGGGCATGCCGGCTGACCACGCTATCATCGACTACCAGCACCCGTAAGCCGGCCACCTCGGGGCGATGCTTTTCGATATTGAAACGGGGTTCATTTTTCGCTGCCTGCAGCGGAATGGTAAACCAGAAGGTACTGCCCTCGCCCTCACGGCTCTCTGCCCCCATTTCCCCGCCAAGAATATCGATCAACTGGCGGCTGATGGTCAGGCCCAGGCCGCTACCGCCATATTTACGGGTTGGCGATGCATCGAGTTGGGCAAAAGGCTCATAGATTTTATCCAGGCTGTCCTGCTTGAAGCCGATACCCGTATCCTCGACCAGGATTTTGTAAGTCAACCGCTCCGGCTTTTCGTCTTCCAGCTCGACCCGTACGACAACCTCGCCCTCATCGGTAAACTTAATTGCATTACCGACCAGGTTCATCAGCACCTGCCGCACCCGATTGCTATCCCCATTCACCAGGTCGGGAATATTGGGATCCATCACCACGCCAAGCTCGATGTCCTTGCGTTGGGCCTGGCCGGACAATAAATCGATGACGTTCTGCACTACGTCGATCAGGTAAAAATCGTCCGCAACGATATCGATCTTGCCGGAATCGATCTTGGTGAAGTCGAGGATGTCATTAATCAGGTCAAGCAGCGCATTGGAAGACGAGTAAATAACCTCCAGGTATTCGTTCTGCTTTTGATTGAGATTACCGGCTCCACGCATGACGTCGAGCATGCCGAGGATACCATTCATCGGGGTCCGCAGTTCATGCGAGACATTGGCGGCAAAGTCACCCTTCATCTTGGCCGCTTCAACCGCCATGTCATGCGCCATCTTGATTTGGATCTCTTCCGCCTCCCGCGCCTTCACCATCTTGTTAAAAGCGGCCACGATCTTTTTCACATCGGCTGGACCGGACAGTTCGGCACGCACATCACGCTCGCCGCCCTCGACCTTCTTCATCACGTCCACCAGGTTCCTGATCGGACTGGTCAGGCTGGTTGACAACCACATCAACAGTAACAGGAACAGGATTGCGAGACCGGTAGAGGATGTGATGTTGGCCACCAGGTGCTCGTTGGCGTTCCGTTGCAGAGATTCCTTACTCACTACCAGCCCAACGTAGCCGATGATCTCCTCGGTCTGGTCGATATCTTCAAAGGGTGAGGCTTCATCCGATAACTGCAACACCGGCGCGACAAAATACCAGCCGCGATCGGTTTCATGAATCAGTGCTGGTTCGAGGATATTTTCCAGGGTCAGATTGGTTCGGTAGGATTCCTCGCCATCAAAAAACAGGCTTGATTGGTCATACCTGATAATTTCAGCCATCACCACATCGGGAAAATCGAGGAAGGACTGCAGTGCATCCCTGGCATTACTCTCACTGTCAAAAATCAGTGCCAGCACACTTTGGGTCGCCAGGTTCTGCGAGACTTTCAGGCCCTGCTCGATCTGCTTTTCGCGCAGCGAACTCTCGGCGGTGATGAATTGGACATAGGAAGAAACTGCAAGCAGGATGAGAATGCCCGCTGAGAAAAACAGCAGCAGTTGTTGCTTGAAACTTAAACGCTCAAAAATACTCATCGTCTTGGGAAAACCAGGTTGATACTACGTTTAGTTTTGCGCGACCAGTTTAAATCAAGATGGTCCGCGGTGCGAGTGTTGGCAGCATTCAGCGCCTCGGTAAATGGTGCATATTTCTGCGCATACAACTGATTGTTAATCGACATCTGGGCCAGGCTAATGCCCAGTTCGAAATGGTCCGGATACAAAGCCAGAAGCGCACCGCGCTCGACATGACCCGCCCGGTTGGATATCACGGGTATTTTCTTTTCCCAGGCCAGTTCCAACACCAGCGGTAATATGATTCGTCGATCACTCGACAATGGG
>JASJBV010000175.1 GCA_030066335.1 Gammaproteobacteria bacterium
GTTATAGATTGCCACGTCGCTATCGCTCCTCGCAATGACAGCCTATAAAACAGTCACGTTTTAGCAAAAATGATGTTTAGCGGGTGCTGAGGTTTGCCCCAGCTGCTATTGTCACGTTTTGGCGAAATAGTGCCTAGCAGGTGCTGTGGTTATTCCAATCAAGGCGAAATCGCGCACAGGATGTGAGCGTATGGACAATACGTGATCATCCGAGCACGATTTCAACGCGGAGTGGGATGATCACAGCGCCTGATAGGCGCTATTTCTTCATTTGGTCGAAGAACTCGGCGTTCGTCTTTGAGGACTGCATCCTAGCCAGCACAAACTCCATCGCCTCCAATTCATCCATCGAATGCAGGAATTTACGCAGGATCCAGACTTTCTGCAATTCATCCTGGTTCATCAGCAGTTCCTCGCGGCGAGTACCGGAGCGATTGATATTGATCGCCGGGAACACGCGTTTCTCCGCGATCCGGCGGTCGAGATGCAGTTCCATGTTGCCGGTGCCCTTGAATTCCTCGTAGATGACCTCGTCCATCTTGGAGCCGGTCTCGACCAGCGCGGTGGCGATGATGGTCAGGCTGCCGCCTTCCTCGATATTCCGCGCGGCGCCGAAGAAACGCTTGGGACGATGCAGGGCGTGGGCATCGACACCACCGGTCAATACCTTGCCGGAGGACGGGATCGTGGTGTTATAGGCACGCGCCAGGCGGGTAATCGAATCCAGCAGGATCACCACGTCGCGCTTGTGTTCGACCAGGCGCTTGGCCTTTTCGATAACCATTTCCGCAACCTGTACATGGCGGCTGGCCGGTTCATCGAAGGTCGAGGCCACCACCTCGCCCTTGACCATGCGGCTCATCTCGGTCACCTCTTCCGGGCGCTCATCGATCAGCAGCACGATCACATAACATTCCGGATGATTGCTGGTAATGCTCTGCGCGATATTCTGCAGCATCAGGGTCTTACCAGCCTTGGGCGGTGAAACCACCAGGCCACGCTGGCCCTTACCGATCGGTGATACCATGTCGATGATACGCGCGGTGATATCCTCGGTACTGCCGTTGCCGCGTTCCAGGGTCAGGCGTTGTTCCGCGTGCAGCGGGGTCAGGTTTTCGAACAGGACCTTGTTCTTGACCGCATCCGGTGAATCAAAATTGATCTGGTCGACCTTGAGCAGGGCAAAATAGCGTTCATTGTCTTTCGGCGGCCTGATCTTGCCGCTAATGGTATCGCCGGTACGCAGGTTGAAACGTCGAATCTGGCTCGGTGAAACGTAGATATCATCGGGACCCGCCAGGTAAGAACTGTCTGCCGAGCGGAGGAAGCCAAAGCCATCTTGCAGGATCTCGAGGACCCCATCACCGAAGATATCCTCGCCCTTCTTGGCCTGGGCCTTGAGCAGGCTGAAGATGATGTCCTGACGGCGCATCCGTGAGGTGTGATCACCCCCCATGTCTTTCAGGATATCGATGAGATCGGGGACGCTTTTTTGCTTTAATTCACTAAGATTCATAATGGTTTGACGAACGAAAGGAGATAGTCAGAAATGACTGTTAGAAATAGAAATTCAACCTGTAAGAGTGGTTAAGAATTAATCTTGTTATTTTGGGAAAACAGAGATTTGTTGGGTCTCGCCGACGGGACGGGCGATTAATTAAATGGAGATTAGCACACAACTAGCAGGCCGTCCAACAATTTGGACGGCCTGGGGGACAATTAGATATTGCTGTCGATGAAGGCGGTTAACTGGGATTTGGATAATGCACCAACCTTGGTCGCTTCGACGCTGCCACCCTTGAACAGCATCAGGGTCGGAATGCCACGAATTCCATATTTTGGCGGAGTACCGGAATTCTCATCGATGTTGAGTTTGGCCACCTTGATCTTGCCGTCATATTCATCAGCGATTTCCTCCAGTACCGGGGCGATCATCTTGCACGGGCCACACCAGTCCGCCCAATAATCCACCAATACTGGTTGATCTGACTGCAGAACTTCGGTTTCGAAGCTGTCATCAGTCAGGTATACAATTTTGTCACTCACTAGGGTCTCTCCAGCTCTAAATAGAGATAGTTATATGGGAAGGCGTCAATTTATGCATATCCACACTGACTGTCAAGGCGTGTTATCATTCCTTATTAATCCGAAAATCTTAAGTAACCTCCATGAGTAAACATCACCTGACAGAGACAAGATTTAGCGCTCTGCCACTGGATCCGTCATTGCAACAGGCCCTGCAGCAACACCAGCTGGAGTATTGCACGCCGATCCAGGAAAAAACCCTGCCCCTGCTGTTAGAGGGCCGTGACTGTGCCGGTCAGGCGCAAACCGGAACCGGTAAAACCCTGGCCTTCCTGCTGGCCTGCATGCAGCGCTTGTTGAGCAGCCAACACAAAACCGAGCTGGGCAAACCCAGGGTATTGATTCTGGCGCCAACCCGGGAGCTGGCGTTGCAGATCTACAAGGACGCTGAGAAACTGGTTGAACACAATCATCTCAAGCTGGCGATCTGTTACGGCGGTAAGGCTTATGAACAACAGAAGCAACAGTTCGAGCAACCGGTAGATATCCTGATCGGCACCCCGGGTCGTTTAATCGATTTTTTCAAGCAGAAGATCTACACCCTCAAATTCGCCCAGTGCATGGTGCTGGATGAAGCCGATCGCATGTTCGACATGGGATTCATCAAGGATGTGCGTTTCCTGTTACGACGCCTGCCGCCCCCGCAAAAACGTCTGAGCATGTTGTTTTCCGCGACCATGGCGCAAAAGGTCATGGAATTGGCCTACGAGCACATGAACAATGCCGAATTGATCAAGATCGAGGCGGACAGCCCGGCGGTCGAGCGCATCGACCAGGTGATGTATCACCCCGCCAACCAGGAAAAAATCCCCCTGCTAATCGGCCTGATCAGGAAACTGCAGCCCGAGCGTTCGATCATCTTCGTCAACACCAAACATGCGGCAATCCGGGTATGGGAATTCCTGATGGGTAATGACCTGCCGGCGGCGCTGATCTCCGGTGATATCCACCAGAACAAACGGGAAAAGCTGCTGAAAAAATTCCATGATGGTGAATATGCCTTCCTGGTTGCCACCGACGTGGCCTCGCGTGGCCTGCATATCCCCGATGTGACCCATGTGTTCAACTATGACCTGCCTGACCTCGGCGAGGATTATGTCCATCGCATCGGCCGTACCGCTCGTGCGGGCAAGGATGGTCATGCCATCAGTTTTGCTTGCGAAGACTATGCGATGAACCTGATGGATATCGAGAGCTACATCGAAAAATCCATTCCCACCGAATCGATCACCAGTGAGTTACTGGTGAAACCGGCCCCACGCAAGAAACTGCTGAAACCCGAGGACCGGGTGCGCCAGGGCAGGCCCCGACAAGGCCAGGGCAAGCCTAGACACGGCAAGGGCAGGCAGGGTCAGGGCGCCGGCAAAGGTAAGCCATCCAATCGTCGTCGCAGATCCTATAATAAGCAAGGAAAAACGGCTAATACGACAGGATAACGAGTGCTTCGTATCCGTAATGATAAGATTGAAAGAGCACTGATATGAAATACCAGAAAATAGTGTTGCTTGGCGGCAGCGGCTTTGTCGGCACCAACCTGGCACTGAAACTATCGCAACAGGGATACCAGGTCACGATCCCCTGCCGACGTCCGCACCGGCTACGCGAGATGACCGTGCGCCCCAACATCAAACTGGTGCAGGCCAATATCATGGATCAGTCGCAACTGACCCAGATCTGTAAAGACCATGATGCGGTGATCAACCTGGTGGGTATCCTCAATGAATCGCGCAAGGTCAGCTTTCGCCGGGTGCACGTGGATTTTGTCAAATCGGTGGTGCATGCCTGCCAGACCAACAAGATCAAACGCCTGCTGCATATGAGCGCGCTGCAGGCCAACCAGGCGAGTGGCAGCAGCCTCTACCTGCGGACCAAGGGCGAAGGGGAAAACCTGATCCATACCTTTGGCCAGAAGGACCTGTTCGTTACCAGCTTTCAGCCTTCGGTGATCTTTGGTCCCGGCGACAGTTTCGTCAATCGCTTCGACGGTATCCTCAAGTTAAGCCTGGGTATATTCCCCCTGGCCTGCCCCAACAGCCGCTTTGCCCCGGTTTTCATCGGTGACGTGGTGTCGTTTATTGCCGCCACGATCAATGACCCGGACAGCTTCTCCAAACGTTATCCATTATGCGGCCCGGAAACCTGGACCCTGAAACAAATCGTCGAACAGATCAAACAGTCGCGTGGCTATCACTGCAAGATTGTCGGCATGCCCAACAGCCTGTCCAAGCTGCAGGCGGTGGTCCTGCAAAGCCTGCCGGGTAAATTGTTCACGATGGATAATTACCGTTCACTGCAGACCGACAGCACCTGTGATCAGGACTACGGCTACTGCCCGAGCAGCTTTTCCCATTACCTGGCGCATCTGTCCAGGCCCAATGACCCGAGATCCCTGTACGACGATTACCGCAAACAGATCTGATGAAAATCTACCAGGTGGGCGGCGCGATCAGGGATGAGTTACTGGGACTGCCGGTCAAGGATACCGACTGGGTCGTTACCGGTTCCTCACCTGAAGCCATGGTTGAGGCCGGATACCAGCCGATTGGCAAGGAATTCCCGGTGTTCCTGCATCCCGACAGCAAGGAAGAATACGCCCTGGCCCGAACCGAGAAAAAGATCGCCCGTGGTTACGCCGGCTTCAGCTTCAATACCGATCCATCCATCACCATCGAGCAGGACCTCGAGCGCCGCGACCTGACCATCAATGCCATCGCGCGAAATGAAGATGGTCAGCTCATTGACCCCTTTAATGGCCAGGCAGATATCGATCAGCGCATATTGCGCCATGTATCCGACGCGTTTGTTGAAGACCCGGTCCGAGTACTGCGGGTGGCACGCCTGGCCGCTCGCTTCGCCCACATCGGTTTCAGGATTGCCGACGAAACCCAGGCCCTGATCAAACAGATTGGGGATAGTGGTGAACTCGATGCGCTGGTCGCGGAACGGGTGTGGGCGGAGATGGACAAGGCGCTGGCGGAAGCGGACCCGCAGGTGTTCTTCGAGAGCCTGCGCGGTTGCGGGGTACTGCATAACCTGTTCCCCGAGGTCGATAACCTGTTCGGGGTACCGCAAACGGCCCAGTACCATCCCGAGATCGATACCGGGGTCCACGTGATGATGGCGTTGAAAAAATCGGCCGAGCTCGGATACAGCAACGATGTGCGCTTCGCGGTATTGACCCATGACCTGGGCAAGGCCACCACCCCATCACATATCCTGCCCGGGCACCATGGTCACGAGCTGCGCGGCGTCGAACTGACCAGGGAGTTCTGCCAGAAATGGCGGGTGCCGAAAGCCTACACCGAACTGGCGCTGCTTACCTGCGAATACCACAGCCATGTGCATCGCATTTACGAGATGAAACCCTCCACGCTGTTACAATTCTTCCAGCATGCCGATGTGTTTCGTCGTCCCGAGCGTTTTCGCAAACTGACCGAGGCCTGCGTGGCCGATGCCCGCGGACGAACCCACTATGAAAACGATCCTTACCCGCAGGCCGAATACGGCAATCGACTGGTGGAAAAACTCAATCAGTTGGATTTATCCCCGGTACTGGAATCAGCCAAACAGGGACAGGAAATGGGTCAGGCGATTTATGAATTCCGCCTGGACTATCTGAAACAGATCGTCGAACCGGCGCCGGAATAATCAGCCCTGTAAGGACTCTAAACGTTCCGCGGTACCGACATCGTTCCACAGGCCATTGTGCAATTCTGCCGTAACTTGCTGTTGCTCAGCGCCAGCCCTCAACAACGGGGCTAGTGGCCGTTTGCCCGGTTCCAGCCCGGCGAAAAAGGATTTCTCGTAGGCGGCGATGCCGGCAAAGGTATAACGTGAATCGGGGTTATTACTCAGGTAACCCTGCTCGATGGCAAAGTCACCAGCGGGATTGTGCGCGGGGTTGGGTACCAGCACCAGGTGCGCGGCAACGGGGAAATCCAATAAATGCCGGTAGTCAAAATCGGTGAAAACATCGGCGTTGACCACGATGAATCGATTATCCAGTTTATCCAGCGCCTGCACGATGCCGCCAGCGGTCTCCAGTGCTTCCGGTTCATGACTGTAGTCGATGCTAAGGCCAAAAGCGCTGCCGTCACCCAGCGCCTGCTGAATCTGCTCACCCAGCCAACTGATGTTGATCACCACCGAGTCGATACCGGCCTGCTGCAGTTTTTCCAGATGATAGACAATCAGCGGCTTGTCATTGACCGTCAACAGGGGTTTCGGCGTGCTATCGGTTAACGGCCGCATGCGTTCGCCACGGCCAGCTGCAAGTATCATTGCATTCACAATTCAGCACTCAAAATCATTTCATTATTGGGTCAATTCGTTCTGCCAGATCCAGTTCGTCGATCAGGCCATGCAAGCCGGCCAGGCTGGGTTCATTGGCGCTAATGTCGATGATGTAATTCAGGGTACGCGGGATATCCGGCATGAACTGTTGCTTGCCATCACGCAGGTTGAGGCGGCAGAAAATTCCGACCGCCTTGAGATGACGCTGCACCCCCGTCAGGTTAAACCAGTGCCAGAATTGCCCGGGATCGATCCCCTGCAGCTGCTCGAGCTCGGAACCCTGCAGGAATTCATCAACCCATTGCTCGATTTTCGCTTGCGGCCAGTCAATATAACAATCGCGCAGTAGCGAGACCAGGTCGTAGGTCACCGGCCCCTTTACCGCATCCTGGAAATCGATGATGCCCGGATTCCCCTGCTCGATCTTCATCAGGTTGCGTGAATGATAATCACGATGGACAAAAACCCGCGGTTGTTCCAGCGCATTTTGTACCAGGGTGTCGGTCGTTGTCTGCCAGATTGCCAGCTGGTCTTGCTCAAGCTGGATACCCAGCAGCTTGCCCAGAAACCATTCATCGAACAGACCCATTTCATAACGCAACAGGGCCTCGTCATAGGGCGGTAGATCATCGGGATCGATCCGCGATTGCATCCGGTTGATCTCAGTGATCGCATCGCGATACAGGCTGTCGGCATTATCTTCATTCAATGCCTGCAGGTAGGATACATTACCGAAATCGGTCAACAGCAGGAAGCCCTCGTCATGGTTTTCATGCAAAATCCTTGGCCCACTCAAACCCTTATCCGTCAGCATCCGCGCTATCTTGACAAAGGTATCGCAGGGCTCCTTTTCCGGTGGCGCATCCATTACGATCCAGCTTTCATCACCCTGTAGCAAACGCCAGTAAGAACGGAAACTGGCATCGGCGGAGGCGACCTCGATCGAGTAATCCTGGTAACCAAGGCCATCCAGCCATTGTTTCATTTGGGGTAATCTGTTGGACATTGATATTGCTGGGTGATTTTTTTGTGGCGCGTATTATTACGTTGATGGTGGTTTGTTTGCAATGGGTCTGTCATTACTCCGGGCGTCCTGCCCTTCGCCCTGCGGGCCAGCCTGCGGCTGTTCAAAATCGTTCCGGACGATTTTGTGCGAGCGAGAGCGCGGCAATCTTGTTGTTGTTAGCCACTCACTACGAATATGTTTCGCACTTAAAAGCTTTCTGGTCTTTCGTAGTGACTTAGGAGTGCGAGTGCAACTTACTTTTCTCAACAGCGAGAAAAGTAAGCAAAAGCGCCGCCCCGACCAAGCCCTCTCATCTTCAAAAGCGCGGCCAAATCGGGGTCGGTCCAGACGCGGGTCCAACCGCGACTGGACCTAAAACGGCGTCCCTGCCGTTTTACCCCGATTTGACCACCCT
>JASJBV010000176.1 GCA_030066335.1 Gammaproteobacteria bacterium
GTTGCGGCCCAGGGCGGCCGCCCAGATAGAGCTGCTGACCATGTGGTTATAGGTGTAATTATCGCGGTCGCGCATCATGGTCAACCAGGTAAATGCGTCCGGGTTGCGCATGATGCTGTCGACCATCGGGGTCACGGCCTGTTTTACATTCTTTAAGTCAAGATTCTTATTTTTGATCGTATCTTCAACGACACCCTGAACGGTTTTTCTCAGTACCTTGTAATTTTTCTGCGCATTGCCCAGCTCATCGTCGAATTTCGCCTCGACTTTATAGCTAATCGGTTTTGCCTTTATCAGCAGTTTCTTTTGCTCATAATCCGACAGTACCGGCGGCCCCTTGGGCCTGGCTGATTTGTCTTCGTAATGCGGACTTTTTGCCACATCGATATAGACAAAATCACAATACTTTTGCAGTTGATCGATATCTTTCTCGGATTTGAGAACGAAGCCCTGGATTCGATATGGCGTTTCCAGCCAGTCCCGATCGAGCTTGGTGACAAACATACCCGTCTTTAGATTGGTGGTTAAAACTTTTACGTGCTCAATTGCCATGTGTAAATAAGTTATTGATATTACGAATTTTGCAGGTTTTGTTTTAAGACTATCTAACGATCAAGCTTTCAAATACTGAGTTTAGTTGAGATCGCTGCTTTTGCTATCGGCCAGTTGCTGGGATTTTTTAAATTAAGGAAAAAAAACCCCGCATTGCGGGGGTTTGGTTAGTTTCGATCAGCAGCTTTGCTGATCATGCAATAGCACTATTCTCCACGCCCGGTAAAGGCCAGCATATCGCTGAGCCGGTCGTCCTGTTTCAACAATTCCCGGCGCAGACGGCTGTGGTGACGCTCGCTGCCCAATTGTGCCAGTTTGACCAGAAAGCTACCGATAAATCCCGGCAAGGGTCCGCGCCAGGTTTTAAACAGCCGGGTCAATAAACTGCCATAGAATTCGAGCAAAATATCGTCTTCCAGCGATACCACACTGTGAAAACTGCCCGCATCACCCTGGCGCCCGCCGCGCCCGTATAGCTGACGATCGATCCGCCTGGCCTCATGCCGTTCGCTAGCCAGCACATGCAGCCCGCCGCGTGCATCCACCCCCGGCGACAGGCGGATATCGGTACCCCGCCCCGCCATGTTGGTCGCCACGGTAATCCTCCCGGCCTGACCGGCCTGGGCAATGATCTGGGCTTCCTCCTGGTCCTGTCGTGCATTGAGTACCTGGTGCGGCAGGCCCTGGCCGGTCAGTAACTCACTCAGGTACTCGGAACTGGCCACCGACTTGGTGCCGATCAACACCGGGCGCTGCTCCTCATGCAGTTGCCGGATCAGCCCGACGATATGGGCCCATTTCTGCTCGGCGTCGACATACACCCGGTCGGTCCATTGCTTGCGCATCACCGGCCGGTTAGTCGGAATCCTGACGACATTCAGGCGGTAAACCGAGGCCAGTTCGCGGCTGACCTCACGCGCGGTGCCGGTCATCCCGGCCAGGCGCAGGTAACGGCGGAAGAATTTCTGGTAACTGATGCGGGCCAGGGTCTCCTGGCCGCCGCTGATCGGGCAGCCCTCCTTGGCCTCCATCATTTGATGCAGCCCGCGCTCCCATGCCCGGTCGGCCATCACCCGGCCGGTGTATTCATCGATGATCTGGACCTTGTTGTCCTTGATCAGGTAATGCTTGTCGAGTTGATACAGGTGCAGCGCAGCCAGCGCCTGGCTGATCAGATCATAACTTCGCCTGGGGCCTTCCCAGATCCCGCCCTTGCCCCTGGTCAGATACCTGACCTGGGCCCTGCCGGCATCGGTCAGCTTGACCTTGCGCTCCTGGAAATTCATGACAAAATCACGCAGGTTACTCAGCCGGCGCGCGATCTTGATCGCATAGCGGTAGGTTTCCTCTTCCTGCTTGAGCTTGGTGGTATTCGATATGATCAACGGCGTGCGCGCTTCATCGATCAGTACGCTGTCCGCCTCGTCCACGATCGCGAAACACAGGCCGCGCATCAACAGCCGGCTGGTACGCGGCCGCGGATTGTACAGACCTTCCAGCTGCAGATGCAGATGACGGTTTTCCTGCTCCAGCAGCAAGCGGTCCTTCAGATAATCGAACGCGAGCTGCTTGTTACTGCAATAGGTGATGTCGCTGGCATAAGCTTCACGACGCTGGGCAAGGTTCATCTCCTCGGTCACCACTCCCACGCTCAAGCCAAAGAAACGATAAATCGGTTCCATCCATTTGGCATCGCGCTTGACCAGGAAATCGTTCACCGTGACCACATGCACCGGGATTCCGGCCAGGGCCGCGGTACAGGCCGGCAGGGTCGCAGTCAGGGTTTTACCCTCACCGGTTTCCATCTCGGCAACCATACCCTGCAGCATGACCCAGCCGCCATACAATTGCACGTCATGCTGGGTCATGCCGAGCAGGCGGGTCGTGATTTCACGGATCAGGGCGAAGGATTCCGCCACCAGTTCGGTTTCGAGTCCCTGGCTGTAGAGGTTTTTACGCAGGTCTGAAGCACGCGACTTGAGAGCTTCCAGCGAGCATTGGTCCAGCCCCTCGGCAGATCGATTGACCTGGCTGATGAAACGCCGGTAATCGGGCTTACCGGCATAACCATACTGGCGCAGCATGCCGCTGATGTTATCCACCAGCCGCTCCAGCCAGCTATCGCGATAATCCTCGCGTTGCGGATAGCTGCCGATCAGGCTGCCCGGCCTGAGTAAAACCGCCTTAGACACCGAATCGCCTCAGGAATAGCTGGCGCAAGCCTCGCCAGGCCTGCAAGCCGAGCGGTTCAGTTCCATGATCGAAACGCACGTGCATGCGGCTGCCGAGGTACTCGGTGCGTGCTTCAGCGGGCAGGCCCAGCTCTATCTCGAAGACCCGTTCCAGGGTGGTACGCCCGTCCTTGTCACCGGGTTGCACCGCGAACATGCCGCCGCCATGGGTACCCAGTGCCGCCGTCGGTAACTTATGCGTACCGCCGGGGATTTCACGTATAATCTCCGCGCTGTAGGATTTGGCCTGCCAGGCCACCGGCCTGACATCGACCGCCAGGACCTGTTCCCGGACCAGGCCGATATCATCCTGCGACACCGCTGCTCTGAGCGTGGCATGGTCTGCGCTGTTGGTCACATAGCCCACGACCTGGCCTTTACGCACAAAACGATCCTGCTGATCGGGCTCGTTGGGGGCGATAAAGGTACCGTCGCGAGGACTGTCGATGATCAGGGCGGCCATCAATTCCCGGGCCCGCTCCAGATCGCCCTCGATCGCCTTCAGCTCCTCCTTGATGATTTTCGTCTGCACCCGGTCCAGGGTCTGTGCTGCCATCAACTGTAATTCCAGTTGCTTGACGTTTGCCTTGAGGACCTCGACGCGGGACTCGATCAACGGGTCCCGGGTCTTGATCAAGGGCTGACCCTGGGTGACCTGGCTGCGATCCGGCGCCAGTAGCTCGACCACAAAACCATCCGCCCCGGCCCGAATCTGGGATTGTTCGGACGGCCAGGCCACGCCCTCGACCCGGGTCCACAGCGGTGCCGGGAGATAAAACAGCAGAGAACCGATGATACAGACCAGCAGCGTTACCGCCAGGTAAGACCGCTTCCGATTATGTCGCAGTTTTGGATTTTTCACGATGAAAGCCATACTTTTTCCAACGGGAACAAGCACCTGGGTGATCGTTGCCCATATTGCCAAAGCTACACCAATGGTAAAGAACTTGCCACCGACGTAGATGATAATCACGAACATGATGAACATGCGGTAAAGGAACGCGGCGATGCCGTAGATCACAAACCAGACCCGTTCACCCTGGTTGTCCGCCGGGGATTCCGCATCGGCGACCCCAAACAGGTAACGCTGAAACAGATAACCGAGATATTTATTCGATCTTGCGCCGAGGTTGGGGATTTCCAGGTAATCGGCCAGCACATAGTAACCATCGAAGCGCAGCAGCGGATTGCCGTTGAACAACAGCGTGGATACCCCACTGATCAGCATCACGTTGTAAGCGATGACATGCACCACGCCCGGCTCGACATTCAGCCAGACCATCAACGCCAGCGCGCCGAGGAACATCTCGACCATGATGCCGATCGCCCCCACCAGCATCCGCCTGGATTTCTCGCGAAAACCCCAGGACGAGGAGACATCGACATAGGGCACCGGCATGAACACCAGGAACATGATGCCGATCTCATGCACCTCACCCCCCTTCAACTTGGTGGTGTAGGCATGGCCGAGTTCGTGGAAGGTCTTGACCACCGGGTAGATCAGCCACAGCCACAGCAGGTTCTGCGGGGTCAGCGCGATATCGACCACGTTATCGGTTAATTCATCCCAGTGCATCGCGGCCAGCAAGGCCCCAATCGCGACCACGATGAGCCAAATCACCGCGGTAACCCGGTTGAAGACCAGGCGTGCCAGCGGCAGGGTGCGCTGGAGAAAATTCTCCGGATCGAACAGGGGAATCCTGATCGCCATCGGCGTCCACAGCCGCTGCCGCAGTTTCATTCTTTCCTGGCGTTGAAAGCGTCGGAACAACTCGCGACTGTCGGGGGTGACATCGCAGATCATCGCATCCGCGGCATGCAATTGGCCGAGCAATCGAATGACTTCATCCTGGCTCGGCGCCCGGTCCCCGGCCGACTCGTTGAGGGCATCCCACAGTTGTTGCACCGTGCGCTGACCATCCATCATGCCGATGAATCTATAGGCTACCGGGGTAAAGCGATGGGAGCGACCGGAGGCATGGTCCTGCAGGATAAACCATAACTTGCCACGATATTCATGGCGATGGATATCCGTATGCTTGCGCAAGCGCGGCTTGAGGTCAGCGACGCGATACCATGATGGACTGAAAATCGTACTCGACATCTGATCCCCGCATCAGCGTCATCAAGGCCACCAGGACCAGAAGAACATGCGGAACCAGTGAATGATCTTGTGTGACCAGATCCAGATCAGCTTGCGTCGATCGATGTCTATTTTGCCGACCCCTTCCATCCCGGGCCGTAACAGCTCACTGATCTCGCCGTTCAGCCTGGCCTCGACGCGGAAAAAATTGCGCCCTTCCACCGCACTGGACAGCGGGGTGATTCTCTCCACCGAGATCGGCATCAGGTCCTGGGGCGCACTGGTCAGGGCCAGCTCACCGACCTGGTCGATGCTGATATCATCGATATCCCGCTCATCGACTTCGAGAATCACCCGGTAGGAATTCAGCGGCGCCAGCTCGAACAGGATATCGCCACGTTCTACCGGGGCCCCGAGTGATTGACTCATGTCGCCGGTGACGACAAAACTGTCGAATGGCGCCTTGACCTGCATCCGGCCAAGTTGTTCATCCAGCAGCGCAATTTCGGCATCCGCCTGTTCGATCTGCGCACTGAGAATGCGGGTCCGGGCCCGATCATGCTCGGCCACTGCCTCGCTATGCTCACGCTTGCTCTGCAGCTTCTGGCTTTCCCATTTCATCCGCTCCAGGCGCAGATCGCGGTCATCCAGGGAAAACAGCAGATCGTTCTGTTTGACCACGTCGCCGGCACGTACATTGGCATCGATGACATAGCCGGCGGTCGGCGAAGTGACTGCACGCTGGATGGTACCCTCGAGCCGGGCATCGGCAGTCACCCGGTAATCATCCTCGGCGAGGATAAAAAACGCGATCAACCCGGCCAGGATCAGACTGCCGAGTTTCAGGCCGAAGTGGCGCGGACCGAAGATCGACTTCAGGAGATTGACCATACTCTCGAACATCTTGGAGGTGATCCAGCGGTCCTCGCGGCGTTTAACGTCGAGTAAGGGTCCCAACAACGAGGCCGTATGCTGGCATAGCTGCACCGTTGACTCATCGAATGGTTGATCGGCCGGCCGTTCAAACACAATCGCTCCGAGCAGCTTATCCCCCTCGATCAGGGGTACCGTGCAAATCGATTCTTCATCCTGCAATTTGGCCAGGGCTTCGTGTTCCCTGCTCACCTGCAGGGCTTCCTGGTTGAGGGGAGGATAAACCACGGTCGTCTGTTGATCGATGGCTTCATCCATCGCCGCCTCGATGGCCCGAATCAGATTACCCTTCTTGCCGAAACTGGCACTGTGGGACAAGGCCCTGACCCGTGAATGCTGACCGCTGAGAAAACCGATCGCGACCCGTTCACAACCCAGCTCGGCGGAGAGCTCGGTGACAACTGCAATCGCGGCTTCCTGGAATCGTTGATGATGCAGGCTGGTGGCGACCAGCTCCAGCACCGTAACCAGCCGGTCGCTGGAGGTGAACTTGTTGCGATGGATGTAGACCTCGAGCCAGCCACTACCCCACTCGATCAGTTCCTGGATTTCGCTCAGGCGTTCAGGCTCGACCTGGTCCAGGTCGAAGGCAACTGCGCCGCAGATCTGGTTATCCACCAGCAGGGGCGATGCCATCACCTTTCCGCTTACCGGGCCCTCGTTGGTAATCCGTTTGCTGTCCCTGACCACCAGCTTGCGTTTATTGACCGCAACTTCCACCGCCTCCGCCAGCACCGGACTGCCCAGCACACCGGCTGGCCATACCGCTACCGGGGTAAAAGGTCCCTGGTCAGGTTCGCCGAGAACGACCACACCGCAACTGGCCGCATCGCCGATCAGGCGCGACTGGATTTCCAACCAGGAGGAGGCAACAGCCTTGGGATTATGTGACTCCTTCAAGCTTGACCACAAGCTCTCTTCGTCACCCTGCTGCGCAACAACTACCGGGCTTTCACCGGTATTTTGATGATCACTGCTCATGTCGCTCCTGAATTGTCAAAGCCGCTTTTTGGGCATCGGCTTGTGATTGTTTTCCGTCAACATTACCACAAGCCGCAGGTGACGGGCAAATGAGATAAGCAATTGAATTCACGTCCATTTTGGTGCAATGATGGGGTTGTGGACAGGTTGGTGAAAAATTCAGTGATTTGGCTGGTGCAGGTTTAAATCGGACCGTTTATCGCTACTCTCGGTAGCTGGCTTCAATCCGGGAAGCTGGCCAGGAACTGGCTGATCCGGCCGCGCACATCATCTCCGCTCAGATCCATCCAGGTGAAATCACTACGCGCGAAATCCAGCTCGAAACTGGCCAGGAATTCTTCGATATCGTCATCGGCATCGGCCGGGTCAATGCTATCCCGGCCACCGTTGCCTCTTAACCAGTCATGGCCCGGGCCGCCCAGCAGAACATCGTCACCGTTACCGCCCTTGATATTGTCATCACCCGTCTCTCCGGCCAGCAGATCTTCGCCATGGTCGCCCCGGATCAGGTCATCACCCGCTCCACCAAGGATCAGGTCATTGCCGGAATCGCCGTACAGGCGATCTTCACCGTCACCACCATCGATCAGGTCGGACCCCCGTTCTCCATCGATATCATCATCACCGGCATTACCCAACAATACATTGTTGCGATCATTGCCGTCGATCTCGTCGTTGTAGGCCGAACCACTGACATCCTCGAACGCATCGTCTGTGAACAGGGTCAGTGAGAGATTAACGATCTTGTCACCACGATAGTGGTCATCATCATCGTCATCATCGTCATTCGGGGCATGGCTGCCATTGACGACCTGCTTGCCTTCACGATCCAAATCGATATCTACAGCGCCCTGGTACTGGCTGAAGTCGAGCAGGTCACCACTATCGTTGATGAAGCCGTCGGGACCGGTGGAGCTTGAACCGCCATCATCATCGTCGTCATCGTCGTCGTCATCATCATCGTCGTCATCGTCAT
>JASJBV010000177.1 GCA_030066335.1 Gammaproteobacteria bacterium
GGGGCCAGATCGATCTTGTTGATCACCAGCAGGTCGGATCGGGTGATACCCGGCCCGCCCTTGCGTGGAATCTTTTCTCCCTCGGAGACATCGATGACGTAAACCATCAGGTCCGCCAGTTCCGGGCTGAAGGTTGCCGACAGGTTGTCACCGCCGCTCTCGATGAAGATGACATCCAGGTCATTGAATTTCAGGTTCAGGTCTTCGACCGCGGCCAGGTTCATCGACGCATCCTCACGGATCGCGGTATGCGGGCAACCGCCAGTCTCGACGCCGACAATACGTTCCGGTTCCAGTGCCTCGCTGCGCACCAGGAACTCGGCATCCTCGCGGGTGTAGATATCGTTGGTCACCACCGCGATCTGGTAATTGTCGCGCATCGCCTTGCACAGGGCATCGAGCAACGCGGTCTTGCCGGAACCTACCGGCCCGCCGATGCCCACTCGTAATGGTTGTTTATCGCTCATCTGACTTCTCTATGATCTGAATAATCGGGTGTACTGGGTTTCATGCATCGAACTGGCGATCGCCAGCGCCATCGAACTGGCACCGATATCTTCGCTGTCGATCTGCCGCGCCTGCAGGATGACCGCGGGGATCTGCTGGCTCAGCTCGAACAGCAGTTGCTGGCCGGCGGTTTGCCCCAGCGGGATAATCTTGACCGCCGACAGCACCAGGTTTTCCAGCCAGCTCCAGACCAGTCCATAACTGGCCTGCTGGCGATCGATCCCCCAGCTGACACAGGCATAGCTGAAGCTGGCAAGCTGGGTCTGGGCCAGGATCGGCTTGAACTTCACTGCATCCGGCTCCATCGAGATCAATACCTGGCTGAAGGCCCGGGCCCGATTGACTTCCTCGAGGCGCAGTTCAGCGGTCTCTCGGCTCGCCAGCAGGTATTCATTCCATTCCATCAGGGTCTCTTCATCCCGGGTTAACCAGGCCTCGTACATGCGCAGGAACACCGGTAGTTCCAGGTACTGCATCGTGGTTTCGAGCAAGCCCTGCAGCCAGGCCGCCAGGTCCTGCTCGGTCTTGATCCAGCCCTGTTCGACCGCCCACTCGATACCCTGCGAATAGGTATAGGCACCGATCGGCAGCGAGGGGCTGATCAGTTGGAACAGCCGCATCAGTCCGGTATCCTGGTGGATACCTGGTTGCTCCATTGTCATCTTAGTGGTGGTGTCCATGCGCGTGTTGATGACCGCCATAGGCCCCGGCCTCGGGTTCGAATGGCGCCTGCTCCAGGTTGATATGCAATCCCATCCGGCGCAGCATATCGTCCAGCACATGGTCATGCTGATAGCGTACGAAGCCACTCGAGATCTGCAGCGGCACATGGCGGTTACCCAGGTGATAACAGGCCCGTGCCATCAACAGCGGGTCGTTGATGTATACCGTGCTGACCTGTTCGCGGGCCGCGCGGATCTCGATGATTTCGCCACTCTCTGCCTGCAGCCGATCGCCCTGCTGCAGAACCGAACCACGGGGCAGAAACAAACCGGCCTCGCGGCCATTGTCCAGGGTCACCCGCTGGCGCGACTTGACGCGCTGCTCCAGGTTCAGGGTCAGGCTGCTGTAGGCAGCGGATTCAGATTTGATAACTCGATTGAAACGTAACATTCTGGTAATGGAACCTGCTGATAGGCTCCCCTCCTCCTTAAAATAAATAGTATTTCTGTGCCATCGGCAGCTCCTCGGCCGGTTCGCATACCAGCAATTCGCCATCGGCACGGACCTCGTAGGTCTGCGGGTCCACCGAGATGTCCGGTTGATAGTCGTTTAACAGCATCGACGACTTCTTCACTTGCCGGCAGTTTTTGACCTTACCGATGGACGATAGTAAGCCCAGTTGTTCGGCCACACCAGCCTCGATTGCCGCCTGTGACAGGAAGGTCACCGAGGTCTTTTGCCGCGCCGCGCCAAGGGCGCCGAACATCTCGCGGTAATGCACCGGCTGCGGGGTCGGGATCGACGCATTAGGGTCACCCATCGCCGCTGCATTGATCATGCCGCCCTTGATGATCAGCGACGGCTTGGTGCCGAAGAAGGCCGGTTTCCATAACACCAGGTCGGCCAGCTTGCCGACTTCCACCGAGCCCACCTCGTGCGCAATGCCATGGGTCAGCGCCGGGTTGATCGTGTACTTGGCGATGTAACGCTTGGCGCGCAGGTTATCCGAGTAATCGCTGTCGCCGCTCAGGCTACCGCGCTGCAGCTTCATCTTGTGCGCGGTCTGCCAGGTGCGGGTGATGACCTCGCCGACCCGGCCCATGGCCTGGGAATCAGAGGCAATCATCGAGAACGCACCCAGGTCATGCAGGATATCCTCGGCGGCGATGGTCTCGCGGCGGATCCGCGATTCGGCGAAGGCGACGTCTTCCGCAATATTGGGGTCAAGGTGATGGCAGACCATCAGCATGTCCAGGTGTTCATCCACCGTGTTCACCGTGTAGGGCCGGGTCGGGTTGGTCGATGACGGCAACACGAAATCGAAGCCGGCGGCCTTGATGATATCCGGCGCATGCCCGCCACCGGCACCCTCGGTGTGATAGGTGTGGATGGTGCGACCTTTCATCGCGTTCAGGCTGTCTTCGACGAAGCCGGATTCATTCAGGGTATCGGTATGGATCGCGACCTGCACATCCATCGCTTCCGCCACGCTCAGGCAGTTATCGATTGCTGCCGGCGTGGTACCCCAGTCCTCGTGTAATTTCAGACCGATGGCCCCGGCCGCAATCTGTTCTTCCAGCGCGGTCGGCAGACTGGCATTACCCTTGCCGAGAAAGCCCAGGTTCATCGGCAGGCTATCTGCCGCCTCCAGCATGCGATGGATATTCCAGGGTCCCGGGGTACAGGTGGTCGCATTGGTACCGGTCGCCGGGCCGGTGCCGCCACCAAACATGGTGGTAACGCCTGACATCAAGGCATCCTCGACCTGCTGCGGACAGATGAAATGGATATGCGCATCGATCCCGCCGGCGGTCAGGATCTGGCCTTCGCCGGCGATCGCCTCGGTGCCCGGCCCGACGACGATATCGACCCCGGCCTGGGTGTCCGGGTTGCCGGCCTTGCCGATGCCGCTGATACGGCCATTCTTGATGCCGATATCGGCCTTGATGATGCCCCAGTAATCAAGGATCAGGGCATTGGTGATGACCACATCGACCACCTCGGCAGATGGCAGCTGGCACTGCCCCATACCGTCACGGATGACCTTGCCGCCACCGAATTTTACCTCGTCACCGTAGATCGTCTTGTCGTCCTCGACCTCGATCCATAACGCGCTGTCACCCAGGCGCAAACGGTCACCGGTGGTCGGGCCATACATCTCGGCATAAGCCTGTCGCGAAATCTTTGCCATGTTATTCCACCTCTCCCATGATCTGGGCATTGAACCCGTAAATCTTCATTTCCCCGGCATATTTGACCAGGGTGACCTCGCGACTCTGGCCCGGTTCGAAGCGTACCGCGGTACCGGCCGGGATATCGAGGCGGAAACCTCGGGCCTTGTCGCGCTCGAATTCCAGCGCCGAGTTGGTTTCGAAAAAATGATAATGCGAACCGACCTGGATCGGACGGTCACCGCTGTTGGCCACCTCGAGGGTCACGGTCTCGCGGCCGCTGTTGATTTCAATCTCACCTTCCAGCGGCTGCAATTCGCCGGCAACCAGCTCAGAGCGCTTGCTGCCGATGATCGGCTCATGCACCGTGACCAGCTTGGTACCATCGGGAAAGGTTGCCTCGACCTGCACGTCGTGGATCATTTCCGCGACCCCGTCCATGACATCGTCCGCGCTCAACAGGGTGCGCCCATAATCCATCAGCTCGGCCACCGACTTGCCCTCGCGCGCGCCTTCCAGGATCTCGGCGCTGATAAAGGCAATCGCCTCCGGATAATTCAGTTTCAGGCCCTTGTTTTTGCGCCGCTCGGCGAGCAGGGCCGCGGTGAAGATCAACAACTTGTCTTTTTCTCTGGGTGATAATTCCATACTTTGATCTCTCTAATTTTTAAATTCTAAATAAGTCGTCATTGCGAGGAGCGTTAGCGACGTGGCAATCTCTGACTTATGGGGAAAGTGAATAAGATTGCCGCGCTGCGCTCGCAATGACAGTTTTATGAAAAATAATCAGCGTTTTTTTGACTTCTAACATCACGTATTCCAGATCCGCGGATGACAGGCTTGTTTGTCCAACAGCATTGGCCGGCACAGCTCCCAGACCCGAATAAAGAATCGGTTGAGTTCAAGCGTGCTGCTGCCAAGGTAACGCAGCAGCAAAAGGTTATCCAATGGCCGGGTAAACGCGGCCATGCCCTGCTCCGGCTGTAGCTGCCGGCACTGGTCGATTAACGCGTCATCGATCGCTGGTGCGATCATCAACAGACTGCCAATCACCGGCTGCCCGCGCAGTCCACTGGCGCGCTGAATCTCCTCGGCATCGATACGCTGTTTCTCGGTGAACAGCAGACGTCGGTCCTGGCGCAGTTGCAACTCGGTTATGACCTGCCCATTATCGAATGCTTCATGATTCGCCGGTCGACCAAAGCAGTGTTTCTCCCAGATCATCGCGCGGCTGTCTGCGCTGACATCGATGCGGGTTTGCATATTGACCCTGGCCCCGGGGAAATAAATATTTTCCTGCGGCAGAAATTCGAATCGGCTGTTAGCCTGAACTTCCAGCTGCTGCTCGACCCGCGCGATTTCCCCGCCACTGCGGTAAAACTTGTTGGCGCCCGGGCTGGTCAACAACGAGTGGCTTTGTGGCTGCGCCTGTACCTGTAATTGCAGCAGGTCACCACCCACCACCCCACCCGGTGGGTGCAGCAGGTAGACATGGCAACAGTCCTGTTCCGGGTAGAAGGCGCGTTGCACCGACAAGGGTCCGTAACGCCTAAGCGGGACCATGCGTGTGCGATCCTGCCCGCCGCGCAGCTCCAGCTGCAACAGTGCCTGCCAGTTCTGGGTCTTGCCAATCGCCGCTGTGGTCACGGCTTGAATTATTCGGCTTTATCCGAGTTAACGGAGGTTGGAGATTTAATCAGGCTCATACGAATCAGTGCATATACTAAGCCCAGCAGGACCAGGGTGAAAACGATAAAGCTATCCTGGCTGATGAAATCCAGCCAGCGATGCTCGACGTAGTAATCATGCCCGGGATGGGCCAGCACAGTCAACGGTGTTAGGAATAATAAGGCAAAAACATTCGCGAGCTTTTTCATGGTCAATCCTCTTACTCAGACAGTCAGGTATTCTCGAATCAGTTCATCGCTCAATTCATCGATCTGGCCGGCGGCGACCTTGCGCCCGCGATCGAGAATCGCGAAGTTGTCGGCGATACGCCTGACGATGGGCAGCTTCTGTTCGACCAGTAACACGGTCAGGCCGATGTCATGGCTCAATTGGCGAATAATGTCGCCGATCTCGTGCACGATATTCGGTTGGATGCCCTCGGTGGGTTCGTCCAGGATCAGCAGCGAGGGATCCACCACCAGCGCCCGGCCAATCGCGAGCTGTTGCTGCTGACCACCGGACAAGTCACCACCGCGCCGGTTCAACATGTCCTTCAATACCGGGAACAGTTCATAGATAAAATCCGGGATCGTTTTCGACTTGTCGGCGCGCGCCGGCAGGCCGATCTGCAGGTTCTCCCTGACCGTCAGCAACGGGAAAATCTGCCGTCCCTGGGGTACATAACCGATGCCCAGCGATGCCCGTTTCTCGGCATTGACCCGGGCCAGGTCCTGGCCCTTGAAATTAATCGTACCAGAGCGGATCGACTGCAGGCCCATGATGCAATTGAGTAGGGTGGTCTTGCCCACCCCGTTACGCCCCATCAGGCAGTTACATTTACCCTCTTCCAGTTGCAGGTCGACATCCCACAGGGTATGGCTTTCCGAGTAATACTGGTTGAGCTTTTCGATATTCAGCATGGTTTATTCTCCGAGATAGACTTCAACCACCTGCGGGTTGTTCTGCACCTGTTCCATCGAGCCCTCGGCGAGGACCGAGCCCTGGTGCAGCACGGTGACCTCCTTCGCGATCGAGCGTACGAAGTCCATGTCATGTTCGACCACCACCACCGAGTGATCGCCCGCCAGCTCATGCAGCAATTCCGCGGTCTTGTCCATTTCCTGGTGGGTCATGCCGGCTACCGGTTCATCCACCAGCAGCAGGCGTGGTTCCTGCATCACCAGCATCGCGATTTCCAGCCACTGCTTCTGGCCATGCGACAACAGCGCGGCGGGCGAGTGTTTGAGTTCGACCAGGTTGGCCTGCTCGAGGATCGCGTCGACACGGTCATGCTGTTCGGCGCTGAGTTTGGCGTTGAAGGTCGGCCACACCCGCTTGTCCGCGGCCATCGCCAGTTCGAGGTTTTCAAACACGCTATGCTGCTCGAACACGGTAGGTTTCTGGAACTTGCGGCCGATGCCGATCTGCGCAATCTCCGGTTCGCTGAACTTGAGCAGGTCGATGTCCTGGCCGAAAAACACCGAACCGGTATCCGGTTGGGTCTTGCCGGTGATGATATCCATCAGGGTGGTCTTGCCGGCACCGTTGGGGCCGATAATGCAGCGCAGTTCACCCTCGCGAATATACAGGTTGAGATCATTGATCGCCTTGAAGCCGTCGAAGCTGACCGACAGGTTCTCGACGTAGAGAATGATGCCCTTGGAAGTATCCGGCACCAGTTGGTCGGTATCGACCATGAAGTTGAACACCCGATCCCGACGGGTCAATTCCTGCCAGCCCTGGTACATGTTCATGATGGCGCCTCCGCCGGGGTCAGCGGTTTATCCGGACCTCCGGGTTCAGACTTCTTCTTGCGCTTGAACAAACCGATAATGCCGTTGGGCGCGAACAGGGTTACCAGGATGAACAGGCCACCGAGGGCGAACAGCCAGATCTCGGGGAAGGCACCGGTGAAATAGGTCTTGGCGTAATTGACCAATATCGCACCGAGTACCGCGCCAAACAGGGTGGCACGACCACCGACCGCGACCCAGACCACGATCTCGATCGAGTTGATCGGCGAGAATTCCGACGGATTGATGATCCCTACCTGCGGTACATACAGGGCGCCGGCAACGCCCGCCAGCAACGCAGAGAAGGTGAACACCCAGAGCTTGAAATATTCGACCCGATAACCGATAAAACGCACCCGGTCTTCACTGTCGCGGATCGCAACGCTGACCCGGCCGAGCTTGGAGGTGACGATATAGCGGCAGGCCAGGTAACCGAGGGCCAGCGCCAGGGCCGATGACGCGAACAGGGCCACCCGCACGTTATCTGATTGCAGGGAAAAGCCGAGGATATCCTTGAAATCGGTCAGGCCGTTATTACCGCCGAAGCCCATCTCGTTGCGGAAGAACGCCAGCATCAGCGCGTAGGTCAGGGCCTGGGTGATGATCGACAGGTACACCCCGGTGACCCGCGACTTGAACGCCAGGTAACCGAACACGAAGGCCAGTACGCCCGGTACCAGCAGGATCATCAGCGCGGCAAACCAGAAATTATCGAAGCCATACCAGAACCAGGGCAGATCCTGCCAGTTCAGGAACACCATGAAGTCCGGCAGCTCGGGGTTACCATAAACGCCGCGATCACCGATCTGGCGCATCAGGTACATACCCATCGCGTAACCGCCCAGCGCAAAGAAGGCACCATGGCCGAGGCTCAAGATGCCGAGATAACCCCAGACCAGGTCAACCGAAACCGCCAGCAATGCATAGGTCAGGTATTT
>JASJBV010000172.1 GCA_030066335.1 Gammaproteobacteria bacterium
AGCTCTTCCTGGTAGTACTTCTGGTAGGCCTTGAGCCCTTCCTCGACCTGTTTCTGGTGTTGATCGGACGTGCTGTTTTTCGCCTGCCTGGGTGGTTGCGGTTTGTTCTCGGCCTGCTCAACTCCACTCTTGTTATAGGTAAGCAGGAGTATGGGCGGGGATAACGCAACCAGGATGATTACGAGATAGCGAACGATATTCATCTATCATAGTGACCTGATCTAATAAGCTCATTATAAGTATAGTTTATGGGTCGTGACCCCCATCAGGTAGGTCATACCATTCATCGTCTTGCCAGCCAGACAAAAGCTATAAGCATTGTTGAGGAGATGTTCTAGGCGAGGACCTTGATCATGCGGTGAAATTTGAAACCTGAAATGTGGAATCGTTTCGGCCAGGTAGATTCAATGGAAAACCCTCGTCGCTCGTATAATTGGCGAGCCTGGTCATTGGCGGCTGATACATCCAGCGCCAGCCTGCTGGCACCGCTATCGATCGCCCGCTCTGCCACACCATCCAACAAGCTGGAACCGATGCCTTTGCCCTGCAGATTGGAGTCGACCGCAATCGCCTGCAGGTAGAAATCCCCATCATCGACGGTATCGATAATCCTCAGCATCGGCGCAAACAGCAGGGATACGATCCAGAACCGCAGATTCCAGTAGCCCGCCTCATTACCTAACACCTTAGGGTCAGCATGTCGATGCTGCTCGCCAGAGTAACCCGTATACATGCCGACGATCCTGCCATCCAGCTCGGCGAAGATAACATGCTGATATGACAGGTCATGATCGGGTTGCAGGTAAACCCTGGCCAATATGTCTGCGCTGTTTCTACCCAGCAACATATGGAAAAAGCCTTCCGCCGCCATGTCCAGGTAGCGCGCGAAATACAGGCCTTCCTGGTATTTCGGAAGCGCTTTCCTCAGCGTTATTTGTTGCCTATCCATGAACTGTTGATCTGGAATGTTTGAAGCATCAGTTAGGGCAAGTCATCAGACTGTTGATATAAGTCTCGATCAGGCTTACACCTGCACTATCGACCACGGTACTGCCCAATGGTGGCATCTCGTCCCCACTCATACAACCACCGACACCTTCACGACAGTTGAGTCGATGATAGAGGGTAGATTCACTGGCATCACCCGGGGCAAGTATGTAACTCGCAGCGGCAATGTTATAACTGGGTGTCGCCTCGCAGATATTCATATCAGCATCTGCCGTCGTGATATTGAAGTCCAGGGTGACATTGGTTGGACCGCCAAAACGGTGACATTGAGAGCAGTTGGTGTACAAATATGCCCGCGCTCTGTTATCGATCGATGCATCCGGGTCGGCGGGATCAGTCAATACCGGCAGCGAATCCTGGTCCGTTACTTGCGAACTGAACATCCCGATATGATTCAAGGTGACCATCTGATTGGCCGTTCTCCCCGTGGATAGATACAAATGATCACGATTCATTTGCCGGTTTTCAAGGCCAAGCACAGAGCCTGCAATAGCCGTATGACAGCTCATACAGTCTGAAGTGCTCGGGTAAATATATGCCTGCCCGTCGATAACTTTGGTTTTTCCATCCAACACCAAGCTGGCATCAGTTTGCAAGTCATTCCATTCATAACTGTAACCGCCCCAGCTGCCATCGCGATGCTTGACCAACAAACGGGTTTCGACCAGCTTATCGTTTAGCCGGAAATTTTTTACCGTCACGCTGTTGTTGGGAAATGTCCATTCACCGTTCGCCTCGATGCTAATCGTCGAAGCATCCGGGATCGCGAAGTAGCGGCTCTTGTCGGCACCATCCGACCAGAATGGCGCATTGATCTGGTAGGGTATCAAGCCCTGAGCCATTTGGGTTGGATCACTGGCATCCACGCAACCGGTTTGCGATAACAAGGTTGGGAAACTGGTGACCGGGTCGGTGGTGTCCGCTACCAGCTGATAGATATAGCCGTCGACCCTGCTGACAGCATAAAGCTCGCCGTCTGCATCTTCAGCAAACGAGCTGATATAGCTGGATGCCGTGGTACTATTATTGATCAGCTCTGAAGCAACAGGTGTTGAGTAGGGATTACTTAGAGCCCAGATGGGACCAGGATAATAATCACTGAATATATATGAACCTACCAGTGATGGAATCAGGCTGCCACGGTATACAAAACCGCCGGTGATTGATCGGCCTTCAGAGCGACCGTATTCATGGATCGGAGCGATGTAACTATCACTGCAACCGCTGGTATTGTAGGCCGCGGTGCCCTCGTAACAGCGCCAACCATAGTTACCGCCATTAACCACCACGTCTACTTCTTCCAGGGCCCCCTGACCAACATCCCCGAGCACCAGGTTGCCGGTTACCCGGTCAAAACTCCAACGCCAGGGGTTGCGCAAGCCAATCGCATAGATTTCATCGAGGCCACTGGTTCCAACATAGGGGTTGTCAGCTGGATTCGAATATTCCTGCACTCCGGGGTTAGCAGAATTATCGACATCGATGCGTAACATCGACCCCAGCAGCGTGTTTATATTTTGAGCATGATCCAGCGGGTCACCACCGCTGCCGCCATCACCCAACCCGATATACAAATATCCATCCGCACCAAATTCAATATTTCCGCCGTTGTGATTTGCGTAAGGCTGATCGACCTCCATGATAAGGAGTTCACTTGCACCATCTATAGTCAGGTCATCATTGGCAGTAAAACGTGATATGACCGAGCGCCTGGGTGGATCTGCCGAATAGTAAACATAAAGGTAACGATTGGAAGCGAATTCCGGATGGAACGCCATTCCTAGTAATCCCTGCTCGCCAGCATTCAAAACCTGGCCGGAAAGGTCAGCAAAGACAGTGGCAGATAAATCACCGCTTAAAAACGTGCGAATGATGCCGCCCTGTTCTACCACGTACCATCGATCAGAATTGATAGGTGATTGTTTTAACAAAACAGGAGCATTAAAACTCAAACTGGTAAACACACGCTCCAGAGTTACTGCTGTTGAGCCATCGGGTGGGTCAGGTATTTCACAGGCTGGGTTTGCGGGACGAGTGGATAAACCACTATATGTATCATCTGAAGAACTGCTGCAAGCGTTAATAAATACCAGTGTTGCGAGCAACAGTAAGATTACATTCAATCTAAGCATGCTTTCTCACACATTTTATAATTCGAAAATTTTGATTCGAATTATAAATTCGTAGACACACATCAGATTATAGCTTCAACTACAACAACGACATCTGCCGTCCATCCGCGGATGGTTTATTGAACTGACTGCAATCTAATTTCTCTGGCTCCAGGTAACCCAGACTTCTGGTGGCTTTTTTGAAGCGTTGCGCCAGCAGCTCGGCATAATGGCCGCTGCCACTCATGCGCTGGGCGAAGTCAGGGTCGTAGAGCTTGCCGCCGCGGGTATCGCGAATCCGCGACAATACCCGCTGTGCCTGGCCAGGCGCATGTGCCTGCAGCCAGTCACTGAACAGCGGCGCAACCTCCAGTGGCAATCGCAACAGGGTCGACCTCGCTCCGGTTGCACCCGCATCGCGTGCTTGTTGGAGAATCTGCTCCAGTTCGGGGTCGGTCAGCACCGGGATCAGCGGCGACACCAGCACCTTGACCGGGATTCCGGCACTGGCCAGACGTTCAATCGACTGTAACCGTCTATGCGGCGCTGCGGCTCGCGGCTCCAGCTTGCGCGCCAGCTCCTTATCTAAGGTAGTGATCGAGATACAGACCTCGGCCAGCTGCCGCCTGGCCATGTCGGCCAACACATCGATATCGCGTTCCACCAATGCTGACTTGGTGACGATGCTGAGCGGATGCCGGCATTCAGCCAGCAACTCGATAACCTGGCGGGTCAGGCCCAGTTCCCTCTCTACCGGCTGGTAAGCATCGGTAATCGCGCCAAGCATGATTGGGCCACAGCTGTATTTCTGGGCAGCCAATTCGCGGCGCAGGCAGTCGGCCACATCCGGCTTGTAATAAAGATTGCTTTCAAACTCGAGGCCGGGGCTATGGCCCAGCCAGGCATGACTGGGCCGGGCATAGCAATAGATACAACCATGTTCACAGCCACGGTAGGGATTGATGGCACGATCGAAGGGTACATCCGGTGAATCGTTATACGAGATTACCGTGCGACTTTTATCCACCGTCAGCGTGGTTTCCAACGCGGGTAGCGGCTGATCCAGATTGCCCCAACCGTCATCGAAATCCTCCCGGCTGTGCACCTGGTAACGATTAGCCGGGTTGCCGGTTGCGCCCCGCCCCTTGATCGGTCTCCCCATTGCCTGCCTGATGCTTAGTCATAATCCGGAATCCTGCAGGATAACATTATATCGATAGCATTGCGGTAGGATCCTGTTGCAGCAGGTCTTTGGCTTCCGCGCCCGGATTTGTCCCTGGGTATCAGATGAACCTGTATCCAGTTGACCTGGGCGCTGGAAAATTTCCTGGATATCCTGTAGCGTCTGGCAGCGAACAAATATCCGATGTAAGCCCCTATGGTTAACTACAGATCGCTGCTGGCGGTGCTCTCGCTTGCCTGCCTGTCTTCGACCACTGCTGTCATTGCCCAGAGCGAGGACAAGGCCGACGCTATGCAAAACGAGTTTGAAAAAGCGCTTTCGCTGACGCCGGATATCGATAACGGTCGCAAACTCTACAAGCTATGCGTGACCTGCCACGGTCCCGAGGGCTGGGGCGATGATAACGGTTCATATCCGCAAATTGCCGGCCAACTGACCGGGGTGACGATCAAGCAAATGGCCGATTTTCGCGCCGGAAACCGGGACAACCCGATCATGCGCGCATTCACCTCAGTACGGGCGTTAGGCGGCGCGCAGGAGATCGCCGATGTCTCCGCATATATCGCCAGCCTGCCAATGACCGAGTACAATGGTCAGGGCAGTCGTCGTGATCTGGAACTGGGTAGGGAAATCTATCTGCGTGATTGCGCGGACTGCCATGGCGAGGATGGGGAAGGCGATGTCAAAAAGCATGTGCCGATGATCCAGGGCCAGCACTATAAATACCTGGAACGCCAATACCGCTGGATTCGCAATGGCCGGCGCTTGAATGCGAACAAGGAAATGGTAGAGCAAATAGAGAACTACACCGCGCGGGAAGAAAAGGCCATGCTGTCCTACGTGGCCACCCTGCTGCCGCCCACGGAAAAGCTCGCAGACGCTGACTGGACCAATCCGGATTTTCCGAACTTCATACGCAGCTGGCGACCTGACCCGACCAGGGAACGCCGCGGCAGCTTACGTTAAGCTAGTTGCCCGGCAGCAGTGCCCGTAGCTCTTGATTATCATCCCTGATCGCTATCGCCATTGCAGTCATATCTTGATCATTCTTCAGCGCTGGGTCCGCGCCATGCTCCAGCAGCAGCTTGACGGTCTCGCTGGAATCTGCGCTTACCGCCTCCATCAACGCGGTCAGGCCGCTATTATCCTGGGCATTGATCTCAGCACCGTGGGCGAGTAGTTCCCTGACCATGTCGGCATGGCCGCCAGCGGCAGCCCAGATCAGGGCCGAGGCGCCGTCCGGTGTGCGCTGTTCTATAAGAGCCCCCTTGCGGATCAACAGCCGTGCGATCCTGGGGTTGAGACCACTGTCGGCGGCGTGAATCAACGCGGTTTTGCCATCCCGGTCCAGGCGTCGGATGTTGGCACCGTTGAACACCAGTAACGAGACCGGATCCAGGTAGCCGCGATGGGCTGCGATCATCAACGCGGTCCGTCCTTTACGATCGATCGCATTGGGGTCGGCACCTTTGAACAACAACTGGTCGACCATTTCTGTCTGGTCGTATTGTGCAGCCAGCAGCAGGGCATTCAGCCCCGAGCGTGTCCGCGCCTCCAGGTTGGCACCACGTTCCAGCAACAGGGCGGTGAGTTCCACCTGGCCGTTTTCCGCCGCGAAGGTCAGCGCGGTAAGCCCGGCAATAGTCTCCTTGTTGACGTCGGCGCCACGCGATAACAGGATCGACGTGGTCAGGATGTTGCCATTTTCCACTGCATTCATCAGCGCGGTTTTGCCAAAATTGTTGGCCGCATCGACATTGGCACCCTCATTGAGTAAGCGAACAATGGCTTCTTCGTCATCGATGGCTGCAGCCATGCGTAGCTTGCGATCCAGTTCCGCCGCATCCTCGGCCACCACGATCGATGCATAGGCCAGCAACGCGATCAGGATCAACGGTAACCTGAATAACCACATGTATGGCGCTGGCTTATTCACTTGCGACATCCAGTTCTTCCGGTTCGTCAGGTAATTCGTGGGCTATACCTTTATGGCATTCGATACAGGTTTTGCCCTCGTCCAAGGCCCGGCTGTGTCGCTTGCGGGCGCTACGGTCCTGCTCACTCAGGTCCATGACCTCGTAATTGTGGCAGTTGCGGCATTCGCGTGAATCCGATGCCCGCATCGAATCCCAGACCCGGTTAGCCAGGTCCCAGCGGTGTTGCTCGAATTTCTCATCGGTGGAGATCTTGCCGGTTGCCTTGTAATACAGTTCTCTGGTCGCCTGGACTTTACGGATAACCTTGTAAACATAAGGCCTGGGCACATGACAATCGGCACAGGTCACCTGGACCCCGGAAGGATTTTTAAAATGGATCGTCTCCGTGTATTCCGTGTAAGGTTTGTTCGCCATCTCATGGCAGCTGAGACAGAATTCCATTCTGTTGGTAAATTCAAGGGTGGTATTGAACCCACCCACAAAGACGATACCAGCGAATACGCCTCCCAGCAGCAGGACCAATGCTGGCAAGGCGCTAATACGTTCCCACTGGCGTTTAAACCACCCTTTGTTATCAGACATTTAGTTAAACCAGATTATTTTTGTGGAATAACAATAATGCCTGGATGTTTCCGATAAATTGACCTAGATCAGCATTTTTAGCGGTATGAGGGTGATTCATCGGTCTCTGTCAGGCGAAGTATCAGCTACAGCCCGGATCACATCCTGCTGAAAGCTGGCTTCCCAGCAGGGCACATTCCGTAAGCGTAAAGCCTGAACATAGCTCGTGCTTGGGTTGCAGCATCGACCTGCCCGGCAGTGCTGTTCCGGCCCATTTGAGCCAGCGTGATATATCCGCTCCGCCATCAGTCACAGGTTTATTGATCGTGCGGAATCCTGCAAAATAACAATATAGTTAAAATCGATTTTAGGAGTTAGCAGCATGGCCGAAGCAGGCAAATTTACCATTCATCTACAGCAGGAAGAAGGCTATGCCTTTCGCGTCAAGTTCGATATCGAGCAGGCCGATGAGCTGTTACTGGATGAACCGGAACCGCTGGGAACCGATCGTGGTCCCAATGCCTCACGCCTGGTGGCGGCCGCCGCTGCGAACTGCCTGAGTGCAAGCCTGATGTTCTGCCTGGCCAAGCAGGATGCTCCAGCCAAAAGTATCCACACCGAGGCCACCTGCACCATAGTGCGCAATGAAAAGAACCGCATGCGCATAGGCCGGATCGATGTCCGGATCACAGCCAATGACGAGTTACTGGATTCGAAGCGACGCGAGCGCTGCATGGACTTGTTCGAGGATTTTTGCGTGGTGACCCAGAGCCTGCGCCAGGGCTTTCCGGTCGGGGTTGAAGTGCTCAACCAGGCCGGCGAGTTGATGCATAGGGTCGAAGAATAAGCCTGCTAGATTTCGATCGGCAGGCCTTCCAGTTTCCACTCGGGCAAACCGCCGTCCAGCCGCCTGGCATTGATTCCCTGTTCCCTGAGCCTGGCCACCGCGTCGAACGCGAGCACACAATGCGGTCCCCGGCAATAGGCGACCACATCCTTCGAGGTTTGCAGATTGCCCAGGTGTTGCTCCAGTTCGCCCAGGGGAATATTGATCGCGCCCGGCAAGTGTCCCGCGGCGTATTCCTCCG
>JASJBV010000173.1 GCA_030066335.1 Gammaproteobacteria bacterium
GTGGATCCGGCAATCCAACAAAACCGGGTTAGCGGTAGCTGTGCCTCGGGCCAGTCCATTCGGGAGATCAATGAAGATGGCAGCGTGACCTGTGAGGTGGACAGCGATACGGTCTACACAGATGCAGACGCGCTATCCTCGGTCTCACCCTTTTTGGCTGCAGTCGATCAAGGCACTAATTCAGGATTTGTCGAGATTAGCTCAACCTCTTCAACTTCACCTACCTCGGTTAGAAGCTTAACGGTTACGCCACCCGAAGATGGTTTTATCTTAGTCACCGTGAATGGATCAGTAGGTGTCAATCAATCCGCCACAGCGAACAACTATCAGTATATTTCAATATCGACCTCGACATCGTCGTACGATACCAATCACGATACCTTTTTCGCCTTTGATACTACCGGTGATTCGCCGGCAAGAAGCTGGACACCGCTTTATATCAACAGAGTACAAGCCGTTTCTGCTGGTGTTCCAGTGACCTTTGCCATCACAGCTTATCGGGATAACAGTGGTTCAAATTTGCTCTATTGCGTGGGCAGGTTAACCGCCATGTTCGTCGCCAATTCTATGTGATGAATTTGCTGGAAGGCGGTCTATGACCGCCTTTTCCGCATAAGCTATCTATGAGATGCGGGACATGCATGAGTACCCTTGTTAAGTGTTCTGGTTTAACTGCTGTGATCAATTATGCCAACTAAAAAAATCTATCTTCATACCATTGCAATCGTTTTGCCAGTGTTAATTACTGGATATTTATTCATCACTCAGAAGCTGATTCTTACATCGTTGGTGGATGATGAGATGCATCCGCAGGAGTTCGTCAACAACGACTTTACTGCAAGCAAAAGTGCGGAGAAAGATTCAGATCAACAGGCCTGTCACCACTGCGATGATATACGAGTAGCTGATTACGAATCCGTAGCAGAAATCATCGCCAGAATAAAACAAGATGTAATCGTCACCGGGACCATCTTGGGCATCCCTGGTCAGGAGGCGGCAATTTTTCAGATTGAAGGAATGGAGGACAGGGTTTTCCGTATCGGAACCCAGTTGATGGATGGTTTCATTATTTCTGATATCTCGAGTTCTGAAGTTACTCTAAGAAACCAGGTCGGACCTGAAGTATTCAATCTTTCGGTAGGTCATAAGGATGGGAATGACAACTTATCGGCCACGGAAATCAGCGCTCAATATCAACCCGGAGTGGGAATCGGGGAAACCTCGCAAATGTCGGTATTTGATCAAAATAATGAGCGTTCATCGAGCCATGCTTTATCTGAAATTGATCCTGCAACAAATTTAACTCACCATGATTTGCTGTTGGTAAATTCAAATACTGAAAACCAGCTTGAACCTGAAGGCTTATCCAAACAGCATGATAGCGCAACGAATTTTGCTGACGAGGTAGCCAGGGATCCTGGCACCTTTGAACTTCAACATTAACATGACGGGATGTGCGATCGGTGAGTGGGCCTGTAACACTCGGCGATTAATCTTCCGGACAGAGTATCGAAGCTTTCATCGGCCAGCAGCTGGAGCAGGCTGGAGATGTCTCAACATTAAAAATATACTGCGGATACATGGCCAAAAGATTGCCTTGCTGAATGCAGAGGTTTTATATAGCAAAGGTGGAAGTATTCCTTTGGTTAAATTGATCAATCACCGAGAGCTTGTTAACAATGCTTAAACCATGGTTCCTCTTAATTCTTTGCTCAATCCCAATAATTGCGACCGCGTCCGGCGAAGTTCTTGAAATCTTTGTGCGGCGGGAAGGTGCTCCCAAGCAGTTCCAGGACGAAGACGGTGCAACCTCTGGCTACGCAGCAGAGATCGCAATAAAAGCCATCGAGAATGCTGGCTACAGACCTAAGGTGACTCACTTACCCTGGAAAAGGGCCCAACTGTCTGCATTGGAAGGTAACGGCATTCTCACCGGGTTTTCCAAGACCGCAGAGCGATCGAAACACTACTATTTCAGCCAACCGCTTTACGAAGACCGGGTTATTCTCATCCAGAAGCGCGCAAATACCTTCCCATTTGACGATTTCAATGATCTTGTGGGGAAGAAAATCGGGATCAATCGAGGAAGTAATTATTCAGGAGATTTCCCGAAATTCCGTGACTTGCTATCCCTGTCTGAAGACCCGGGAAACGGCAACCGATTACAAATGCTGGCTATGGGCAGAATCGATGCCGGAATTTTCTCAGGTGATATTTATACCCTTCGTTACCAGGCCAAAAAACTTGGTTTGGACATCGATCAGTTCGTGGTAGCGAATAAGCCGATTGCTATTGATCCCAACTATATTGGCATCCCCAAAAATCTACACAAGCTAAATGCATCTCAGGTCCTGGAAAAGTTGAACCAAGCGATAATTGAGATGCATGATCGAGGTGTAATCAGAGAGATACGCGCCAGGTATCGTTAGTGAACCGGCAGGCGTAACATTATTTACGGCAAAACATATTTCACAAGTTGCGAAATCGGACTCTAGATATCAATGCCACTGAGTCGCAAAGCCGAATACCCTACCGCCAGGGCCCCCCAGTACACGAAAAACCCCCAATAATAGCTGTAATAGGCCAGCGCGCCACGCGAGGGATAAACGTATTCTTTTTCCAGGAACCACAATACGATATTGATATACAGCGAAATCGCACCGGCGGCGCTCCACAGCACATAACCCCAGGCATGACCGAGCAGCACCCCACCACTGCCGGCAATCAGCAGGGGCACAACCAGCAGCCAATCCGCCCAGGCGCAGCCCAGGGCAGAGCGGAAGTGGGTCTTATCGCGCCAGTCTTCGCCCCTGGCGATCAGGATATCCTTGGCCTGTTGACTATGCGGCTTGGTCAGCATCAGCGTTTGCGCCAATAACAGTGGGGCCAGGGTTATGAAACCGAAGATAACCAGGATCCAGGTCACAATGGTTGGTTGCATGATTTTGTCTTCCTTATTTAATGAGCAGGCAGTCTAACAGTAATGGCCGAGGAGTTAACAAAGCCGCTGCGAGTCAACACAGTCGGTTGCCAGTATCTGCGCAGATGTCAGGCGAAATTAACCACTGGGACTCAATAAAGCTTACAATGTCAGGCCCCGGTAATCAGTCAGCGTGAGAGTCTCCATGTGTGGTCGTTTTGCTTTGCAGTCATCAGCCAAGGACATCGCCGATTATTTCGAGGTCGAGGCCCCGGCTGAATTCGTTTCCCGTTTCAATATCCCGCCGACCACGCCGGTGCTGGCGAAGACCGACCAGGGGCTGACCTTCTTCAGTTGGGGGCTGGTGCCGAGCTGGGCCAAGGATGCGAATATCGGCAACAAGATGTTCAATGCCCGCGCGGAGACCGTTGACAGCAAACCCTCGTTTCGCAACGCCTTCAAACGCCGGCGTTGCCTGGTGCCGGCCTCGGGCTTTTATGAGTGGAAAGCCGATGTCGGTGGCAAGCAACCTTATTTCTGTCATCTGGATCACAAGCTGTTCTGCTTTGCCGGGATCTGGGAGCACTGGCAGGATGCGATGGGGAATGAACTGCAAAGTTGCGCGATCCTGACTACCGACTCGCGCGGGGCCATGCGCGAGATCCATGATCGGATGCCGGTGGTGATCCGTGATCAGGACCGGGCGATCTGGCTGGATCATCATGATGAGAACACGGAACGAGCGTTTGACTGTATTGCGCGCCTGCAGGATGGGTTCCAGGTCTACCCGGTCAGCAAGCGCGTCAATGCCGCGCGTTATGATGAACCGGACCTGATAAAACCGATCTGATCGACCGGGACTAACGCAGATTAATTAGTAACTTATTAACTAATTATATAGGTGGATTAACGAAAAAAATGCTTTTATTATCGTCTACCCTTTTGATAAATCACTGATTCGTTTTTACGGTCAGCACAATCCAGATCTTCACTTTCCAGCGGTGGTGAGCGTCCCGGGTAACACACCGGAGCCGGGCATAACAATAAGAGGCATATGGTAGTAGTTAAGTTCTTTTTTAAGTTGGTCCTGGCAGTTGTCGTCGTCTTTGCAGCGCTGGCCGGCTATGTTTACTACGAAGCCCACCGGCCGCAACCCAGCGAACAGGATCCCCTGGTCATCAATGATGCCACTGGTCTCAAGCCGGTCAGGGTCAATGCCGTGGTCAAGCCGCAAACCGAGCAGGAAATCATCGACGCCCTGAGTCTGAGTCAGGGTCCGGTATCGATCGGTGGCGCGCGCTACAGCATGGGTGGCCAGACTTCTTTCCCCGATAGCTTGCATTTCGATATGCGCGACTATGATGAAGTTGTCGCATTTGACCCGGAAACCAAGCTGATCACGGTGCAAAGCGGGATCACCTGGAAACAGGTCCAGCAGTATATCGACCCGCATAACCTGTCGGTCAGCGTGATGCAGGATTTCAATAATTTCACCGTGGGTGGCTCGCTCAGTGTCAATGCTCATGGGCGCAATATCCGCACCGGGGCCATCATCAATACGGTCAAATCGATCAGGCTGGTACTCGCCGACGGCAGCGTCTACCAGGCCAGCCCGCTGGAGAATGACCTGTTGTTTTATGGCGCGATCGGCGGCTACGGCGGCCTTGGCGTGATCACCGAGGCAACCTTGCAATTGGTGGATAATATTCCGATCGAGCGTGCCACCCGCAAGATCCATTTCACCGATTACCTGCAGTATTTCAACCAGGAAATCGCCAACGATGAGCAGTTGGTATTCCATAACGCGCTGCTGTATCCACCGCATTATGAAACCCTGCTCGATATCAGCTGGCGGGAGACCGACAAGCCGCTGACCGAGCGCCTGCGGCTCAAAGTGACCGATCGCGATAACTGGTGGAAACCCGTCATCGTCGACTGGATTGCCCAGTCCAATTTTCTCAAGCGATTACGCCAGAGCCTGATCGACCCCTACCGCCTGCAACAGCCAGCCGTGGCCATGCGTAATTTCGAAAGCAGTCATGACATGTACGATTACGGTTTTTTCGCCGGTGGTGATTCCCACCTGGCGGTGCGTGAATACTTCGTTCCGCTCGACAGCTTCGAGGTATTCGTGTTGAAGATGCGTGATGCGTTCATCCGCTACCAGGTCGATGTGTTGAATATCACGGTGCGCTTTGTGCCCGCCGACCGCAAGAGTTTCCTCTCCTGGGCCAACGAGGATATGTTATCGTTGCTGGTCGTGTTTCGCCAGGAACAGGATGCAGAGGCCGCCGAGCGAGAGGCAGAATGGTCAAGAAGATTGATCGAGGGTGCGATCGAATCCGGCGGCAGTTTTTACATGCCGTTTCACATCAACCAGACCCAGGACCAGTTTGTGCGAGCATATCCCAATGCCGGTTATTTCTTTGACCTGAAAAGAAGGGCCGATCCGCAGAATCGTTTCATCAGCCATTTGTGGCTGGAACATTACCCGGAAAACCTGGCGCTCAAACAGGATATGCAGAACCGCAGCCAACAGGCCCAGGTCGACACGACCGAGGAGCCGTTTGCGTTGCCCGAGCCAGCCAACGTCGGCCTGCCGTCAGCGGTTGCGGCCGAACCACAAGAGGATCAATGAGATGCGTATACTCCATACCATGTTGCGGGTAGGCGACCTACAACGCTCGATCGAATTTTACACCCAGGTGCTGGGCATGAAAGTACTGCGCCAGAAAGATTACCCGGCCGGTAAATTTACCAATACCTTCATCGGCTATGGCGATGAATCCGCGGAGGCGGCGATCGAACTCACCTACAACTGGGATACCGACCATTATGACCTGGGTAATGGCTACGGCCATATCGCTCTGGAGGTCGATGATGTCTATGCCGCCACCGATGAAATTCGCAAGCGCGGTGGCAAGATCATCCGCGAGGCCGGCCCGATGAATGCCGGTACCACCATTATTGCCTTCGTCGAAGACCCGGACGGCTACCAGATCGAGCTGCTGGGAAAAAAGCACTAAGCTGATCTAACCCAAGCGGGTGCAGGAGACCGCCGGCATCGATTAAGGCATGAGCGCAGTCGGCACCAGTCTGCGCATTGGTCCGCGCTATCCCACCGCCAGGCTCAATCTCCGGTTATAGCTGCCGATAACTGTTATTGATGGATATCTTTAACGGTTTGTCCCCATGTCCTTGTCAACACAGCTAGCCCGCCAGCCGCAGGTGGGATTCCGCGGTTTTGTCCTGCTGATCCTGATCATGCTGATTTTCTTCTCGCTGCCCTTTATCCCGGCGCTGCTCCAGGATGAGGATGTCTACGGTCTGGCGGGTGACCGCCCAGCGCCGCAATTCAGCCTGCGTGACGCTGACGGAAAGCTGGTCACGCTGGCGGACTATCGCGGCAAATACCTGTTCCTGATGTTTGGTTACCTGCATTGCCCGGATGTCTGTCATGCGCAGGCAATTCTTTTTCAAGAAATCGATTTTCATGCCGATATGCAGAATCAACTGCAGTTTATATACATAGCGATGGATCCGGACCGTGACAGCGCCGCGCAACTGGCGGCTTATTTTGACCAGCGTGGTGATAACTTCACCAGTCTGCGCAACGATGACAAGCACAGCATCCAGGCACTGGCCGGTGCTTACCGGGCTTATTTTGCCAGCGAGGCAGCAGCGGTCGACGAGGATTACCTGATTCAGCACCCAGGTCATTATTACCTGATCGGACCGGATGGACATATCCGCCGGACCTACGCGGCAACCCAGAGTCGAACCGATTTGATCGTGGGTGATTTAGCGCAATTGCTAAAAGATTATCAAGGCGAGTCATGACGCAAGAGGCAATCAACATGAATTTTCAGGAAACGATAACGAAGCGACACAGCGAGAATCTGCGCAAGCATGACAAGATCGTGTTTACGATCCTGCTGGCCCACTTGCCGGTAACGATGTTTCTAATCCCGATCGGCTACGATACCCAGGCCTTTGCCGTGGTGTCCTCGCTGCTGGTGGGGGCGGTTGCCGCCATCGCCTATTTTCTGACCCGCGGTACGCGCTGGTTCGGCGTGTTGTCAGGGGTCCTGCTGATGTGTTTTTCAGCGATCATGATCCAGACCCAACTGGGTCGCCTGGAGATGCATTTCCATATCTTTGGCGCCCTGGCCCTGTTACTGATTTATCGTGACTGGCTGGCGATCGTGGCCGCCGCCGGTGCCATTGCCGTGCATCACCTGGTCCTGACCGCGTTGCAGTTGAATGCGGTGCAGCTCGGCGACATGCCGCTAATGCTCTATAACTATGGTTGCAGCTGGGGCATATTCCTGATGCATGCGGCCTTCGTCGTGTTCGAATCGGCGATCCTGATTTACTATGCGCTGCTGATGAAAAAAGAAGAGGTCACCGGCCTCCAATTGATCGCCGCGGTTACCGAGGTGCACCGGCAGAATAATCTGGCTATCCGTCTGCCTGGCGATGCCAATAACAAGGTGGCCTGTGCATTCAATAACCTGGTGGAAAAATTCGACGGTTTGATCAGCAACCTCGGTTCGGCCTCGCAGAACCTCGAGATCACCGCGCGCGAACTGAATGTGAATAACCAGGAAACCAGTCAGAATATCGCGATCCAGCATGACCAGATTGCCGAGGCGGTAACCGCGATGAGCGAGATGACCAATACCATCCATGCGGTTGCGCAGAACAGTCAGCAAGCCGCGGCCTCTGCCTCCGAGGCCGATACCGAGGCTCACCGTGGCGCCAAGCTGGTCAACGAAGCGGTAGCGAAAACCGGTGAGTTGCTGAACAGTATGAACACCGCGGCAGAGGCGATGAATCAACTGGAGCAAAATGTGGAGAACATCGGTTCGGTGGTCGATGTGATCCGCGGGATCTCGGAACAGACCAATCTGCTGGCGCTGAATGCCGCGATCGAGGCGGCCCGCGCCGGCGAGCAGGGCCGCGG
>JASJBV010000174.1 GCA_030066335.1 Gammaproteobacteria bacterium
TCGTCCTTCATGATCATCGACTTGCGCTCGGCGCCCATCATGATCTTGTCCTTGGCCCGCTCGAATTCACCCATGGTCACCAGCTTCTTGTTGCCGCGCGCGGCGAACAATGCAGCCTCGTTGACCAGGTTGGCTAGATCGGCGCCGGAGAAACCGGGCGTACCGCGGGCGATCACCATTGCATCGACGTCTTCAGCGGCCGGGACCTTGCGCATGTGCACCTTGAGGATGTGCTCCCGCCCACGTACATCGGGTAAGGGTACTACCACCTGGCGGTCGAAACGACCGGGGCGCAACAGCGCCGGATCCAGAACATCGGGGCGGTTGGTTGCCGCGATGACGATGACGCCTTCATTACCCTCGAATCCGTCCATCTCAACCAGCAACTGATTCAGGGTTTGTTCGCGTTCGTCATGACCACCGCCGAGACCGGCACCACGATGACGGCCGACCGCATCGATCTCATCGATGAAGATGATACAGGGGCTGTGCTTTTTGGCCTGGTCAAACATATCGCGAACCCGCGAGGCACCAACACCGACGAACATCTCGACAAAATCGGAACCGGAGATGGTGAAGAAGGGCACCTTGGCTTCGCCGGCAATGGCTTTGGCAAGCAGGGTCTTACCGGTACCAGGTGATCCCACCATTAACACACCGCGTGGGATCTTGCCGCCCAGCTTCTGGAAGCGGCTGGGATCACTGAGGAAATCGACCAGCTCGGCGACGTCTTCCTTGGCTTCATCGACCCCGGCGACATCATTGAAGGTGACATTGACCTGGTCTTCGCCGAGCAACCGTGCCTTGGACTTGCCGAAGGACATCGCGCCGCGGCCACTGCCGCCACCCTGCATCTGGCGCATGAAAAAGATCCATAAACCGATCAGGACGATGAACGGGAACCAGCTGATGAACATATGGGCCAACAGGGATGGCTGCTCGGGCGGCTTGGACATGATCTGCACCCCGGCTTCATCCAGATCGCCGACCAGCGGCGCATTATTGGTTTCCGGGCTGTAGGTACTGAAGGTGGAGCCATTGATCAGCTTGCCGGTGATCTGCTGACCCTCGATCAGCACTTCGCTGACCTGGCCGGAGCGGACCTGGGCGAGAAATTCGGAATAAATCATGTTTCTACCGGAAGTACCACGATCACCGAAGTTCTGAAATACCGATAACAATACTACGGCAATCACAACCCATAGAATCAAATTTTTCGCTACGTCATTCACGTTATTTACCTGATTAACTCGTCGTTATAAACCTATTCTGGCACAGATAACTGGCTGAATACAGTTATTATAGGCTATCCCTGGGATAGCTTATTTCAATCTGTGACAGACCGCATAAACCTCTCTGGACCGGGGTCGTGAAGCTTTAGGCTTGCGAAACTTGACTACCTTGAAGCTGCCGCGGAAGGCCCTGACCATCTCGTCGAAGCCCTGACCCTGGAACATTTTGACCACGAAACTGCCATTTCGATCCAGTACCTTGAGTGCCAGATCGTAGGCCAGCTCCACCAGATACATCGATTTGGGCTGGTCAACGGTCTCAATACCGCTAATATTGGGGGCCATGTCGGATAAAACAAGGTCGACCGGCTGGTTATCCACCAGCGCCAGGATCTGCTCCAACACGGGTTGTTCGGTGAAATCTCCCTGGATGATATCGACATCACCGATGGGGTCTATCGGCAGCAAATCTACCGCGATCAATCTGCCCCCGGCAGCACAAAACTGGCTGGCATATTCACTCCAGCCCCCGGGAGCCGCACCCAGATCGATTACGAACTGGCCCGGCTTGAGGAAATGGTCCTTTTCCTGCAGTTCGATCAGTTTGTAAACCGCGCGCGAACGGTAGCCATCCCGTTTCGCCTGCTGCACATACGGGTCGCTATGATGTTCCTTGAGCCAGCGATGACTGCTTTTCGATCTTGCCATGTTTGGTTGTCGTCTTGGACGGTTTAGCTGTGGTAGAATCCGCGGCCTTTTTATCACTATACCTGATAGTATGCCTATAACCAGTCAACAAGTACGTGCGCTGCGCGCCGAATCGCATCGTCTGCAGCTGAAACCGGTGGTCATGATCGGCAATAATGGTTTGAGCGAGAATGTCATGCAGGAACTGGAACAGGCACTCAGCCATCACGAGCTGATCAAGATCAGGGTTCCAGCGCTGGATAAAGCGGATAAAAAAGAACTGATAGCTACTATCTGTGAACGGACCGATTCGCAGCTGATTCAAACCATCGGCTTTGTCGCGGTGTTATTCCGGGCCAACCCGGAAAAACAGCGTTTCGCTAAGTTATTGAAATAAACCTTTAAGCTTAGATGTAGTGGACCGCGGCCACCTCGTATTCCTTGGTGCCACCGGGGGCTTCTACCGCGACGTCCTCGCCCTCTTCCTTGCCAATCAGGGCGCGCGCGATCGGTGAACTGATGGCGACCCGGTTGGCGCTGATATCGGCCTCCACATCGCCGACGATCTGGTAACGGACTTCTTCCTCGGTCTCGACATCGATCAGATCGACGGTGCAGCCAAACACCACGCGACCGCTTTGCGGTAACTTGGTGACATCGATGATCTGCGCATTCGAGATCACCGACTCGAGTTCCTTGATCCGGCCCTCGATGAAACCCTGTTGTTCACGCGCCGCATGGTACTCGGCATTTTCCTTCAGGTCCCCATGTTCACGGGCTTCGGCGATGGCTTCGATTACCGCCGGGCGCTTGACCGACTTGAGTTCTTTCAATTCTTGTTTAAGACGTTCCGCTCCTGCGGCGGTCAACGGGACCTGACTCATAAAACTGCCTGTTAATTAAAAAGCTAAGATAAAAAAGTATGCTGACATTGATTACGAATGTAAACTCTGCAGCCGGTAGACCTCTTTGACATCGAGGTGATCCATCGCGACACAGGTAGCAAAGCCCCCGTTCATGGTGGTGGTATAACTGATTCCGTGCATCAGGGCTTCGCGGCGGATTTCAAAGGAATCGGCGATGGCACCGCGCCCCTCGGTGGTATTGACGATCAGGTCGATTTCTTCATTCTTAATCATATCCACCACGTGCGGGCGCCCCTCCATGACCTTATTGACGTGCTGGCACTCGATCCCGGCCTGTTGAATCGCGCGCGCGGTACCGCCGGTGGCGACCAGGGTGAAGCCACGGGCGCTCAAATCGCGCGCCAGTTCCACCACCGCGACCTTATCCGGATCCCGCACACTGAGAAAGGCCCTGCCCTTGCGTGGCAGCACGGTACCCGCGGCCAGCAGGCCTTTGGCGAAGGCCTCGGCAAAACTACGGCCGATGCCCATGACCTCGCCGGTCGATTTCATTTCCGGGCCCAGGATCGGGTCGACCCCGCGGAACTTGGCAAATGGGAACACCGATTCCTTGACCGCGACAAAATCCGGAATCACCTGATCGCGGTAGCCCTGCTCGCTCAGGCTCTTGCCGGCCATGCAACGCGCCGCAACCTTGGCCAGCGGCACCCCGGTGGCCTTGGATACGAACGGCACGGTCCGTGAGGCGCGTGGATTGACCTCGAGGATATAGACATCCTCGCCCTTGATCGCAAACTGGGTATTCATCAGCCCGACCACTTTCAGCTCCCTGGCCATTGCCTCAACCTGGCGGCAGAGTTCCTGCTGGACAGGCTCGGGCAGGGTATATGGGGGTAATGAGCAGGCGGAATCGCCTGAGTGCACCCCGGCCTGCTCGATGTGTTCCATCAAGCCACCGATGAATACCTGTTCCCCGTCACAGATGGCATCGACATCGACCTCCACCGCGTCATCGAGAAAACGATCCAGCAGCACCGGTGAATCCTTGGTCACCTTGACCGCCTCGGTCATGTAACGCGCCAGGTCTTCCTGGTCATACACGATTTCCATTGCGCGGCCACCCAGCACGTAGGAGGGTCGCACCACCAGCGGGAAGCCGACTTCATCCGCCAGTGCCGAGGACGATTCGACATCGAACGAGATACGATTCGGCGGTTGACGTAATTCCAGCTTGTGGATCATCTGCTGGAAGCGTTCACGGTCCTCCGCCAGATCGATCGAATCGGGCGTGGTACCGATAATCGGCACCCCGGCCGCCTCCAAAGCGCGCGCCAGGTTCAACGGGGTCTGCCCGCCAAACTGGACGATGACCCCCTTGGGTTGTTCCAGGTGAATGATTTCGAGCACGTCTTCCAGGGTCAGCGGTTCGAAATACAGGCGATCCGAGGTGTCATAATCGGTGGACACGGTCTCCGGGTTGCAGTTGACCATGATGGTTTCATAGCCATCCTCACGCATCGCCATCGCCGCATGCACGCAGCAGTAATCGAACTCGATGCCCTGACCGATGCGGTTGGGACCACCGCCGAGGACCACGATCTTGTCCCGGTCCGAGGTGTCCGCCTCGCATTCCATTTCGTAACTGGAATACAAATAGGCGGTGGAGGAAGCGAATTCAGCGGCACAGGTATCCACCCGCTTGTAAACCGGGCGCACATTCAGTCCGCGTCGATGCGCGGCCACGCTGAGTTCATCACTGGCCAGCAATCTGGCCAGACGCCGGTCGGAGAAACCCTTGCGCTTAAGGCGAAAACACTCATCCACGCTCAGCGATTCGATATCTCGTCCCTGTAACGACAGCTCGATGTTGACGATTTCCTCGATCTGCACTAGGAACCAGGGATCGATCGCACTCAACTGGAAGATCTGCTCCAGCGAATAACCGGAACGGAAGGCGTCGGCAACATACCAGATCCGCTGAGCACCCGGCAGACGCAGCTCGGTGCGGTATAGCTCTTCCTTCTGCTCTGCGTTCAGGGCCTGCTGGTCAACGATTTCATCCAGCCCGTCGGAGCCTATCTCCAGGCCGCGCAGAGCTTTATGGAAGGATTCCTGAAAACTACGGCCGATCGCCATCACCTCACCCACCGATTTCATCTGGGTGCCGAGGCGGTCATCGGCCTGGGGGAATTTTTCGAAGGTGAAGCGCGGGACCTTGGTCACCACGTAATCGATCGATGGTTCGAACGAGGCCGGCGTCGCCCCACCGGTGATATCGTTTTGCAATTCATCCAGGGTATAGCCGGCGGCGAGCTTGGCCGCGATCTTGGCGATCGGAAAACCGGTGGCCTTGGAGGCCAGCGCCGAGGAACGCGATACCCGCGGATTCATCTCGATGATGATCATCTCCCCATTGTCGGGATTGATCGCAAACTGCACGTTGGAACCGCCGGTTTCCACCCCGATCTTGCGCAGTACCGCCAGCGATGCATCACGCATGATCTGGTATTCCTTGTCGGTCAGGGTCTGCGCCGGGGCCACGGTGATCGAATCGCCGGTATGCACTCCCATCGGATCCAGGTTTTCGATCGAACAGATGATGATGCAGTTGTCTTGCTTGTCGCGCACCACCTCCATTTCGTACTCTTTCCAGCCGAGCACCGATTTCTCCACCAGCACCTCGGTGGTTGGTGACAGATCCAGGCCGCGCTTGATGATGTCTTCGAATTCTTCCTTGTTGTAGGCGATACCGCCACCGCTGCCACCCATCGTGAACGAGGGCCGGATAATAACCGGAAAGCCGATCTGGGCCTGGCCCTGCCAGGCTTCCTCGAGGCTGTGGGCAATGAAGGATTGCGGGGTTTGCAGGCCGATCTCCTGCATCGCCTGGCGGAACTGGTCGCGATCCTCGGCCATATCGATGGCTTCGCGGCTGGCGCCGATCATCTCCACGCCGTGTTTCTGCAGCACGCCCTCGCGTACCAGGTCCAGCGCACAGTTGAGTGCGGTCTGCCCACCCATGGTCGGCAACAGCGCATCAGGCTTTTCCTTCTCGATAATCTTTTCCACCGCGGTCCAGTGGATCGGTTCGATGTATACCGAATCCGCGGTATCGGGATCGGTCATGATCGTGGCCGGATTGGAGTTGATCAGGATGACGCGGAAGCCTTCCTCTTTCAGCGCCTTGCAGGCCTGGGCACCGGAATAATCGAATTCGCAGGCCTGGCCGATGATGATCGGTCCGGCGCCGATGATCAGAATGCTTTCGATATCGTGTCTACGTGGCATCAGGCAGCTCCCGCTTGGCGTTGTTCGATCAGTTCGAAAAAATGATCGAACAGCGGCGCAACATCATGCGGCCCGGGGCTGGCTTCCGGATGCCCCTGGAAACTGAAGGCAGGCTTGTCGGTCCGGTGCACGGCCTGCAACGAACCATCGAACAGCGAGCGATGGGTAGCTTTGAGGTTGGCCGGCAGACTGTTCTCATCCACCGCGAAGCCATGGTTCTGGCTGCTGATCATCACCACCCCGCTATCCAGGTCCTGCACCGGATGATTCGCCCCATGATGGCCGAATTTCATCTTCAGGGTCTGCGCGCCGCTGGCCAGTGACAATAACTGATGTCCCAGGCAGATACCGAACACCGGGATATCGGTTTGTAATATCTGCTGGATGGCCTCGATCGCATAATCGCAGGGCTCCGGATCACCCGGGCCATTGGACAGGAACACCCCGTCCGGTTGCATGGCCAGCACCTCGGCCGCCGGGGTTTGCGCCGGCACCACGGTCACCCGTGCACCACGCTCAACCAGCATGCATAGAATATTCTTCTTGATCCCGAAATCATAGGCCACCACATGCCAGGGCAGCTCCGGCGCCGGCTGGTAACCGCCGTCGAGCTGCCAGACCGACTGGGTCCATTCATACGACTGGCTGGTGGTCACTGCTTTGGCCAGGTCCATACCGGCCAGACCGGGAAATTGCTGGGCGGCGGCCAGTGCCTGCGTCTCGTCAATGTCGTCGCCGGCCATGATGGCGCCATTCTGGGCCCCCTTCTCGCGCAGGATCCGGGTCAACTGGCGGGTATCGATTTCAGCAATCGCCACCACCTTGTTGGCGACCAGGTAATCCTCAAGCGACATCTGGTTACGCCAGTTGCTGGCGAGCAATGGCAGGTCGCGAATGACCAGTCCACTGGCATGAATTTCCGTCGCTTCCTCATCTTCCGGGTTGGTCCCGGTGTTACCGATATGCGGATAAGTCAGGGTGATAATCTGGCGTGCGTAAGAGGGATCGGTCAGGATTTCCTGGTAGCCAGTCATCGAGGTATTGAAAACGACTTCACCCTGGGTGAGGCCGCTGGCGCCGATCGCAATCCCGTTGAATATGGTGCCGTCCTGGAGGGCAAGAATGGCTGGTTTGGTCACAAAATCTCCCAATCTGGTGTCATCATGATACTGCGCGCGCATACGAAAATGGGAAGAGCGGTATGCCCTCCCCATTGACGGAAATTAGTTGAAACAACGCTTAGAAACAGCATCTTTCTGAGCGTGAATTCTAAGTCAAGAAACCCTCGGCTGTCTATGTAAAATCTGGTTTTTTCGTCGCAAAAAAGTCCCGGACATCGATTAATGATTATTCTCTAACTGCAGTTGGCAAGTCTTCACCGCCTGCAACATCTGATCGGCATCGGCAAATCGTTGATAAGTCTTCTTTTGCAAAGCTTTATCCAGCAGCTGCTCGATACAACCCGGCAGTTTCAACGGCGCCAGATCGACCTCGTCATTGATCACACTCTGCTTGATCGCAGGCAGACTATCGCCGCTGAATGGCTGGATGCCACTGACCAGCTGATAAATGCTCACCGCCAATGAAAACAGGTCGCTACGACCATCCACCCGCGCGCCGGATAGTTGTTCCGGCGACATGTAAGCGGGGGTACCGACTATTCTCCGACCCTGCTCGTGTAACGACTGTTGTGCGGCATAAGCCGCGCCGAAATCGGTGACGATATAGCGCTTGGCTCTGCGATCGTGCATGATGTTGGCGGGTTTGATATCGCCGTGCACGATACCG
>JASJBV010000196.1 GCA_030066335.1 Gammaproteobacteria bacterium
GTCAACCGCATGAAATTAAATCAACACGGAGTATAGTCAGCCGCAGTGTGTTGAAGTCGCAATTAACGGCTCAAAGGATATAGATCAACTGACAAACGTGGCTTTCCGGTGAAATCAGGACGCCAGGTGGCTGGGGCTGGTGGATTTGAGCCCAAAATTCATGCCGATGGATAAACGATGCAGGGAAGACTTGTTTTCACCCACGGCATGCGGGGTTTGCGGAGCAAAGAACACGAACTGTCCGGTTGTCGGTTCAACTTCTACCTGTCCCGTATCGTCCTTCAACACCAGCTTGCCCGAGACTTCGGGAACCGTCAGATAAACCACGCCCGATACCAGTTCGTCCAGGTCATCATGGGTATGCCAGTCGGTAATCTGCCCTGGTTGCATCAGGTTGAACCAGAAACCTATTGATAATTCGGCGGGATCGACCTCGATCAGTTCCGCTGCCAGCTGACGGCTTTCATCCAGCAGCCTGGCCAATTCGGTAGATTCAACCTGGTCGAGATAAATATTCTCATAGCGGCCATGAAAATAATGGGTCGTGCGCAGATGGTCCGAGTCAGCAGCCAGCAAATCGTGTAAATAACGATCGATCGCCTGCAGTTCGACCGCGGTCAGGTCGCTGTTGCGCTCAATGTAGAGGTTGTCGTTGAATATCTGGTCCGGAGTTTTCATCGTAACTTTCTAGCGAACCCAAGCACTGTTCCCGGCGGACCCTGGCCTGCGCGAACTACCAGGCCACGGATGGCCGTGGGTAGACAATGCAGGAGCATATTGTCGAAGTGCATCCATGCACAAGCACTGCGCCCGGCCATCCCTGGCCTTCGCGGTATAAGTGCATCCATGCACAAGCACCGCTCCCGGCCATCCCTGGCCTTTGCGGTATAAGTGCATCCATGCACAAAAAAGCGGGGCAGATAAAAATCTGCCCCGCTTTTGCTAAGACCTTGAATTACTTCCAGTTTGCGAAGTTATCCGTATTCTTTTCCTGACCGTCTTCGTAACCGGCAGAGTATGCATCGGTTAAACGTTGTTCTTCACGCTCGGGATGACCCAGGTAACCGCCTTGCCAGCCCAGAATGTACTCCAGTTGTACGCCCATTTCTTCCATCTTGTCAGTTGCATCACGATAAGCTTGATCCATTACAATCTCCTCAAATTCAGATAAATAAGATCGATATTTCATGCAGTTACGCAAGCCTGGCGTAACCGCATTACGAAAAATGTGGGTACTTTAAAGAAATTGGCTGTGGTTTTTAATATCTCCATTGGGGGAATACCTTGATTGCATAATTAAAGACCCCATCTGGGATATTCGATTCATTATAAATAATGCTTATCATTCCCGGCTAACCAATCACGGATTACTCTATGACAACCGATGCGGATATGAATTTTACCACTGGTATGGCGGCGTTCGAAGCCAAGGAGTTTGTCCGTGCCATGCAGTTCCTGATGCCCTTTGCCGAACAGGGCGACGCCGATGCGCAGCATCGGGTAGCGATCATGTATCAGAACGGTCTGGGCATGGTGCGCAACGAGGCACAGGCCTACAAATGGATGAAAGAGTCCGCGCAACAGGGACTGGCGATTGCTCAACACGGTCTCGGTTTCATGTATATGGACGGTGATTGTGTCGAAAAGAATGGCGCCAAGGCGGTGGAATGGTTCAGCAGAGCGGCCGACCAGGGCCTGGTGGGTTCGATGACGACGCTGGCGATGATGTACGAATCCGGTGACGGCGTGGAAAAAGATCCTGACAAGGCCAAGGAACTCTATGCCAGGGCCGGTTTCTGATGCGCCCGGCATACCTATCCCGGGTTCTGGAAGAGGAATTACAGGGCACATTGAAAGGTCACCATACCCCGGTTATGTTGTGGGGCCCGCCCGGTGTCGGCAAGTCACAAATCGTCATGCAAATCGGTCAGCGCCACGAATTACCGGTGATCGATATCCGCCTGTCGCAGATGGAACCCAGTGATCTGCGCGGGATTCCGTTCAAACAGGGTGACAAGGTGGAATGGGCGGTACCGTCGATCCTGCCGGACTCGGAGGCCCATGGCGAGGCCGGTATCCTGTTCCTGGATGAAATCAATTCGGCCGCGCCCTCGGTATCAGCCGCCGCTTACCAGCTGATCCTGGACCGCCGCCTGGGCAACTATGAGGTACCCAATGGCTGGGCGATTTTCGCCGCCGGTAACCGCCAGGGCGATCGTGGAGTGACCTATGCGATGCCGGCGCCGCTGGCCAATCGATTTTCCCACTACGAGATAGACCTTAACCTGGATGACTGGGTGGCCTGGGCCTATAAGCATGCGATCGATGAGCGCATCATCGGTTTCCTGCGCTTCCGCCCGGAACTGTTATTCGATTTCGACCCGGCGCATAACCCCGCGGCTTTCCCGTCTCCGCGCTCATGGGAATTCGCCCATCGTGCATTACAGAAATTTATCGATTACCCCGACCTGCTGCTCGGTTCACTGCAGGCCTGCGTCGGCCAGGCGGCCGGCATTGAATGCCACGCTTTTATCGAAAGCCTGGATCAGATGCCGGACCTGGACAAGATTCTCAGTGGCGAGGACCTCAAGGCTCCGCAGGAAATCGACCTGCAATATGCAGTGGCATCGGCGCTGGTGGGTCGTGCCATCCGTGCCCAGGGCAGCGAGGATGCGGGCAGCATCTATGGTCATATCCTTAACTATGCAGGCTGCTTCCCGCAACGGGAAATGGGGGTCATGCTGGTATCCGATATGCATCGGGCGATCGGTAATGATCTGTTCGAGGTGGCTGAATTTGCAGATTGGGCCGATTCCATAGCCGATCTGATCCTTTACGATTAACGGTGGACGCTGAAACCCTCGCCGCAATCGAAAACAAGCTGAGTTCGGCACGAACCCGTTTGATCCTGGATAAACCCTTCCTCGGTGCGCTGGTGCTGCGATTGCCGCTGCAGGCCGCCGATCCCAGCTGGTGTGCAACCACCGGCACCGATGCCAAGAAGTTCTATTACAACCCCGAATACATCCAGGAACTGCGCGCGGATGAAACCCAGTTCGTGCTCGCGCATGAAGCCTTGCACTGCGCATTGTCGCACTTTGCGCGACGCGGACATCGGATCAAACATCGCTGGGATATCGCCTGTGATTATGCGATCAACCCGATCCTGATGGATGAAGGCCTGACCGCGCCGCCCGGTTCGCTGATGATGAATGAATATCGCGGCATGACGGCGGAAGAGATCTATCCCCTGATCGAGGATAACGATCATTCCGAAACCCTGGATCAGCATCTCTACGATAAGCAGGACCAGACCTCGGAAGGCGGACAGGACCAACAGCAGAATCCGCTGGACCAGCAAACCAAAGGTACCTCAAAGTCAGATCAGGGTGATCAACAGGAGTCTCAGCCACAGTCAGGTGGTGAGCAGCGCAGCGATGACGAAGACGAGCAGGATGGCGACCAGGACGATCAGCGCCAGACCGAGGGCCCATCCGCGGGTGATCAGCAGCAACCATCATCCGGCCTGCCGCAGAACGATGATAATCCACAGCAACAGCCGGCCATGTCCGAGCCCAATGATGCTCCACCGCAACCGCAGCCACAACCGGCCGACCGCGATGACGACCCTCCACAGAATGCCGAACCTGAACCCTTGACCGAAGCGGAGAAGGATGCGCTGCATGTGCAATGGCAACAACGCCTGGCCGGTGCCGCGCAACAGGCCCAGCAGGCCGGCAAGCTGGGCTCGGAGATGGCGCGCATGATTGATTTCTTCCTGCAGCCAACCCTGCCGTGGCGGGTGTTGCTGGCGCGTTACATGAACACCATCGCGCGCGATGATTACAGCTATACCCGGCCCTCCAGCCGACGCGGTGATCCGGCGATCTACCCGAGTCTGCGCAGTGCGCAGATGGAAGTCGTGGTCGCGGTCGATGTCAGCGGTTCGATCCATCGGGATGAACTCAACGAATTCATTGCCGAGATCGATTCGCTGAAGGCCCAGGTCAGGGCGCGGGTGACCCTGGTCACCTGTGACAATACGATCACCTGTGACCAGCCCTGGGTGTTTGAACCCTGGGACCATTGTCAACTACCGGAACAAATCAGCGGCGGCGGCGGCACCGATTTCAACCCGGTATTCGCCTGGGTGGAAAGGCGCGACCTGCGTCCCGATCTGTTGATATATTTTACCGATGCCCGGGGTGAGTTTCCGAAGATCGAGGCCGCCTACCCGACGATCTGGTTGGTCAAGGGTAACCAACCGGTACCCTGGGGCCAGCGTATCCAACTGAATTAGAGTGGATTCTGAAGAATAAGGGATTAACCACGAACGCCTACAGGGATGTAGGCAGTTAGAGCAACGCAGGAGCAGTTGCCGAGGACACGAAGAACACGAAGTTTAAGCTTGATCACACTAAGCAAAGATTATCATCATACTTGCAATCATGGTGATTCATTCTGTTGATGAGTCCCATAATAATTCAATGAATTCATGCCCTTGCAGGAAAAAAGAAATGGTTGAAAAGAGTACCTTAGTTATTACTCAGTAGGTTGTTATATCATGTTCAACAAATCTATTTCTTCCTGCCCTTCGTGTACTTCGTGTAAATATTTTTCCTATTTAGACATATATGCAATTATCCAATGAAGACAACCTGCGCCTGAATGTGTTGCTGGCGCAGGACCTGAAAGCCGTGCGTATCGATGAATCGAAGATGGTGGTGCACGCGTTATCGGCCAAGGGCGATGCCAAGGTACAACTGAACCCGACCTGCCGCGACGAGAAATATGTCCGCCTGGTCAAGGAGCTGTTGTCGAACAAGATCATGGGTTCCCCCGGGGGCTACCCGGTATATATCAAGCGCTGGACGCGGATGGGTCAGGAGCGCAGAGAGGAAAGCCTGGCCCAGTTACTGCTGCTGGGTGAGCAGGAAGCCGTGATTGCGGTGGTCCATGCCCCGCAGTTATCGGCCGAGATCGCTGCCCATGCCTGGTGGGCTTTACCGTCCGCGGATAACGCGCGGCGCCTGCTGGAAAAACAGGAAATCGCCCAATCCCCGCTGGCACGTGAGTTGGCCGAGTTCCTGCTCGAATTCCTGCCGTTTGAAGTGGAGCACAAGGATATGATCGATTCGGTCCGCCTGTGCCTGCAGCCGGGGCTGTTGAGCCAGGCCGAGATCGACGATTTGTGGAAGCGGGCGAAACGCAAGCAGAGCCTGTATGTTGGCTTTCTGCATACGCTGCCCGATCAGCTGCCGGAGACTGCGGCCGAACATCCTGGCTTTACCGAGGCCCAATCCTTGCTCCAGGATTTGCTCGAGCAGGACAATGTCTATGCCCGCCAGTTGCTACGCTACCTGTCCGCACCCGGCCAGGCCTACCTGAATACGGTGCTACGGATTTTCGACAAGGCCGCAAGCCAGGACACGATCGTGTCCATGTTCCATGCTTTCGCTGCGTATAACCGTGAACTCCCGCTGGCCGCGGTCAAACAACGCAACCTCGACGACGCGGAAATGCAGGCAGAGCAATGGCTGGCTGACAACAGCGATCGGCAATTGAGCGCCTGCGTCCAGCAAGTGGCCAGCTTCGTCCCGCAGATCAAGGCGATGCTGGTACTGGCGCAGATGGGGGAGGTGACCCTGAACCCGATCTTCGGCCTGACCGATGCGCTGGGCTCGGTGATGCGTAAAAAGCTCAAACCCCTGACCGATCCGCTGCAACAGCATATCCAGTTGCTGCTGAAATAAGCCCTGAATATTGCGGGTATGCGGATCGCGCGTAATCGTATATAATGAATCACTTATATTCTTGGTCTTAGGTCCTGCTCATCAAGTGATCGGCTCATGAAGTATTTACCAATTTTCTATCAGTTAACGGATAAACCCTGCGTCATCATTGGAGGTGGAGGCATTGCCGCGCGCAAGGTTGAACTGTTAAACAGCGCCGGCGCCGAGGTCACGGTGATTTCACCTGAGCTCGGAGATGAGATGAGTCGATTTCATGCTGCTGGCAAAATCAACTGGATTGAACGACCCTATGAGCCGGGTGATTTGCAGGATGCCTGGCTGGCCATTGCCGCAACCAATATAACTCAAGTCAATGAACAGGTTGCGCTCGAGGCCGCGGCGCTGAAGATCCCCTGTAACCTGGTGGAAAATCCCGGTTTCGGCAGCGTCATCATGCCATCCATCATCAACCGCGAACCGGTGCAGATTGCGGTATCCACCGGTGGCGCTTCACCGGTACTGGCCCGCCTCATTCGCACCAACCTGGAAAGCTGCACACCGTCGGCCTACGGCAAGCTCGCCGCGCTGGTGGAAAATTATCGCAACAAGGTCAAGCAGGCCTTCCCCAAGGTGGAAGAACGCCGGAAATTCTGGGAATCGATCCTGGAAGGGCCGGTAGCCGAGCATGTCTTCGCCGGGCGTAACAACGACGCGCGTGAACTGCTGGATAAACTCATCACCGAGGCCAGTGCCGACCCGAATTATACTGGCGAGGTATTCCTGGTTGGTGCCGGACCGGGTGATCCTGACCTGTTGACTTTCCGCGCCTTGCGCCTGATGCAGAAAGCCGATGTCATCGTCTACGACCGCCTGGTATCAGCCCCGATCATGGACCTGGTCCGGCGCGATGCCGAACGCATCTATGCGGGCAAGGAGCGCTCCAATCATGCGATACCGCAGGAGAATATCAATCAGTTGCTGGTACGCCTGGCCAAGGAAGGGAAACGCGTGTTACGCCTGAAAGGCGGCGATAACTTCATCTTTGGCCGTGGTGGTGAGGAAATCTCCGAATTGATCGATGAAGGGGTGCCATTCCAGGTCGTACCGGGGATTACCGCCGCCTCTGGATGTACCACCTATGCAGGTATCCCGCTGACCCATCGTGATTTTGCCCAGGCCTGTATTTTTGTCACTGGCCATTTGAAGGATGGCAGCAGTGACCTCAACTGGGATATGCTGTCGCATGCCAATCAGACCGTGGTGTTTTACATGGGTTTGAACAACGTCAAGTCCATCTGTGACAACCTCAAACAGCACGGACGAGATGAAACCACACCGGCGGCACTGATCGAGAAAGGCACGACCCCCGAGCAGAGAGTGTTTATCGGTGATCTGAATACCTTGCCTGAGCTGGTGCAGAAAAATGATGTCAAGGCACCAACCCTGATCGTGGTCGGTGAGGTCGTCGAGTTGCATAAGAAACTACACTGGTTCAAACCCGGTGAAGAAATTAAATAATCACTTTTTTAACAGTTAACCACGAAGGACACGAAGAGCACGAAGTTAATTTGAAGGTATTCGATCACCTTTTGTTGGTAGAAAATTAACAAACTCAAAGAAGAATAAATGAATTAAAAATCTTCGTGTACTTCGTGTCCTTCGTGGTTCATTTAAATCATTCAAACTAGAGGTTTTAACATGGCAACTATCAATATCATGGCTCTGCGCCATAGCGCGTTTTATGCACCGTTGCTGATGACGATCAACGGCGGTTACCTGCAAAAACAGGGGTTGCAACCGGATTACCGGGTCGCGACCCCGGATGATCCGATCGAGCAAAACCTGCTGGCTGGCACTGCCCATCTGGCGCAATCGGCACCCGCGGTGAGCTTCAAGGCACTGGAAGCGGGCCAGCAGCTGGAGATCATGCACTTCGCCGCGATCAACAACCGGGATGGGTTTTATCTCACCTCGAGACAACCGGTTGAGGATTTCCAGTGGCAGGACCTCGAGAGGCAACAAGTGCTGGTAGACCATTTGTTTCAGCCGCATGCCATGCTGCGCTATGCGATGCATCTCAACGGCGCCGATTTTGACCGGATCGATATTGTCGATGCCGGCAACGTGGAGCAAATGGACCAGGCGTTTCGCAATGGCCAGGGCAGCTTTGTCCATCAACAGGGACCGGCGCCACAGCAACTGGAGAAGGATGG
>JASJBV010000197.1 GCA_030066335.1 Gammaproteobacteria bacterium
GACGATAGATGCCGGAGCGTTCGTCCGGCAGCCCGTTATTGCCTCGACCCAGTTTGCTGCGATCAACCGCGTGATGAGGCAGCCACTGCGTGCTGCAACCCAGATAAGTGGTGACCAGTCGGCACAGCACATTATCGTGATGGAAACGGGGGCACATGACCTGATCCAGGGCGGTCAGCTTCAACTCGGCCTGTTCCAGGTTGAACAGGTTGCAGAACAACTCAACCAGTTGGGCCATATCTGCAATCAATGCCTCGGTGTTGGGGTATTCCCTGAGTGCCTCCCTCAGCTGGGACGGGGAGTCTTGCGGAGTGACCGTGAGGCTTACTTGCAGTGCATGGTTGGCTGCCAACAGCTGCTTTACCTCCAGCTGTAAAGGGGATGGCAAATCTCGTTGCCAGATAGCGATATTGTATGCCTCCTGGTAAATATCGCTGAGCACGCTCATGTGGTCTGATTCCGCTGCCATTGGCAGGCCGCTGTTGGTGATGGTTGGGGTTGAAAAATCGGTTTGTTGTAAACTGGCTTTTTCCATTTTGTTTTGTTGGGTCCCGGTGCTGCACTAAATGTAAATGTGATGATATAACATATCAATTTTGTAGAGGATAGACGGCCTTTCGACTTTAGTCCAGTATGAGTTGACCACGGTAAATAGCGCGGGGTAAATGTTGCGATTCAGATCCTGTTTCCTCGTTTGCAGAGCTTGTTGCATCCATGCTGCTTATCCTTTTTGCTGTTCTATGGTAGGCTTGCAAGCATGAAGCATCTAACGGCAGCCATCATTCTCCTCGCGTCTTTCCCGGCGTATTCCTGTCCGTTTCATAGTTTTTTTCTTGACGACGAAGACCCCTTGGCGGCTTCCAAGGCTGAGGTCGCACAACTAACGGAAGAAAAACCGGCAGCCACAACCGCGGCAGGCCCACATCCATTATTCCAGTTCAAAAGCTTCCAGGCGCAGTTAGAGCAATGGAAGGCACAAAAAAGTAAGCAACAATAACTGCCACCTTTAGCCTGTTATAACGGGCTTTATATCGACTCGTTCCACGTCTTCACTCAATTTTCACATGCAATTGACGTAATTTTCACTCAAGGTGGTGAATATTTGGTCTGTCATTATGAGAAGTAAAACCAGATCAGAAGTACTTCAACCAATCATATCACTGAAACGAGGGCCAACATGACCAAACTAAAACTGATTATCGCAAGCTTTGCGTTTGCCGCGATGTCTGCTTCAGCGACCGCGTCGAATCACGCTGGTGAAACCTTTACCTACACCGTCGATGGAAAACCCTATGAGGGTTACTACATAGAAGCCAGTCCCAATGCGCCATTGGTGCTGCTGATTCACGATTGGGACGGTTTGACCGACTATGAAGTGAAACGAGCCAACATGCTCGCCGAACTGGGTTATTCGGTAATGGCGGCCGATCTGTTCGGCAAGAATGTGCGCCCAACCGAGGTCAAGGACAAGAGGCAGCACACCGGTGAGCTGTACAAGGACCGGGCGAAGATGCGCGCGCTGATGAATGGCGCGATGGATGCCGCCATGTCCAAGGGCGCCAAGCCGATGAAGAAAGTCGCGATGGGTTATTGCTTTGGCGGAGCGGCGGTACTCGAGCTGGCTCGCTCAGGCGCGGACATGGATGGTTTCGTAACCTTCCACGGTGGTTTGATGACGCCTAAGGGCCAGGATTACAGCCAGGCGAGTGGCAAATTCATGGTGCTGCATGGTACTGCGGATACCGCGATTAGCATGGACCAGTTCGCAGGTCTGGCCAATGAACTGGAAGCAGCCGGTTTGTATCACGAAATGATCACCTATTCAGGTGCGCCGCATGCGTTTACCGTGTTTGGTTCAGAACGCTATCGTGAAAATGCTGACAAAAAGTCCTGGGATGCTTTCACCGGTTTTCTGAAAAACACCACGATGTAATAGAATGATACCGCGGGCTGATGCTGAGGCGTTCAGTACAGCCCGCGGTTAATCGATCAACAAATTTTTCCCCACCAGTATTAACTGTGATCAGAACCAAAGATTACAGGCCGTTTGATACACCCCTGGCCTCATCTTACTCCTACCGCGCGAAATCAATATAATTCAATCCAATTGTTTCGCTGCATTATTGAACTAAACTATTTTTCAGGAGCGCTCTGACAAATATATTACGTCTTAACTTAGAGATAACGACCAAATGGGATTATTAAAAACAGCCGGGAAGCTCACTTGGGGAGCAACGAAGTTATCTGTAAAGGCGGCAACCAAAACAACCGAAATAGCCACCAAAAGCAGCATAGGTGCGGCTAAAGTTGCCTATAAACACCGCAATAAAATTGGATCAGCAGCTTCATCCACCGTGAACGTAGCGGCTAAAACCACCAGTATCTCAACCAAAGCTGCTTGCAAGATTTCTAGTGCCACAGTAAAGACGGGTTACAAGCATAGAGAAAAAATAGCCGGGGCCGCTGTCGGAACTTTGAAAGGTACTGCAAGTGTCATTCACGATACATCTGGGAATTTGGTCTCAAGCAATTCAATCAAATCCTATGTAAGAACATTAGAAAATCAAAGCTGTACATATCGCGATTTAACAGACCGATTCAACAGACGTTTTACTAAGCCCAGGCTGCAGAACTCAGTTCTTCTCGATACTCTGGCGGTGGGCGGTGAAACTCTGGCCACGCATATCAACTCCGGTCAATTACCTGGGGAAATACAACTCGCTTTTGAACTGGCATACCCGCGTGAGGCAGCTGCGCAAAGTTTTGCTGAGCAGGTAGAGAGCTTAGATCAACAGGAGCTTGTGGGATTCGTCTCTGGAATAAAGGGCAAACTGTTCGAACACCAGTATGTCGATTACCTCAATAATGGACGTTTACCTGATGGGTATAGTGCAGAACTGGCGAATAACCCTACAAATCCAGGTTGGGATATAGCAATTCATGGAGAGAATGGTGTTTTACAAGAAACAATTCAGGCTAAAGCTACCGACTCAGTAAGTTACGTTAGAGAGGCGCTTGAGAAACATCCTCAGATTGATGTGGTAACGACATCAGAAGTTCATAGCCACCTTCTAATGCATGGTATATCTGAAGGAGTTATTGATAGTGGTATTTCAAATAGCGAACTCACAGCTATGATTGAGGGCTCGCTGGGAAAAGATTCTATCTCCATGGATTGGATGCCATCAACAGTGTTGTTCGCATTGATTGCTTTCTCGGCATATAACGAAGAAGGCCTTTCTTCCTATGAAAAAAGCAGAGATTTTGGCGAGCGCTCTCTCAAATCTTATTTAGCCTACCTGGCTGGTGGCAGCCTTGCGGTCGCAACAAATACCTGGTGGATAGGCGTTCTTGCTAGCATGGGCTCCCGCCTCATTCAGGGAGGTGGCCGTCGAAAACGTGAACAATTGAAAAACTTAAAGCAGTTAGTGAATAGCAATCAGGCAGTTTTAAATCGATTGGAGAGGCAACTTGCATGAAGAATGGTCATGAAAGTAATCGAATATCTATCCAGTGCCACTGCGGAATTAACTGAATTAACTGAATTAACTGGGATCAGAATAAAATTTTTTCCGAGTGGTTTAATTGAGACCGCACATACCGCCGCCACATCCACCTGAAGCGCAGGCAGGTGCCTCCGGATTGGATAGGGCCGAGCTCGAAACCACATTGCCACCGGTTATCAGGCGCGTCACCGGCGCATCGGCCGGGGTATCCCCGAGATCGAGACTGGCCTTCTCACACACCTCACCCCAGGTCGCAAGCTTTTCACTCATCTTGTGCATCACTTCAACAACCTGACCATTCTGGTCACAACGATAATCATAACTTGGCATATAACACCTATATAAGAGAAATCTAAATTAGGTTAATTGTATGTGTCAGGCCGAACATTACAAGATTTATCAGCCGGACGCCCTGGATCATCCGGTCAAGCCGAGTTATGACGGTGATTTACCGCCGAGGTAATACATAGCATCGTCATCCCGGACTTGATCCGGGATCCATTAATAACGGAGCCAAACCTTCAAATGGATTCCCGGAGTAACCGTAGCGACGCGGCAATCTCTGCGGTTGAGATCGCTTCACATGCGTTCGCGATGACAATATATTCGCCAACGAATCAGGCGCCGCCGGATCCCCCAAAGGTTTCCTGCGAGTAGAGTTTCAATACCTTGCGCACGTAATCGCGCGTTTCGGGGTAGGGTGGGACCTGGTAATCGTATTTCTTGACCGCGTTCTCGCCCGCGTTATAGCCGGCCAGGGCGAGTTGCAGATTGCGATCGAAATAGGTCAACAGGTCTTTGAGGTAACGGGTGCCGCCGATGATATTCGCCGTCGGGTCGCGCCGGTCGGCCACCCCGTAGCGCTTGGCGGTGGCTGGCATCAGTTGCATCAGCCCAACCGCGCCGGCCCGCGATACCGCGTTGGGGTCGTAGGCAGACTCGATGGTAATCACCGCGTGGATGAGCTTTTCCGGCACCCGGTATTCACGCGCGACCTCGGCGATCTTGGGGGCAAAGCGTTTGCGGTTAGCCAGCTTGTCGCGGTAATTGATGCGCTGGGTAATCAGTTTCTTACCATCCTTCTGGTACAGGCGGTAGCGGTCATCCGGCGGCCGGTCGGTCAGGTGCACCACGCCATTGCGGTCGACATACTTGTAGACCTCGATTGCAGCAGCCGGGTTGCTGAATCCAAGGCCCAAGGTCAACAGCAGGGCAAGTATCGGTGCTTGGCGGAAAAATAGTTGCATGTTGTGATGTTAGACCAATATGCTCGAAAGTGCCTTAACAAGTTTTCCCCCATCATTGAGGATGACGCTAACGACTCATAGCCCGTGCGCGGTCTCCTCGATCAGCATGTCGACGACATCGCGCAGCGCTGCCGCATCATCCTTGCCGGCGTCTTTCGCCTGTTGCCATACCGCGACCTGCTTGTGCGCACTGGTGCCCCGCTTGAGAATCTCTCGGGCACCCTCGATTTCGTCGACGCAATCGAAGAATTCCGCGTCCTCACGCAGCAGTTCGATCAGCTCCTCGTGCAGATCGGGAAAAGGAATAATCTCGGCCTTGCCGAAATCGATCAGCCCCTCATCGATCCCGTAACGCGAGGCGCGCCAGCGGTTTTCCGCGATCATGAACCGGTCGTACTGGCGCCAGCGCTGGTTGTTACGCCGTAGCCGCCACAGCATCCGCAGTAAACAGCGGTAATAGGCGGCGATACTGATCGCGTCTTCCATCCGCGTACAGATATCGGTCATGCGCATTTCCAGGGTGGGGAAGCGGTCACTGGGGCGCACATCCCACCACAGCTTGGTCGCATCCTCGATGACGCCGGTGCCGACGAAGGTATCGACCAGGCGCCGGTAATCGCCGAAACTGTCGAATTGTGGCGGCAGCCCGGTGCGCGGCAATTCGTTCCACACCGCCATGCGGTAAGACTTGAGTCCGGTCAGGCGACCACGCCAGAACGGCGCGGAGGTGCTCAGTGCCAGCAGGTGGGGCAGGAAGTAACTGACCTGGCCCATCAGGTCGATGCGCAGGTCATCATCCTCGATTCCGACATGCACATGCATGCCGCAGATCAGCAGGCGCCGGGCGACGGCCTGCATGTCCTGGGCGAGGATGTTGTAGCGATCCTTCTCGGTATGTTTCTGTTCATCCCAGTCGGCAATCGGATGGGTAGAGGCGGCAATCATCGCCAGCCCGTGCGACTCCACCACGTCGCGGATACAGCGGCGTAACGAGCGCAGCTCTTCCTTGGCCTCGGTGATCGAATTGCAGACCCGGGTGCCAACTTCGATCTGCGCGCGCAGAAACTCAGGCGTCACCTGGTCTCCAACCTGTTTGCGGCACTCCTCGAGAATGCTGGCCGGAGGATCCTCGGCCAGGTTGCGGGTCTCGGGATCGACCAGCAGGTATTCTTCCTCGATGCCAATGGTGAAGCTGGGGTCCTGGTAAGAAGTCATGGCTTAACTCACTGCTTTTTATAGTCGTATTTATATGGCATAAACGCCGGGGAGGGCGCCGGGTACACTGTACCCGGCTTTGTCCCCATTCTGTTACTTGTACTTCTTGATTTCCCCTGACTCGAGACGACTCAGATAACTGTTCAGCTCTCGCTTGACGATCGGCATCAGGAAGTACAGACCGAGAATATTGACCACCGCCATGGCGAAGATCGCCGCGTCGGAGAAGTCGATAACCGGGCCGAGATTGGCAGCCGCGCCAATGATAACGAAGATGCAGAAGATGACCTTGAAGGTGATCTCCTTGGACTTGCCTTCACCGAACAGAAAGGTCCAGGCCTTAAGGCCATAGTAGGACCAGGAAATCATCGTCGAAAAGGCAAATAGCACCACCGCTACCGCGAGTATGTAGGGGAACCAGCCGATTGCACTGGCAAAGGCCGCGGAAGTCAGACTAACCCCGGAAGTACCATCCACGGTCATGATCGTGCCGTCTTCAACCAGGTAGTTGCCGGTAACCGGATCGATCATCAGCTGGCCGGTGATGATGATCACCAGCGCGGTCATGGTACAGATCACCACGGTGTCGATGAAGGGTTCGAGCAGCGATACAAAACCCTCGGTGATCGGTTCCTTGGTGCGTACCGCGGAGTGGGCAATCGCCGCCGAACCGACGCCGGCCTCGTTGGAGAATGCGGCACGCTTGAAGCCCTGGATCAGCGCACCGACCATGCCGCCGGCAACGCCAAGCCCGGTAAAGGCACCGGCAAAGATCTGGCCGAATGCCCAGCCGATCTTGTCATAGTTGACGATCAGGATAATCAGCGCCGCACCGACATACATGATGCCCATGAACGGCACCACCTTCTCGGTCACCCGGGCGATCGACTTCAGGCCGCCGACAATAACGGCGAACACCACCGCGGCGAAGATGACACCGGTAATCCAGCCCGGGTAACCGCCGAAGATACTGGATATCTGCTGGTGCGCCTGGTTGGCCTGGAACATGTTGCCGCCGCCGAGCGCGCCGAGGATACAGAATACAGAGAACATCACCGCCAGCACCTTGCCGCCGGGCAGGCCGCGTTCGGCGAAGCCCTTGGTCAGGTAATACATCGGTCCACCGGATACGGTGCCGTCCTCATACTCGTTGCGGTACTTGACCCCGAGCGTACACTCGGTGAACTTGGAAGCCATCCCCAGCAGGCCCGCGAGGATCATCCAGAAGGTCGCACCCGGGCCGCCAATGCCGACCGCGACGGCGACACCGGCGATATTACCCAGACCTACCGTGCCCGACAGAGCGGTCGCCAACGCCTGGAAATGACTGACCTCACCGGCGTCATTGGGGTCGGAGTAATCGCCCTTGACCAGCGATATCGAATGTTTAAAGGCGCGAAACTGGATGAACGCGAAGTAAAAGGAAAATACGGTCGCCGCGATAACCAGCCAGCCCACGATCCAGGGGAAGCTGGTGCCCGGGAACGGGCTGAAGATGAAACTGACGAACCAGCCGGTGGAACTGGAGAATAACTGGTTTACCGTCTCATCGATAGACTGTGCCGACGCGGCACCCGATACAAGGGCCATGCCCAGGGCCAGTGCACTGGCAATGATTTTGTTGTTCATGATTATTCATACCTGTACTGGTTTTAGGGCACGATGGTGCAGGGCACCGGGGCGATTTGCGCCATGGTCGACGCGACAGAACCGAAGACTCTTGCGGAAATTCCGCCGTCCCCCGTTCGCCCGATGAATATCTCTGAACCGCCCTCCTGTTCGGCAATATCGGCGATGGTTTTGGCGACATGGCCGTAGCGAATCGTCGAGTCGACCTCGACGCCTGCGCTCTTAACCTTTGCCACCAGGCCATCGACCAGGGCGCTCTGGGCCCGCTCGAGTTCTTCGCTGCGGCGTTTGTGCCGCTCCTCGA
>JASJBV010000194.1 GCA_030066335.1 Gammaproteobacteria bacterium
TAAAGCAATGGCCTGCTGATAATGCGTCGCGGCTGTTTTCAGCTCTCCCTTTCTATAATAGGCCATGGACAGGTTTAGTGCTATGCCGCCATCCTGGTCATCCAGCGATGCAGCCTGTTGGTAGCTGGTGATTGCGTCATCGAAGCGCCCGGTCAGCAGATACAGGTTGCCCAGGTTGGACTGGACCCCGCTATCTTCCGGCGCCAGCTCCTGCAGCGCATCAAACGCAAGCTGGGCGTCATCGTAGAGGCCGTAGCGGGTGTACAGAATCGCGATCTGCATGCGCGCGGCCAGATTCTGCGGATTATTCGCGATGATGGTCTGGTAAGGCAGAATCAAACGATCGATACTTTTACTCAGCAGCTGGTTCTGGGCGCTGGTGATCATCAGACGGGTAGCCGCCTCGGCTGGCAGCTCGATGCTCTGACCTGACTTGCCGAGGGTGACCGGTTTGTATTGCTGCCAGGACTGGCGCAGGTCAATGATACCCAGCTCGTTTTGCTGCTGCGCCAGCTGATACTTGCGTGCACCCTCGGCCCAGGCCTCGCTGAAACTGGCATTGACCATCGTCGCTTCCAGCGGAATCCAGACCTGACCATTGCGCAGCGAGAGCAGGCTATTGTCCTGGCTGATCAGGCCAGCTTCCGCCTCCGGCAGGCCGGTATTGAACATCAGGAACAGATGCCCCGGTACTTCGAGCAACACGGTCTCGATTCCGAGGTTCTCCAGGCCGGCGGAAATCAGCACCGACAGGTCATCACAATCACCACTCCTGAGTTTCAGGGTTTCACGCGGAAATTGCACATAATCGACCTGGTCGTCGCGCAAGGTCGTGTAGGGCGTATTGGGATCGATCAGGTATTTCAGCCCGTTGGCACTGAGGCTGCTGAAATAGGTCATTGCCGCCACCAGTTTGTCGTTCAACGGCCCGGGATTGGGTTGGTACTGGTTGATCACACTGCGCACGTAATTGCGCAACGGGTCGTCCTTGGGGGTGACGAAGGAACCCACCATCATCGCCTCGCCCCAGACCATCGCGTTCTTGCCATAGATCGTCATCGGCTGGGTCAGGCGAATCGAGTCCTTCTGCCCATCGCGGTTATAGTTCAGCTTGACCTCGACCTGCACTCCGATGTCCTCGTCGACGTCGAGAATCTTGTTGTTGAAGGTGACCTTGAAATCATACTCCTGCTGTTCGCCGCCCCTGATCATCGGGATTTCCTGGGTGATCGGGAAATCCATGTACTCCTTGATCTGGAATGACAGTTGCAGATTGCCGTAGTCGGTGCCGCTGACGTTTTCCAGCCGCACACTGCCGATGGACTGGTTGGCATATTTCTTATAGGCCGCGGAAAACACGTGATTCAGATTCAGATCGGACAATACCAGTTGCGCCGCGTTGCTCTTGAATTCCAGCGAACGCTTCTTATCGGCAAACGCGGAATTCAACAGGGCCCGGTTGTTCTCTGATGGATCCAGCTCGACCGCCTGCTCAAACGCAGCGATGGCATCGTCGAACAGGCGTCGCTTGCTGTACAGCTCGCCGAGGGCAACATGCGGTTCGGCCCAGGCACTGTTGATGGCCGCCGCTTTATCCAGATTGGTCCTGGATTGGTCAAACAGGTTGGCTTGCTGGTAGACCCGGCCCAGGCGATACATCAAATCAGCCGAAGCGGGTTGCAGACTCAGCGCGGTCTTCATGAACTCTATTGCCGAACCGACCTTGCCCTGCTGGTTGGCAATATCCGCCTGTAACACCAGCACCTCGACATCCTTCGGTGCCAGCCTGGCCGCTTGCTCGGCATAGCTGGCAGCGCTGCGATAGTTACGCGTGGCAAACAGACTGCGCGCATACAACAGGTTGGCTGGCAGGGACTTATTATTGAGACTGACCGCCTTGTCCAGGTAGCTGTTGGCCTGGGTATATTTTTCCTGCTCCAGCTCCAGGCGACCGGCCAGTTCGAATAATTCGAATGCCTCCGGATTGGCCTTGATGCCCTGGACCAGGGCCGGCACCGCCTTGCCCGGCTGGTTCAATGCAATGTAGGCATTCGCCAGCGCCAACCAGATATCGACATTCTGTGGTCTGGCCTTGCCGGCGCGGGTCAGGCGTAATACCGCCTCGGTATATTTTTCCTGCTTGGATGCCAACTTGCCCAGGATGTAGAAACCATCACCCTTGGTAGCCTGGTTGGCCGACAGCTTGATCGCCAGGGCCTTGGCCTCGTCATCGCGGTCCAGCAATAACAGGGCATTGGCCCGGCCGATATTGGCCTGTCCCAGTTGCGGGGCGGCCGTGGCCACCGCTTCATAATGGGCCAGCGCCTGTTCGTGGCGCTGCAAGCGCATCATTTCATCCGCGATCTGGAGACGGATTTGATGCTGTTCGGGATGCTGTTGGATGACCGTATCGAACTCGAGTAATCCGTCCTCGATGATTCCGGCCAGCAGGTAACCCTTACCCAGCAGGTAACGCAGCTCGGCATGCTCCGGATGTTTGGCCAGGCCGTCCTCGGCACAGGTGACGGTACCGATCGAGTCGGCCAGTTCCAGGCTCAATTCGGCACAGATCAAATAGGGATCGACCTCGGTGGGTTGCAGTGCCAATACCTGGTCGATCTTCGATTTGGCATCGAGAAATTGTTCCAGTTCGTAGTAAGCCTTGACCTGTTGCCTGATCGCCAGGTTTTTATAGCGTTCACTTTGCTCCAGCTTGTGGAAACTGTTGATGGCGGCCTGTTGCTGACCTGACTTCAGCAGGCTTTCCGCCTTCAGATGCAATGCATCTTCGTTGTCCGGGTTGAATTTAAGCAGGCGATCGGCCAGTTTGATGACCTCCGGGTAAGCCTGGGCCTGGTATAACTGCTGCAACTTATAAAACTGGTTTTCCCTGGCCGCCGACGGTTTGGCCGCCAGACCGAAACCACTGATTGAAACAATCCGGAACCAGGCCTTGTCTCCGGTCTCCTGTTCGGTCAGGGTTTTGCTCAACTCGCTGCTGTCGCTAATCGTCGCATAAGGCCCTGCCTTATCCACGGCCGCCTCAATCCGGTAGCTGGCTATCAGCGGGCTCCTGGTGCTATCCCATTGCAAAGTCAGCTGTTGTTTGTTGCCGGTAGCCTGCAGGGCAAAGGCCGGGTCCGGGTATTCCAGGTAATCGAACAGGTATTGTTGTTTCTGTTTGCCGTCATACAGGAAAACCCGGTTTTTATCGCTGGATGCCACTGAAATCGAACCCGGGCTCAAAAAAAACACATCGCTGCCATTGGCGGCACCGGCACCGAATTCCTTGATCAGTTGCAGCTGCTGATAGACCCTGATGCTGTAATCGTTGATCGGCGTGGTCACCAGCGCGTACAGCCGATCCTGCTGATCGACATCCAGCGCATGCACCGCCTTGGCCTTGTGCGAGGTAAGCTCTTTGTAGCCGATAATCGCATTCAGCATGAATTCCTTATCCAACATCTTGATCTTGTGACGGCTGTCGGGATCGACCAGGTAAATATTCTGCTGACTGTCGACCGCGATTGGACCGACATTGTCAAAGGTCTGGTCGGAGGCCTTGATTTGTGCCACGAACTGGCCATCACCGGCGAAAATCTGGATCCGCCTATTACCCTTGTCCGTGACATAAATCTGGTTGTGTGCGGTGAATACATGAGTGGGCTTGTCGAATGCACCGGGACTGGTTCCATAACGGCCTAGACTGTAGATCTTCTCCCCGTTATGCCGGTATGCGTGCAGCATATTCTTTTCCAGGATCGCGACCATCTGCCGGCCACTGTGCAGTGCCTGTGGTGCCTTGATTTCCTCGGCAAATCGGCCCAGCTCCTTACCATCCGCTGCCAGGATGCGGATGCCGCCCTTCTTGGCCTTGATACACAGGGTCTGATCATCGACAAATACATGCTCGGACACACAGTCTCTGGCCTGTTTGCCGGCAAAGCGGATCACGTTGCTGGTTGTGGCCTGGGCGAACTGCTTCTGTTCCAGCTGATAAACCTCGACCTTGGCATTCTTCTTATCCAGTACCGCCAGTTGTCCGCGTTGGTTGACCGCGAGCAGGGAGATATCGCGATATTGCCCGCGCGATTGGCCAAGGGTGCCGAAACGGCTCAATATCTGCTCATTCTGCCAGTCATACACAAACACCTGACGGCTGTTGTCATCGGCCAGGTACAAGCGGCCATCGTAGTCGGCCGTCATCGCACTGAAATCAATTTTCGAGCCCAGGAGTTCACCCAGGGCCTTGGTATCGAGCTGCTTGATGATGTTGCCGTGGCGATCAAAGATCGTTACCCGGTTTCGGTCACCGGCTTCCAGCACATAGAGCTGTTCACTGGCATCCAGCGCCAGATGGGTAGGTTTTAGCAGATCGCGGGCATCGCGATCATGCTGGCCGATCTGCTGCAGGAACAGGCCCTGGTCGTTGAACACCGAGATTCGGTTGTTATCACGATCGGCAACATAGATGCGGTTATTGATCGAGCCGGCAACTGCCTGGGGCTTCTTGAGCTCGCCGGCATCATCACCGGATTTGGCGAATTTCTGCAGCAGCTGCTCAAGCGATGCATCGACCAGCGCGACCTCGCTGTCACCGTCATTGACCAGCACCAACCTGCCATCCGCCATCTGCTCGATGCCGGTCACATCATTGTCGGCGAAAATCTTCGGTAGCAGTTTGACAATCTTGAACTGATCTCCGTCCTGCACCAGCAGGCTGCCCTCACGCCTGGAGGTAACCAGCACCTGGCCATCATCGGTGATCTCCAGGCCGGCGGCTTTATTGATGTATTTGGCGACGGCTTTGTCCTGCAGCGTCTGGCTCAGCTTCTGGGCCTGCAGTCCAGCAGGCAAGCCGAGCAACGAAAGCGTCAAACCCACGGAGAGTAGTTTGTGAAGCTTCAACATATCAGTCCTTTGGTCGCGGCTGCGACGGTCGTTATCTTTGTAATAGGACCGAAAAGTATACGGTTTAGGCTGAACAAATAACAGTAAGCACTTCACAAAAGTGCTTCAGCCTAGCGCGCGATACCTCGTTTGCTGTTGATGACGAAGTTGGTGAACAGTTCAACTTCGGGGTAGAGCTCGATCAGTGGCCGGAGTTCGGCGAGGGCCTCCTCGCGGCTGGTTTTGGACTTCAGCAACAGGCGGAAACTCTTGTGCAGGGCACGGATCAATTCGTTCGAATAGCCCTTGCGCCTGAGCCCTTCCTTGTTGATACCAAAGGTTTTGGCCCGATTGCCGGCAGCGGTGGAAAACGGCGGGATATCCTGGGTAATCACCGTACCCAGCCCACAAAATGCCTGGGTGCCGATCTGGGTGAACTGATGCACCGAGGTAAAGCCGCCGAGGATCGCATGATCACCGACCTCGACATGACCGGCCAGGGAGGCGGCGTTGGCAAATACGCTGTGGCTGCCGACGATACAATCATGCGCAACATGACAATAGGCCATGAACAGGTTATCACTGCCGATCACGGTCTTGCCGTTGCCGTCGACGGTGCCGCGGTTAAAGGTCACGTATTCACGGATCACGTTGCGGTCACCCAGCTCGAGCAGGGTCGGTTCACCGGCGTATTTCAAATCCTGCGGCGCCTCGCCGATGGAAGAGAATTGATATATCTTGTTGTCCTTGCCGATCCGGCAGGGTCCGGCTATGACCACATGCGGACCGATCCAGCAGTTATCGCCGATCACGACATCGGCGCCGATGATACTGTAGGCTCCGACCTCTACCCCTGATCCAAGTTCAGCTGCAGGATCTATGATGGCGCTGGCATGGATCACTAGCTGCGGTCCTGGGCACTACACATGAACTCGGCTTCAGCCACCACGTCGCCATTGACCTGGGCCTTGCCCTCGTACATCCAGATCCCACGCATATGCCGTTTCAAGGTCACGGTCAGGGTTAATTGGTCTCCGGGTATGACCTGGCCACGGAATCGCGCCTTGTCGACCCCAACCAGCATATACAGTTTATTGCGGTGTTCCTCGCCCATGCTGCAAAAAGACAACAGGCCGGTAGCCTGGGCCAGCGCCTCGAGAATCAGGACACCCGGCATCAGCGGCTGATTGGGAAAATGGCCCTGAAAAAAAGGTTCGTTGATGGTGACGTTTTTCAACGCAATCAGGTGTTCACCCGATTTGCATTCCAGCACCCGGTCGATCAACAGGAACGGATAACGATGCGGTAAAAACTCCATTATCCGCTGGATATCAAAATCAAACTCAGAGGTATCGCTCATATAAGGTCATTTCTAGTTTTTCTGTTCAGCTCAGAAACGCTTCTGGCCAGTTTATCGAGTGACTTATAGCGCGCATTGCTGCGATGCCATAAGCTGTTATCCATCAATGGCGTGCCCGAGGAGTAAGTTCCACTCTTGTGGATGCTTTTGGTCACCATCGACATCGCCGTGATCGTCACATTGTCGGTTATCGACAGGTGCCCGGTTATCCCGACGCCGCCGGAAATTTTACAATTTTTGCCGATAATAGTGCTACCGGCAATGCCGACACAACCGGCAATCGCGCTGTGTTCACCGATATGCACATTATGCGCGACCTGAATCAGGTTATCGAGTTTAACCCCGTTTTCGATCACGGTATCGTCCAGGGCGCCGCGATCGATCGTGGTATTGGCCCCGATCTCGACCCTATCGCCGATTTGGACGGTGCCAATCTGCGGTATCTTGACCCAGTTATTGCCGTCATGCACCAGGCCGAAGCCATCCGAGCCAATGACCACACCGGGATGAATGATCACATGTTCACCCAGGTTGACCCGATGACACAGAGTCACCCGGGCCATCAGGCGGCTATGGTTGCCGATGACCACGTTCTGTTCCACCACACAACCGGCGCCGATCTGCACATTGTCCCCGAGCCTGACCCCGGCGCCGATATAGCAATTGGCCGCAATCGACACGTTGTCCCCCAGCTGCACCGAGGGATCGATCTGTGCGGTGGGATGGATACCCTCGACATCCGGATGTTGACTCAACGGCTCGAGTAATTCGATCGCCCGCACGAAAGCCAGATGCGGATTAGGGGCAAACAAAAAGGTCTTGCCGTGCAGAGGTTCATCAAAGCCAGTGGACACGATGACCGAGGCACAATCACTGTTGCGTAATTTTTCGATGAATTTTCGCGAATGCAGAAAACACAGACTGCCGCGATCGGCCGATTCCAGCGAAGACAGGGAAACAATGGGCGTTCGTCCATCACCGGAGAAATCCAACTCGAGCAAGGCGGCCAGCTCGCTGACGGTGACCGACTTATTGATTGGATGAGGTTTGGATGACATCCCCGAGGATTCCCTGTGTGGTTCTGATTTATTAGCTTGAACGGGTGCTGGCGCCAACGCTAGTTAGTGGCGCTTTCCTGCTCGGACAGTTGTTTCAGCATGTCGATCAGCTTGGGGGTGATATCGATCACATCAGATACATAGCTGACCCCCTCGGTCAGGATCAGATCGAACTTTTCTTCATCCCCGAGTCGTTTCAAGACTGCGGCAATCACCGTTTGCAGGTTACGGATTTCCTCGTTACGGCGCAGGTTTTGATCTTCGCGGAATTCCTGTTGCTCAAATTTCAATTGGCTGAGTTTGAGTCTCAGTTCACGCTCCAGCTTGCGCTGGGCCGACTGGCTCAAGCGCTCGCCCTCGGTCTTGATCTGGTTTTCGATGGCGAGCAGTTCGCGTTGCTTGGCGCGGAGGATTTTCTCGCGAGCTTCAAATTCGGACTTGAGTTTTTCCTCAACCTTGCGCGCCTGCGGTGCCTCCTTCAATACGGTGCCGGTATTGACGAAACCGATTTTGTAGAGACCTGTTTGAGCAAAACTGGCAGGGCTGAACACCAGGACCAGGTTGAAAACGAACAGTGTACTCAGGATTAGATGTTTCAATTAAACCTCATGCAGTTAACTGTCAAAACGGTGCGCCCAGGGAGAACTGGAATTTCTTGATATCATCCCCGGATTCCTCGTTAAGCGGGTTGGAATAGCTTAGCGCTATTGGGCCAACCGGGGTGAACCATTTCGCGGAAACTCCAGCAGAGGCA
>JASJBV010000195.1 GCA_030066335.1 Gammaproteobacteria bacterium
CTGATGATGTCCTCGATGCGCAGAAAGAGGTCCTCCTGGATGGCAAGAAAGGTGTTTTGTTCCTGGCATTTCAGGTAAGCAAAGATTTCAACGTCCTTTGAATAAGCTCCGTAACCGATGAAACGGACTCGAGCGGGATCGGGGGTTACCATTGGGTGGCCTAACAATAGTTCACGCATCTTGGCCAGGACGTAACGCATCTGTTCTGGCGTTGTCTCGTAGCGAAGCTGCAGCGTGGTCCTGACGAGCCGCTCGTCGCGCATAGTCAGGTTCACGATATGCATGTTGGAAAATTCAGCATTCGGAATACTCGTTATAGTTCGATCGAGACCACGGAGGCGCGTCGAAATCAGGCCAATTTCCTCCACAGTGCCGATGCGCATCCATTCGGAGGACGGATCCTCCCCGTAGCGGCAAAAGTCTCCCACCTTCACCGGCTTGTTAGCAAACAGGATCAGGCCACCAATATAGTTTGCGATGGTGCTCTGCGCAGCCAGGGACACCGCCAGGCCAACGACACCAAGGCCAGCCAGAAGCGGAATGAGGTCTGCGCCCAGCTCACGAATGCCGTCAATGAAGATCCAGGCACCCAGCAGAAAGCCAACGGCACGAGCACCAATACGCAGCAGCGCCGCTTCCGAGCTTTGAGTTGGGATTCGCGGAGAAGCGATAATTGTCTCCGCGACGGCCTTGCTTAGGACGTACACTACCCATGCTGTCATCGCGAAGACGATGGTCTGGCCTCCTGTTGTCACGGCGGTAAGCAGGTCGCCCGTGATCCTGAGGTCTCCATCGAGGAAGTGGACGACGAGACCGGAGATGGTTGCGATAACGACCGGGGTTAGGGTCCTTAGCCAGTCATCCAGCGGCGGGTGCAGTCGTTCCGCCAATCGCTTAACCAGTCGGTGGCTCGCGTAAGCTGCCAGGACAATGATCAGCACTGAGAGAAACAGGCCAAACCATTGCCAAAGTGTCTGTCCACCTTGCAGTGTGTGAAACCAGGCCGGCAGATCATCGAGCCATCCTGCCAGGAAATTGGTGTGCGGTATCAGATATCCTGGTGTCGAGATGTAGGTTTCGTAGAAGCCTTCTGATTTGCCAGGAGATCGCTGGTAAAGCGTCACAGCCTCGTCAACGGTACGATAGGGCAGATCGCGAATCTTCTCGTAGAACTCGTTAATGCGGCTGACGCTGTCAGCACTGAACAGAAACTGGCCTTGCCTTGGGCCTTCCGTGATTTCAACGATGATAATCTCCGTGTTCGGATATCTCCAGCGGACCGGTCTGTCGTCGTCCGTGTCCCTTGCAGCCTCAACCATCTGCCTGTTGGGTACGGAGTCCACCGGTGGCAGCAGCATCCGGTCGAAGATTTCTTTCAACTGAAGAACGGCTTCGATGGAGAAATTATCGCGTAGTGCTTCGGGTACCCGGCTCAGATCGAGTGTGGATCGGGCACGCGACAGAAGGTTATCAGCCTTTCTCTCGATCTCACGTGCCTCTTCCTTCGTCATGGTCGGTGGCGTGGCCTTCAGCGCGACATCGGCTTCCTTGACGTACGAATAGGCAAGGTTGACGCTGTCGAGAAAACCTTCCAGCGTGGATCGAGGGCTCGAGGTATCGACCGGCCGCAAGCGGTTCCTGATTTCCCTGTAGACAGCATAGCTATTGCGTTCAGAGCGGATGAACGCCTCGTAGACGCCGACCGTGGCCCCCGGCTTGTAGGGCAGATGCTTGGTCAACCGGTACAGCCGGTCCAGTCGTCGAACGGTATCGGTGGAGAACAGAAACTCACCAGCCCGGGCACCATCCTCTATGCGTCGGATGGTGATCCTGGTGTCGGGGATGGTCCAGGTCGTAATGGCGTCATCCAGGACTTCCGCATCGCCTGGAATCTCGTCTTCCGGCGGCAGCGGGATACGATCGAGGATCTCCTTCAAGTACACGGCGCGCAGGGCACGCACGGACCAGGAGTTGCCGTCCGGTGTAGTGCTGAAATCAAGCGTTTGCAGGGCTCGCACCTGGGCACGATAACGTGTCACGGTCCAGGGCTCTCCTTGACGCCAGCCTTCAACCACCCGTTTAGTGTTTGTAAGAAAACTGTTCAGTGTGTCCCGAGGACTCGAGGTGTCGGCCGGGCGCAGCGGATAGGGCTCGAAATCGGCCCCCGTACCCTGGGCCAAAACCACCGATGCAGGCATCAAAAGGGCCAACAATAGCAATGAAGTGGATTTGATGGCACGACTGCAGGCTGCCATCGAAATTTCGGTGTTTTTCGTCATGAAGGTCTTCTCCATAATAACGCATGGTGCTCGTTGTGGTTCTCTAGGCTGTTCCACACCAGACTGTCACCGGATTATGCAGGAAACCTGACGAACCCACTAATACTCATCGTTATCGAAGCCGTAAGAGAAAAAAGAGGTCTGATCTTAATGGTGTGAAAACTACCCCGTATTTCAGACAATGAAGCAAGACATGCAGTTCTATTTGCGCCCAAGAAGAGGAGCCATTTTCAATTTGCATGCAATATCATCCATGATTCAACAAAAGCAGGCGTTCATGGTCAATACCTGGAAGAAAACTTGCATTGTCCATAATTTGACCATAAATTTATCTGGACATAATGTAATTTATCATTACTATAGTCGTTAAATCTGGACATTTTATTAGACATTTATTGAACAATAGCGTCTAGAGAGCACAGTCTACATCGGACCTTACGTTGTTTGTCCATGTTCTGTGCCCCTCAGAAAGACTATGAACTTATATCAATTAACGACAGCAATCGAGGTATTGAACATGGAAATTGAATTAATGATGGCAACGGCCTACGCTCTAACGGGACTCAGCGGACTTGCACTGCTAGGTTACGTGTTTTACCGAGCACTGACAGCAACCCCAAAGCCGGTTCCGGTCAGGGTACGGCAGCGTTATACCCAGGAAGAGATTGCCCGCTACCTGGGTCGATAGCTTAGTTACCGCCGATGGGCCGTGCTTGCCGCTGGCTGCGGCACGGCACCCCGCCATCGGCGGTGGCAGAGCCTGTTCAAGCCACAGTCTCTCTCTGCAGCAAAACCAAGGTCGAATTCAGCCACGGTCAAATTCCGGATCTCGTCCTGATCGTGATTGGTTGATCTAGGCCGCCAATCTGCTCTCACCACCAGGACCAGATTTACCACTCCGCCTGGCTATCTCATCATCAGTAAAAATTACCTGTTTCGCATCGTGATAGTGCTTGCGTGCAGAAGGGCGAAACACATAAGCCGTCACCAGCACAACAAACAGGGGAGCACCAAAGAAGCCTATCCAAAAATAAATATCCGGCACAATTAACCTCCCTAACTCGTTAATGGTTTACAAATGACTTGCGTGTACGGTTATAGATATAGCCGATGCGGTATTCCACAATACGAAATGAGCTCTTCAATACTTCGAAATAGTCGAACAAATATCCTCGTCGACCCCAGTAATTCATTGGTGAGAAGTGCGATAGCCAATCTGATGATATATTGATTCACCCTTGAGCTCTCCCAGGGCGTCATCATGTTAATGCCTGAGATTGAACCGAAGTGGTGCATATCTGCAAGAGTTTATGGCTCAAGTTATAATGCCTGGCCGGGAGCGGAAATAGTTTCGGCCGTAGGTTTTAAATCGCTAGAGTTTTACACTGAACAATGAACATCAAGCCAACACAGATGAGGGGACAGGTTTGAACCTGGAGAAGCTGGATAAACATTTCCAACAGGTTAACGACCTGATACTCGATCGCCAGGATCCGGTAACCGGGCTGCTGCCCGCGAGTACCGCGATCAACGCCCATGGTGATTATACCGATGCCTGGATACGCGATAACGTGTATTGCATTCAAGCCGTTTGGGGACTGGCCATGGCTTACCGACGCATGGCTCCAGAGCATGAGCGCAGCTATCTGCTGACCCATAGCGTGGTCAAGCTGATGCGCGGTTTACTGCTGGCAATGATGCGCCAGGCGGACCGGGTGGAAACCTTCAAACACAGCCTGAATCCGCTCGACGCGGTGCATGCCAAGTTTGGCACCAATACCGGCCTGGCAGTGGTCGGCGATGAAGACTGGGGCCACCTTCAACTCGATGCCATCTCGCTCTACCTGTTGATGCTGGCGCAAATGACGGCCTCGGGTTTGCGCCTGATTTTCTCCATCGATGAGGTCAACTTCATCCAGAATCTGGTCCATTACATCAGCCGTACTTACTGCACGCCGGATTACGGCATCTGGGAGCGGGGCAACAAGAGTAACCGCGGTCTTACCGAGGTCAACTGCAGCTCGGTGGGCATGGCAAAAGCCGCGCTTGAGGCGCTGTCCGGGTTTAACCTGTTCGGTAATATCAGCTCGCCGGCTGGTGTCATTCACGTTGAATCGAGTGATCCGGCCCGTTCCCGCTTCACCCTGACGGGTCTGTTACCACGCGAGTCCAACTCGAAAGAGACCGATGCCGCCTTACTCAGCATCATCGGCTATCCGGCCTATGCGGTCGAAAACCGGGAGCTGGTCGAGCAGACTCGAGATAAGATCGTCGATTCCCTGGTCGGCAACTATGGCTGTAAGCGTTTTTTACTCGATGGCCATCAAAGTGCGCTCGAGGATGAATCCAGGCTGCATTATGAGCCCTCCGAACTGCAGAAATTTCGCGATATCGAGTCAGAGTGGCCATTGTTCTTCTGTTACTTGCTGCTCGATGCCTTGATGCGCAATGATCTCGATGAGGCACGCCACTGGCGAGAGAAACTTGAGCCTTTATTCATCGAACATGATGGGTATAGGTTGTTGCCGGAGCTTTACAGAGTGCCAGCGTCGCTGATTGAAGCCGAACGCGAACATCCCGGCAGTCAGCGCCGGGAACCCAACGAGAACCTGCCGCTGACCTGGGCCCAGAGCCTGTTCATGTTGGCTGACATGATTGAAGACGGCGTGTTGCGACCTGCCGATATCGATCCGCTGCGGCGTCGCCAACGCATCGGTCATGATCGTCAAACCCCGGTATTGATTCCGATCCTGGCCGAAAATGACGAGGTGAAATTTCAACTACGCGACCTTGGCTATGACTGCGTGACCCTCGATGAAATAGACAGCGTGGAACTGCGTCACGCCGCAGAACTTTCCAAGATCCAGACCCTGCTGGGGAGAAACGATAAGCTGGGCTTAAGCGGCCGACCGATGGGACCAACCCGCACCCTGACCACGTCACGTCTGTATGACCTGGCCGGTCAGCCGGTCCTGTTTCTGCCTTACTTTTTCAACCCGGGCGAGTTCTACCTGAGCCACGATAATCAATTGTTGGTGGATCAATTTCGCTCATCGATACGTTTTATTTCCGATTACTGGGACCACCCGGGGCAGCCGATTCTGGCCTTCCTGGTGCGCAGCGACATGCTACTGGAGCAGGACAGGCATTACCTGTTGGTGCTGCTCAGTGAACTTACCAGGGGCATGAGTAATGGGGCCGAAGTCAAAACCGGCCGCCTGGTCCAATTGATGACCACGGCCAGTGTGGAAAGAATCGATTATCTGCATGATTACCGTTTCGAGCAGCCCGCCCTGAGCTCTGTCGCAGCAGAGACAGAAGCAGATGAGGACGATAGCGCTCAGAGGGTGGTCGAAAATGCCAATGATCGGCATCAAATCGAGATGGCTACCGACGAAGCACTGTTGCAACTATTGCAGGATGGGGAGCAATCACCAGACCTGCTAAGAGAACTTTGCCGACGGCATGGCCTGGGTTGCAGGATTGAAATCGATCAGCAGCAAACGACTTTGGCCGAAGTTTGTGAGCACCGATATGAACAGGCCTGCACTCGGCACGATTGGAGGCTGGTGCGCAAAATGGCGGATTTGCTGGGCAAGGTCGATACCCGCATAGAGGACACGCTGCTGGAATTTATTATTCGCCAGAAACAATTGGCCATAGGTCGGGCTTATAGTGAAAAAGCGGTTATTTCCAAACCGCATGATGCGCACTCGATCGTTGAGATCATGCGCCAATTTGGCGGCAAAACTCCGGGTGAGATAATCCTGTCTCAGGAAATCCTGTTACATCTCGGGATGCTGGTCAAGCATAGCCCGGAACTGTTTGAAAACCTGCTAACCTTGCGCGTCTGGCAGTTTATCCAGTTGTTGGTGGCCAAAACCGGGCGTGACCATCAGCTGACTTTTGCGTCAGCCTACGAGAAGCTGCTCAGCTTCTCGCCGAGCCTGATTCTATCGATGCTGCGCGAAATACTGGGTTCGATCGGCGACCAGGTACAGAACATGCAACAGCAGGAGCGACTGCTGGCTTCGGGCATCCCGACCAACAAACCCATCCTGGCCACGCTGAACAGCAGGAACCAGGAAAGCGTGTCCGATTGGAATCAATGGCGGATAGAAAATGGTGGTTTATTGCGCCTTAGCCCGGAGTTCTACACTGGCGTGTGGCATGTATTGAGACAGTGCAGGGGCATCGTAATTGGTGACAAATACAATCGGGGCAGTCGGCTTGGGGCGGAGATTACCCACGACTCAACGGCCGGGGAACGCAGTTTTGCCTTGCTGCTCGATAGTGAATTGAACAATATCGAATCACCCGCTTACCGTCACTTAAATGTCGAGATGATAGAGACCCTGATTTCGGTGATGCAGGATAACCCGGATTTACAGGTGGACGATGACCTGACCCTGGACATCCTCATCGGTCATGCGGTCAGGCTGAACTGGCAAAAAAATCACTCCGGCTCCTATGATGACCAACGCGAGAAGGCCTGGGAAAGTTTCTATCACCAATCGCCGGATGCGGTACGTAATGCCGGGGTTGAAGCGATCTGGCACCTACTAACATCGAAACAGCAGCAATCAGCCTGATCGGGAAACCTAAGTCGAGTTCATCTCAATGTTGCGGCAGGTGATTTCAGTGCCTTGAGTCGCTCCGCAAAACTGCTCTAGAAGTTTAACTTCGGGTAGCAAATTTTGGAGCCTCACGCCTAGTTGTTGCCTGAAGCCGCTTTGTTTTGATCGACCAGTTGCTGCAACAGGGCTTCAATGCGATCAAGCCGTTCTTCCATGCGCTTTCTGTGTTCATGCCCTTTGCCATGATGCTTTTTCCCGTGCATACCTCCATGTTTCTGGCCATGCTGTCCTTTGCCATGATGCTTTTTACCGTGCTGCTTTCCTCCATGTTTCTGCCCCATGTGTCCCTGGCCATGATGCTGGTAATCTGAGCCCTGGCCCTGCTGCTCCATTTGCGCGACTTCAAATTTTCCACCTTTGTCATTGCAGTCGCTGGAGGTGGTTTTGATCCAGCCCTGGCCCTTGCAGGCATTTTGTCCGGCACAGGCATGAGTCGCGGTATGACAAAAACTTTGCCCTTTACAGCTGTTGCCACCCATGCATTTGCCAGTATTAACAGCTGAGCCATTACTCGCTGTTGCATTCATTGGGGCAATCGAGAATAGGGTTGCGGCAGTAATTGCCAGGCCCACGCCAGTCTTCTTAGTTTCAGGATTCATAATCTACCTATACAAGTTATCAAGACAGAGTCTTCACATTGGGACCAATTTCAATGGCCTGAACAAGTTCAGGATTGACCATTTTGACCCCTTGGTTGAAATCTTTTTTGAGTTAGTCCTGCCGCTTGCGAGCAAGCGCCACAGGCAATGACAATTCCGCCATCGGAAATGTTGATGGCTTTGCATTCTAATTTGCCAACCCCAATTTAAGAATGCGACAAATTGTCACACACAATTAAAAAGGTTTTTATACGCGAGATAACTGGAGACAGCTAGCGTAACAATTCAAACATGTTGAAATACCCGCCGAATTCCACGTTCACTGCCGGGTGTGGAATCGCGAGCGCTGGATCAGCAGGACCGCCAACAACGGCACCAATAAACCGATCAGTGCCACGCTGATCAACAACACACCAAGCTCGCTGTAATCGGCCGTGGTGGTAATGCTGTCGGTCACGCGATCGCGCACCTCGCGCGTGAC
>JASJBV010000046.1 GCA_030066335.1 Gammaproteobacteria bacterium
AAGAAAGAGGAAAAAATCAGCGACGGTGATAATGATTCCGAGCAGAGTCCTCAGGACCGGGTCGACGACATGTTTTCCGCTAATTCCTCATCAAATAAAGACTAAACCACTGATTTTCACAGTTTTTACCCTTTTTGCTTAATGGAATACCCCTGTTTGCCGACTATACTCAAATAGATTGTGTAAATCTGTCCAGGACCGGTAATGGATAGCAGGAATTAGCAGCCCGGGTATGAACTCGTTACGAAAGAACCTGAACATCGTTTTCCCGTCGATGCGTATCAGCCTGGCGCTGGTGCTGCTGACCAGCTGTGTGCTGCTCGGCGCCGAGATCCTCGGTTTCACCCCGCAACAGGACAAGATGAAACTCGAGTCACGGGCCAAGATCAGCGAATCACTGGCGCTGCAGATGTCGATCCTGATCCCCGACCAGGATATCCGCAAGATTCAACAGCTGGTGCGCTATATCGTCAAACGTAACCCGGAGATCCTCTCCGCGGGCATCCGTCGTGGCGGCGGCCAGTTGATCTTCAACTCACCCAACCATGAAACCCTGTGGGGTGATTTCGACCAGGACGTCTCCACCACCACCCATGTGCTGGTACCGGTGCTACAGGACAAGAAGCTGTGGGGTAACGTCGAATTGCGTTTCGAGCAGCTGGAAGGCGAGACCCTGCTCGGCACCCTGCAGCGACCGATCTTCGAATTAATCCTGTTCTTCATGGTGGTTGGCTTTTTCGTGTTCATGATCTTCATGATGCGTACCCTGCGTCAGCTTGATCCATCCTCGGTGATTCCGGAACGGGTTAATGCCGCTTTCGATACCCTGGCCGAGGGGGTCATGATCATCGATGAAAACGAACAGATCCTGCTCGCCAACAAGGCGTTCAGCAACAAGATCGGTTATGCCGGTATCAGCCTGCTCGGGGTGAAGATTTCGGAACTCAACTGGAAACATATCTCGGCGGAAAAATCCGGCGAGGAAATGCCCTGGGAGCAGGTAATCACCAGCGGCAAGAATGTCATCGGCAGCCAGATGATCTTTACCAAGAGCAAGAACGAAAGTCTGAAGTTTGCGATCAATGCCTCCCCCATCTTCAGTGAAGATAATAAATTGCACGGGGTACTGGTCACCCTCGATGATATCTCCGAACTGGAGAAGAGGAACACCGATCTCAAGACCATGATCTCACGCCTGCAAAAAACCCAGTTCCAGGTGCGGCAAAAGAACAAGGAATTGAGTTTTCTGGCGACCCGCGATGCCCTGACCGGCTGCTTGAACCGGCGTTCATTCAGCGAGCAGTTCGCGCTGTTGTTCCAACAGGCGATGGAAGAGCGGCTGGAATTGGCCTGTATCATGGTCGACCTCGATCATTTCAAGGCGGTCAATGACAACTATGGCCACGCTACCGGTGACGAGGTCATCAAGATGCTGGCCGAAATTCTCAAATCGAGTACCCGTAACGATGACCTGGTCGGACGTTATGGTGGTGAGGAATTCTGCCTGGTGCTGCCGGGAATGTCGGAAAAGATCGCGATGAATGTTGCCGAGCGTATCCGCCTGCGGGTCAAGACCGAATCGGAAAAACAATTCAATAATGGTCCCAGAGTGACCGCCAGTTTCGGCGTTGCCACCATCCTCGATGAACCAGAGTCACCGGAGGATCTTAACAGCAAGGCCGACGAGGCTCTCTACCTGGCCAAGGAATCCGGACGTAACCAGGTCAAACGCTGGCAGGCCGACAGCCATCTGTCTGCCGCCGACTTGCCGAAACGGGAGATCGATGGCGAAGAGCCTGAACAGGGTGATCAAATCATGGAAATCACCCAGCTCAAGGACCGGGTGCAGGAACTGGAGGAAATCGCCACCGAGTATTCCGCCCAACTGGAATATCATCAAAGCTACGATATGCTGACCGGGTTGCCTAACCAGGTGTTGTTTTACGATCGTATCCAGCAGGCGATCGAGCGTGGTTTTCGCCACGATCAACAGGTTGCGGTACTGGTTATCGATATCGATGATTTCAGCCAGATCAATACCTCGCTGGGTCGCAAGGTTGGCGACGAGGTGTTACAGGCTTTTGCGGAAGATCTCAACCAGATATTCCGTAAAACCGATGGCATCACCCGCCTTGCCGTATCCCGCTTCACCGCCGACGAATTCGCCGTATTGCTGACCGATATCGCTCATCAGGATCAAATAACCTGGGTCATCAAACGCCTGCTCGATAGTACCCAACATCCATATGAAGCCGAGGGCCACTCGATTCACCTGTCTACCAAGACCGGTATCAGTATCTATCCGGCCGATGCCAGCAACGTGGACGAACTGCTGAATCATGCCATCACGGCGAAAAATTTCTGCAAGGCGAAGAAAGGTGTTTCCGACTATCATTTTTTCGACCCGGAGATCCAGCAACAGTCCTTGAAATACCTGAAACTGGAAAAGGAACTGCACAAGGCGATCGAGCATAAACAGTGGGTGTTGTTGTATCAACCCAAGATGGATCTGCATACCGGCAATATCAAAGGGGCAGAGGCCCTGTTGCGCTGGCAGCATCCTGAACGAGGCTTGCTGACACCTTATGAATTCATCGAATTCGCCGAGAAACGAAAATTGATTATCCCGATCGGCGACTGGGTACTCAGTGACGCCTGCCGACAGATCAGGGAAATGATGGATCTGGGCATCAAGGACTGCCAGATCTGTATCAACCTGTCCTCGGTGCAACTGATAGAATCCGATATCGTCAACAAGATCTTCAATGCGCTGGATGAATTCAACGTCCCGCCGCGCCTGCTGGAAGTTGAAGTCACCGAGACCGCCCTGATCGAAAACCTCGATCTGGCTGCCGAGTCGCTGAAAAGACTCAGTGTCAGGGGTATCAAGATTTCGATCGATGACTTTGGCACCGGTTATTCTTCCCTGGGTTACCTGAAGAGTTTCCCGATCGATCGCCTGAAAATCGACCGTTCATTCATCCAGGATATCAATCGCGACAAAAACGACGAGCAGATCGTCAAAACCATCATCACCATGGCCCATTCCCTTGACCTGACGGTGGTGGCCGAGGGGGTTGAAGAGGAAGAGCAATTGCAGATGTTGAGCGATTTTGGCTGTGACGAAATTCAGGGCTATCTACTCAGCAAGCCGATCCCTGCCAATGTGTTGCAGGAAATCATGTCAAACCCGCAATCGAACCTGGAAAAAGCCGCAGAAGCCCATCCGTTGAAATCGGTCCAGTAAGCATTCCGCTAACGCCCCATCCCCTGGTCATACATGTCCTGCCAGACCCTGACCGGTTAATTCAGCACATCAGCTACAGATCATTGCTGAAAAAATTTCAGATGTTTACCGGGTGAACACCAACTCCGATATAATAGCCCCGCATTTTATAATGGCATGTTGCAGGTTTTAAATCTGCAACCGCGTCAGCCTGCAGTCTGACAACCCTAATCTTTGTGGATGATCAATCTATGCTTGAATTCGACCGTCTGATCGAACCCGACCTCTACCACTGGGAGCAACTGCTGGCGTTGCTCGAGCAACAACAGATCACCAACCCCGAGTTTAAAGCGGCTTTACAGCGCCTGGCCCTGGGCAGTAATTACGCCGTCATCCAATTGACAAAATATCCGGATCTCATTGCCGGCCTGCAACACTGCAGCGGTTTTACCCTGGAACCAGAGCAGTTGATCTCGGCACTGGAGGGCCTGGCCGACCCGGACCAGATCAAGCAGCAATTACGCCGCTTCCGCCATCGTAAGCTGGTCCAGATCATCTACCTGGATGTCTGCCGCGACCAATCCGTGGCAGACAGCCTGCAACAGCTCAGTGACCTGGCAGACCTGTTGATCCGCCAGGCCCAGGCCAGGGCCGAAGCCATTGTTGCCGCCAAGCACGGTCAACCGCTTGATCAACAGGGCGAACCGATGCAGATGAATATCATTGGCATGGGCAAACTCGGTGGCGGTGAGTTGAATTTTTCCTCCGATATCGATCTGATCTGTACCTACAGTGAAGAGGGCCAGTTAAAGGGCTTTGGCCAACTCAGTCATTCGCAGTTTTTCACCAACGTGGTCAAACTGTTCAAGCAGTTGCTCAACGATACCACTGCCGACGGTTTCGTCTACCGGGTCGATCTGCGCCTGCGCCCCTGGGGGGACTCGGGCCCGGTGGTGATCAGCCACAGCGCGTTCGAACACTATTACCAGCTGCATGGCCGGGAGTGGGAACAGTATGCCATGGTCAAGGCGCGGGTGATTACCGGCAGTGACGCAGACAAGGCCTATCTGCAGTCGATTCTGCAGCCCTTTGTCTATCGTCGCTATCATGATTACCGGGTGTTCGACGGCCTGGCCCAGCTCAAGCATAAGATCGATCAACAGGCGCGGCGCAAGGGCGTGGGCAGAAATATCAAGATCGGCCAGGGCGGTATCCGCGAGATCGAATTCTATGTGCAGGCGTTCCAGATCCTCAAGGGCGGCCGTAACCACCTGCTGCAGACGCCGAGCCTGTACCGGGCAATCCGGGTACTGTCAGAGCAGGAAATCACCGAGCGCGAGACCCTGGCCGAGATGCAGGAATCCTATAATTTTCTGCGCAGCCTGGAAAACCGGATCCAGATGATGAACGACCAGCAGACCCACGAAGTGCCGGAAAAACCGAACCTGCGGCAACGCATCAGCCTGGTAATGGGCTTTACCGACTGGGAGCAACTGGAGCAGGAATTGACCCGTCACCAGCAACGGGTCAACGCGACCTTTTCATCCCTGTTCAGTCAGGATGACGAGCAGGCCCAACCCCTGGTCGCGGTTAATCTGGATGAGATCTCCGATGACCAGCACCTGGAACTGATCGAGCAAATGGGTTTCCGGCAACCGCAACAAATCCACCAGAGCCTGCAGGCGTTTTACCAGTCGAAAGCCCTGATCTACATGTCGGACAAGGCGAAAACACGTTTCCGCGTATTTTATCCCGAGCTGCTCAAGCTGATAGCCAAACACCCACAGCAATCGGAGTTGCTCGACAAGATGCTGGCCCTGCTATCATCGATCTCCGGGCGCAGCGTCTATTTCGAGTTGCTGTACCAGAATATCCCGTTGTTGATGAAACTGGTGGACCTGTTCGACAGCAGCAACTGGATTGCCGATGAAGTCACCCGCCATCCGTTCCTGCTCGAACACCTGCTCTACCCCGCCCAGTTGTCGGATCGTTTCGATCAGACCAGCCTGCAGCAGGAACTGCAAATCCAGCTGCAAAACGTCAGTGGGGATGCCGAGATGGAACTGGATGTACTGCGCCAGTTCAAGCGCACCCAGACCATCGAAATCGCCACCGCCGAGATCGCCGATCAGATCGATACCCGCCAGGTGTCGGTGTACCTGTCGGAGCTGGCGCAAATCCTGTTACAGGCGATTTATGCCCTGTCCTGGGAGGAACTGACCACCCAGTATGGCAGCCCGCAATGCGTCATCGATGAGCAGACCTTGACCCCGAGCATGGGCATCATCGCCTATGGCAAACTGGGCGGACAGGAACTGCATTATCAGTCCGATCTCGACATTATCTTTCTGCACAATTCCGCTGGCAGCAAGCAGCAGACCAGCGGTGACCGGGTCATCGATAATGCGACCTTCTTCTCGCGCCTGGCGCAAAAGATCATCTCCCGGATCACCCTGCTGACCGCGGCCGGTAAGTTGTATGAGATCGATACCAGGCTGCGTCCGGACGGCGCTTCCGGCATGCTGGTGTCATCGATCAGTGCATTCACCCAGTACCAACTGGACAAAGCCTGGGTTTGGGAACACCAGGCGATCACCCGGGCCCGTTACATCGCCGGCAACCCGGCGATCGAATCCCTGTTCGAAGACATCCGCCAGCAGGCGATCACGCTGCAGCGAGAGGAGGCGGAATTGCAACAGGAAATCATCCAGATGCGGGAAAAAATCTACCAGACCAAGAACCCACCGGAGACCGATAATATCGATATCAAGCATTCGCGCGGCGGCCTGGTGGATATTGAGTTCATGGTGCAGTACTGGGTGTTACGCCATGCAAATAAATTTGCCAGCCTGACCCAAACCACCGATAATGTAGGGCTGATAACGGAGCTGCGCAGGCTGGACCTGATCCCCGCGGATTACCTGCAGCTGGCGGAAATTTATCAGACATTTCACAAGTGGTTACACACCCAGGTGTTACAGAATCAATCTGCAGAACTGCCGATCGACAAGGTACGGCATGAGATCGATCTGGTTCGGACTTGCTGGAATAATACGTTTAACTAGGGTTAACAGACCCAATCAACGGTAATAAATGTCGGAGATACAATAGATGTCGATGTCCGATCGCGATGGATATATCTGGTTTGATGGCGCCATGGTGCCCTGGCGCGAGGCGCAGGTGCATGTACTAACCCATACCCTGCATTATGGCATGGGTGCGTTTGAAGGGGTCAGGGCCTATCATGCCGACCAGGGTACCGCGATCTTTGCGCTGGATGCGCATACCAATCGCCTGATCGACTCCTGCAAAATCCTCGGCATGCAACTGCCCTACTCCAAGCAGGAACTCAACGATGCCCAGATCGCCGCGGTCCGGGACAACAACCTCGACAGCGCCTATATCCGGCCAATGGCATTCTACGGCTCCGAGGGCATGGGCCTGCGAGCAGATAACCTCAGTGTGCATGTCATCGTGGCTGCCTGGGAATGGGGTGCCTACCTCGGCGCGGATGGCATGGAGAACGGGATCCGCATCAAGACCTCATCGTTTACCCGTCACCATCCGAATATATCGATGACCAAGGCCAAGGCCAATGGCCAGTACATCAACTCGATGATGGCGTTGCAGCAGGCACTGAATGACGGCTATGACGAGGCCCTGTTGCTCGATCCCGAGGGCTACGTGGCGGAAGGCAGTGGCGAGAATATCTTCGTTATCAAGGACGGTACCATCTATACCCCGGAAGTAACCTCGGCCCTGAATGGTATTACCCGCAAGACCATCTTTACCCTGGCTGCCGATCTGGGCATGCAGATCAAGGAGAAACGCCTTACCCGTGATGAGGTCTATATCGCCGACGAGGCATTTTTCACCGGTACCGCCGCCGAGGTAACGCCGATCCGCGAGCTGGATAATCGTCCCATCGGCCAGGGCCGCGGGCCGATCACGGAACAGCTGCAAACCGCCTACTTCGACCTGGTCCACGGGCGTAATGAAAAACACCTGGACCTGTTAACTTTCGTCAAATAATACTGGATAGGATTATGGTCAACCCGGATACCGCTGCAAGACAAGAAGATTTCAACACTCCGAACGCCAAGGCCGCGGTGGAAGTCAAGGCATCCGACCTGCCCATTCATTGCCCGCAGCAAGGTTCCAGCCTGTGGAATTCGCATCCCCAGGTCTATATCCCGGTAGAAGAAAATGGTGGTGAGGCACGCTGTCCTTACTGCGGCACCATTTTTAAACTATTAGGATAATTCTTCAGTTATCCCTGCCTTTTGCTGGATATCGGTGACCTATCCAGCCGCAGGTTGATCCAACTCCCGCCATTGTTGACGGATATCATCACAACCACCTTGTCCGCGTGATAACCTTGGGTTTTAGCTTACACCCATAAACCATGCCTCCTGCCCATTGGCAACACTTCGAACATGAAGCCGATATCGGTATCCGCGGTTACGGCAACAGCCAGGCCGAGGCCTTTGTCCAGGCTGCTCATGCAATGATGGCGGTGATTACCGAGCCGGCGCTGATCCAGCCCCGGCATTTGATCAGCATCGAATGTGATGAACAGGATCCCGAACTACTCCTGGTGGACTGGCTCAACAGCCTGATCTTCCAGATGTCGACGCGCAAAATGCTGTTTTCCCGGTTTGAGCTGGAGCTCGATGGATCCCGCTTGCAGGCCAGGGTCTGGGGCGAGGCAGTCGATACCGGGCGCCATCAACCCTCGGTTGAAATCAAGGGCGCCACCTATACCGAACTGTCAGTAAAGCAGCAGGATGGCGAGTGGATAGCACAATGCGTGGTTGACGTTTAATATTGAGCGATGGATATCTCCAAACTGAACAAGATCGATGACTACCAGTGGCGCATTGAGCCGCGGGGCGATATGCAGGTACCGGCCATCATCTTTGCCAGTGAAGACCTGATCCGGGCGATGGATGATAAGGTCTACCAGCAGGTCACCAACGTGGCCAAACTGCCGGGTATCGTCAATGCCTCGTTTGCGATGCCGGATGCCCACTGGGGTTATGGTTTCCCGATCGGTGGCGTGGCCGCATTCGATCCGGATCAGGATGGCGTGATCTCCGCCGGCGGTGTCGGTTTCGATATCTCCTGCGGGGTGCGCACCCTGCACACCGGCCTCAGGGTCGACGATATCCTGCCCTATCAGAAACAACTGGCGAATGTGCTGTACCGGCATATCCCGGCCGGGCTCGGCAGTACCGGCAAGATTCACCTGAATAAAAAACAAATGGACCAGATGCTGGCCGGTGGTGCCCGCTGGGCGGTAGCGCAAGGTTACGGAGAGCAGCTCGACCTCGAGCGGATCGAGGAACAGGGTTGCATGCAGGGCGCTGACCCGGCCGCGGTGTCTGATCACGCCAAGGACCGGCAAAAGAATGAAATGGGCACCCTGGGCTCGGGTAATCACTATCTCGAATTACAGAAAGTGGTGGAAATTTATGACCCCGACATCGCGCAGGCCTTTGGTATCAGGCTTGACGATGTCAAGGTCAGTATCCACTGTGGATCGCGTGGTCTCGGCCACCAGATCGGCACCGAATTCCTCAAGCAGATGACCAAGAGTGCCAGCGGATTCGGCATCCAGCTGCCGGACCGAGAACTCGCCTGCGCCCCGCTCAACTCCGGTCTGGGCCGGCGCTACCTCGGCGCCATGCGGGCGGCGATCAACTGTGCCCTGGCCAACCGCGAGATCATTACCCACCTGACCCGCGAGGCCTTCCGCGAGGTATTTGCCGACAGCGAGCTGGACCTGCTGTATGACGTTTCCCACAATACCTGCAAGCTGGAGCAACACGAGGTGGAGGGTCATCTGAAATCGCTGTACGTACATCGTAAGGGCGCTACCCGCGCCTTTGGCCCCGGTCACCCCGAATTGCCGGCTGCACTGCGCCAGGCAGGTCAGCCGGTACTGATTGGCGGCACCATGGGCACTGCCTCGTATATCCTGGCCGGTACCGCGGAGAGCATGCAGCAGGCCTATGGATCGGCCTGCCATGGGGCCGGACGCAGCATGAGCCGGCGCAAGGCTGCCAAAAGCTGGCAGGGTCGCCAGGTCGTCGATGAACTGGCTAAGCGCAATATCCTGATCCGCAGCCCTTCCCTGCGTGGGGTTGCCGAGGAGGCACCCGGTGCCTACAAGGATGTCAGCGCGGTGGTTGAGGCCGCCGGTCACGCCGGCCTGGCAGGCCTGGTGGCAAGACTGGAGCCGATGGTGTGCATCAAGGGCTGAACTGGCAGCGCAAAACCATGTCCCATTGTTATTAGAACGGGAGGAGACTGATGAAAAGAATAAAATTCGAATTTGACAATGCCGAGGGCCAGACCCTGGCCGGCCTGCTGGAGATGCCGGCCGAGGTCGTAAGTTACGCGATATTCGCCCACTGCTTCACCTGCGGCAAGGACATCGCCGCAGCATCCAGAATTTCCCGCGCCCTGACCACCTCCGGCATCGCCGTACTGCGCTTTGATTTCACCGGGCTCGGCAGCAGCGACGGTGATTTTGCCAATGCCAATTTTTCCTCGAATATCTCCGACCTGGTTGCCGCCGCCAACGCGCTGACCGAGGCCTATGCGAGCCCCAGCATGTTAATCGGGCATAGCCTGGGCGGCGCGGCGGTCTTGAATGCGGCGTTACAACTCGACAGCATCAAGGCCGTGGTCACCATCGGTGCCCCTGCCAGTGCCGATCATGTGGCCCACCTGTTTGCTTCGGACCTGGATGAAATCAAGGCTACCGGCGAGGCCAGGGTAAACCTGGGCGGACGCGGGTTTAATATTAAGAGACAGTTCCTCGATGATATCGCCAATTTTGCCAGCACCGATCAGTATGCCCGGCTCAGGCCCGCGTTGCTGATCTTCCATTCGCCAATCGACAAGATCGTCTCGATCGATGAGGCGGCGCGAATCTACCAGGCGGCCAGGCACCCGAAAAGTTTTATTTCCCTGGACCAGGCCGATCA
>JASJBV010000193.1 GCA_030066335.1 Gammaproteobacteria bacterium
GATAAAGTACTCCCGGTTCTCCGCATCGATCTCCTCGATGGTTTCCAGGCAGTCAGCCGAAAACCCCGGGCAGATCACCGCCACGTGTTTGATGCCCTGTTGCGGCAGGCCTTGCAGGGTCTCGTCGGTGTAGGGTTGCAGCCAGGGCGCCTTGCCAAACCGCGACTGGAAGGTCAGCATGACCTGCTCGTCGGTTAACTGCAGCTGCTCCTTGACCAGGCGCACGGTCTGGGCACAGAAGCAGTAGTAGGGATCACCCCGTTTCAGGTATAACTCCGGCGTGCCATGAAATGACATGATCAACCTGTCCGGCATCCCGTGCCGGTCAATGTGTTGCCTGATCGAATCGGCAATCGCCTGCAGATAGATCGGATGCTGATGATAGCCGCTGATAAACTTGAGTTCCGGCACCCAGCGGTAGGTTTTCAGTTCAGTGGCCAGGGCGTCGAAGGTGGAACCCACGGTGGCGCCACAGTATTGCGGGTACAGCGGTAATACGATCATGTTGTGAACATTGCGGTCGGTCAGCTCGCGCAGAGCATTGGCCATCGATGGTTTGCCATAGCGCATGCCAATCGAAACCGGGACCACGCCCTCGCCATAAGCCTGATCCAGCCTGGCCTGTAACGCCCGGGCCTGGTGCTCCGTGATATCCATCAACGGAGAACCGGCTTCGGTCCAGATTTGCTGATAGAGTTTGGCGGAGGATTTCGGGCGCAACGGCAGGATGAACAGGTACAGGATCAGCATCCAGATCAGGCGTGGGATTTCCACCACCCGCGGATCACTGAGAAATTCCCTCAGGTAACGGCGTAACGCCTTGGCCTCGGGCGCATCCGGTGTGCCCAGGTTGTTGAGTAAAACGCCGGTGCCGGGGGATGGCCCGTCATGATTGTATTCGGTCTGGCCCTGGAAACGCATGCTTCATCCGTTGTTGATTAAGGTAAACCACTGATATCTGTGCTGGATACCAGTTTGCAAGCGCGCATCTTAGCGAATTTACCGGGCGAGTTGTACATGGGCCGCAGGGATTTTGCCCGGATCATGGTTAAGCCCGGTTTTGGTGAATATTTAACTCGAGGTTTCATTTTCCGGGTAAAAGGACTACACTATTATAAGTTTCATTTAACAACTTATTTGACGACCGGTAGCTCAATGCAACAAGCGAAGGCGATGTACACGGCAACTGAAGAGATATGGCATGCCATCACCCATGGCATTGGTATCCCGCTGAGCATCGCCGGTCTGGCCGTTCTGGTCACCTTCGCCAGTCTCAATGGTAATGCCTGGCACGTCACCAGCAGCAGTATCTATGGCGCGACCCTGATCATGATGTACAGCGCCTCGACCCTGTACCATGGCATTACCCATCCCCGGGTAAAACTGTTCTTCCGTCACCTGGATCATGCGGCCATCTACCTGCTTATTGCCGGTACCTACACCCCGTTCCTGCTGGTCAATCTGCGTGGTTATGTCGGCTGGATCCTGTTTGCGGTAATCTGGTCGGTAGCCCTGACCGGAGTCTGTCTCGAGGTTTGTCGACACAAGCCGATCAGGAAGTTGTCCCTGTACCTGTACATGATCATGGGCTGGATGATCGTGCTGGCGATCAATCCGATGCTGGAGAATGTCTCCACCGGTGGCCTGGTCCTGTTACTCAGCGGCGGCCTGGCCTATACCGCGGGTGCGTTTTTCTATATCCGCGAACAAATGCTCTATCACCATGTGATCTGGCACCTGTTTGTGCTGGCGGGCAGCATCCTGCATTATTTCGCCATCCTGTTTTACGTGATTCCCTGATCCTAGCGTTCTCTCTGTCGCCAGTTGATTTCCCTCCGCACCACCAACTGATCTGGCATCGCAGTCAGTCAACCCGGGCCACTGTCTCCCGGGTCAGGGTGGTGTAGGCCTCGAAGCGGTTGCGGATATTCCACACATAATTGACCGGTTCATTGCCATCGACGTAACCGTAGCGGGCTTTCTGGTAGTAGTTTTTCTGCGATAACAACAACATGGCCTTCTCGGTATGGTTGAACCAGCGGTTGTGATCCCAGCCCTTTTGCCTGGCCAGTCTTTGCGCATCCGAGACATGACCGTGACCGGCGTTATAGGAAGCCAGGATGAACCAGGTTTTTTCCGACAACGGCATCTCCTCCTTGAAACGATCCCTGAGCCAGTCGAGGTACCTGACCCCGGCCTTGATATTGCTGTCGGGATCATCGATATCCTGGATCCCCACCGATTTTGCCGTGCGTGGCATCAGCTGCATCAGGCCGCGGGCACCGGCAAAAGATTCCGCCTCCGGATTGAACCGGCTCTCCTGGTACATCTGGGCGGTGATCAGGCGCCAGTCGAAGCCGTAGGTTTCAGCATGTTTTTGCGTGAGCTTGTCCCAGGGTGACAGCCGGTCATCCTCCAGGCTCTCGATCCGACCCCTGGCCAGGCGCTTTATCGAGGTTCGGCTCTTGAAGTACTTGGTATACAGCACATTGTAAAACTCGGTCTTGACGGTTTTCCTGATGAAATCATTGATCGCGTCCACCAGCTGCGGATTCTGCCGGCGAATGGCCACCGCCTGCGGCCTCTCCTCACCGATGGTGAACGCGGACTTGACCGGGGTACCCTTGGCCAGTTCGATATCGAGGATATGGGCATCGGCCAGGGTGGCGTCGATCTCGCCGCTGCCTACTGCCTTGATCAACTGCTCGGTCTCCAGGTTTTCCGCCGCGGCCTGGAGAGAGAATCGATGACCCTGCTGCTTGAGTCGGTCCAGCGCCTCCCAGTAGGCGCTGGTCCGGCGCACGTGAAAACTTCTCGCATCGATGCCGTCGATGCTGTCGATGGGGTCATCCTTGGCTACCACCACGTGCTGGTACTCCTGGTTATAGGGCATCGAAAAAGTGATACCCAGCGCCTTGCGGCTCGCGGTGGGATTGAGAAACCCGATGCCGAGGTCGGCCCGACCCTCGACCAGCCAGGTCAACAATTCACGATGGCTGGGTGGCACCACGACCTCCAGGCGCAGCCCATGCTCCTTGGCAAAGGCCCTGGCCATCTCGTATTCGAATCCCATCAGTTCCCCCTTGTACAGGAAATAGGACGACGCGTTGTTGCGTAGCAGTACCCGGAGTACCTTGCGTTGCTTGATCGCATCGAAATCATCGGTATGGATGGCGTTTGGATCGTGAAAACTGTGCTCCAACTGCAGGTAATCATTCAACGCGTTACGTAGGGCAGGGGCGTCCTTACGCACCCCCCAGGCGATATCGCGCTGTTTGCTGAAATTGGCTGCTATCCTGAAATCATCCCGATAGCCGGAGTACATCTCGACCACGTTACTGTCGCGAATGGTGGCATCAATGCCTCCTGCCGCCAGTAGATCGAGTTCGTCTTCATCCAGCATGCCGCGGGGGCGCTCGATCAGATTTATATTCTTGTACTTGTGCTGTTTGAGCCAGCTGAGCGCCTCCCAGAATGTCGATGACGGTGACACCATGACCCGTTTGTGGTCGAGATCCTTGACCGCGTTGATCGTATCATTGTCACTGGCGACCAGGACCTTCTCCCGGACATGGTCAAGAGGTATCGAGAAAGCTATCTTCTTGCGCCTGCTATCGGTTACGGTCAGGTTGCCTACCACGATATCCCCTTTGCCCTCGACCAGCAGGGGGATCATGTCAGCAAAACTCTCGCTGATCACCAACTCTGGCACTAAATCATGAAAACGGGCAAAGGCCTCGGCTATCTCAAACTGTTGACTGACTGGGGACCCTTTTCTTGGCAGGTATCTACCGCCGCCGACATTGGCCGGGACGACGATGCGTAGTTTGCCACGTTGCTTGATCTGTTCGAAATCGCCGCGGAATACCTGATCAGCAGCCGTGAGCTGGTTAGTCTCTGAAACTTGTTGAAGTCCCTGGCTTTGGCTATTGGCAGCAAGTGCGGGTGCGAAAAGCAAGGCTAATAATAATGCTGCGCTGAGGTTGAATCTGCTGACAAAATGCATATGGATCACACGGCTCACAACACATTGTAATGCGACTAATGTAAAAAAAACGAATCGCAAATGCAAACCGGGAAAATCGCTGGTTTTTTTATATAAATCGGTTAAATATTTATTTAAAACAGTAGCTTATAAGATAATTATGCGATCGTATCAATGCCTATTCGGGGCCTGGATTTGTGACTTTATGCATTAATTTGCGCCAACTTTCCAGCTCCTGTTGCTGACTGAACAAATGACGTCGTTGTCTGCAGGCATCGACCAGAGACCGGTAGAACGCGGGTTCGGTCTCGCAGCGCAGCAGTAATCGAGCCAATGCCTGTTCATCCTCCAACGGGTAATAACCCGGGTAATCCTTGCCCAACAGGCCGATGGAACCGGCTATCGACGAGGCAACCACCGGCACATCGGCCATCAGTGCCTCCGATATGACATTGGCACCGCCCTCCATCCGTGATGGCAAGGCCAGCAGGTTGGTACGTTGATAAACCCGGCGGATCCGGTAATGCGGCAATTCACCATGCCAGTGATAACGCGCATTGACCCGCATCTCCTGGCTGGCCTGGGTACTCCATTGGTCATTGTGCGCCCGGCCATATTGATGAATTTGAATGCGGCTGCGTTCGGGTAACAGGCGGGCGGCAAGCGCCGGTCGCAGTGGATCCTTTTCCTCGCGCAGATGTCCCATCACGCTGACATGGAAATAGCGCTGGTATGGATTACGCCGGGTTAGCGGTTTGGCCGATTGGTGAATTACCCATAGCTTATGCCGTTGCTCCGCGTTCAGTACCTCGCCGATCAGATCATGCAAGCCGACCAGCCAATCGGCCTGCTGGATCGAGCGTAGGGTGGTTTCGCTATGACTGTGGATGTACTTATAGGCATCGGTGCCGGTCAAGGTCACGATCAGCGGTTGATCCGGGTAACGCCGGGCAAAATAATCGATCGCATCGGCACTGCGCCAGGCATGCAGCGCGATCATCAGGTCGAAGCGCTTACCGCTGTATTCAGTCGCAACGACAACCCGGTGGCCGAGCATTCTGAGAATAGCCGCCCAGCGGCTGGCGGTGGCGCGATTTCCGGAACGCGAGGCCGGTCGCGCAGGCGTTATCAGGATGATGTTCATGATCCGGCTATCTGGATATGCATAATGACTTTAAAGCTGACGCATGGGAAAATGTACTTACCCGGTTCCGGGTTAATAGGCATAAAAACAGAAATCAAATATGAAGTCACCCGCTAATTCGGCCAGCCTGATCCGCCAGATGGACGATGCCCATGCCAGAACCCTGGCCCTGATCGAGGGATTGAGTCCCCAGCAATTGATCGGACCGATGCTGCCGACGGTCAATCCCCTGTTATGGGAAATTGGCCATGTCGCCTATTTCTACGAGTTCTGGGTTCTGCGCGAACATCTCGGGCAATCACCTATCCGCGCCGATGCCGATGATCTGTATGACTCCATCACCATTGCCCACGATGACCGCTGGGAACTGCCGTTACCCGGTCTACCCGATACCCTGACCTACATCGATGCGGTATTCAAGCATGTAAAGGAGGCGCTGGTTGCCGGCGAGGACGCCCAGCGCGATTACCTGGCGCAGTACGCGGTATTCCATCACGACATGCACAACGAGGCCTTTACCTACACCCGGCAAACCCTGGGTTATCCGGCACCGGCGCTGCCGGCTACTCCTACACCGGAGGAATCGGCGGATGGCTTGAGCGGAGATGTATCCATACCCGGCGGCCATTTCATGCTGGGCGCCACCGAGCAGGATGGTTTCGTGTTCGATAATGAAAAATGGGCACACCCGGTCGAGGTCGAGCCGTTTCGAATTGCCCGCACCGCGGTCAGCAACGGTGAGTATCTGGCATTCGTCGAGGCCGGCGGTTACCAGGACCGGAGCTGGTGGAGCGAGGAGGGCTGGCAATGGTTACAACAGTCGAATTTACAGATGCCGGTGTACTGGCGCCAGCAAGCCTCCGGCTGGCAACTGCATCGATTTACCGACTGGATTGATTTGCCGCTGGCTGCAGCGCTGATCCATGTCAGTTGGCATGAGGCACAGGCCTATTGCCAGTGGGCTGGCCGGCGTTTACCCAGCGAGCTGGAATGGGAAGTGGCGGCCGCGGCGGAACCCAATACAGACGGTTTGGGCCTGGCGACCAATAAACGCCATTTCCCCTGGGGCGATGAACAACCCAATCCGCAACTGGCCAACCTGGACAGTCGCGCACTGGGTACCATCGATGTCAATGCCTGCGCGGCCGGGGACAGTGCGTTTGGCTGTCGCCAGATGATCGGCAACGTCTGGGAGTGGACCGCGGATACCTTTGGCCCCTTTCCTGGTTTTGTGCCAGATATGTACGAGGATTACTCCCAGCCATTGTTCGGTATCACCAAGGTGCTACGCGGTGGTGCCTGGACCACCCGCGGTCGGATGATTCGCAATACCTGGCGGACATATTATGGTCCTGATCGCAACGATGTATTTGCCGGTTTCCGGACCTGCGCACTGTGACCCTTTATGTCAATGTCAACCAGCCAAGTTCAATTCCACGACCTGCATACGACCCGCGACGAGTTTGTCGATGATGTCCTCCAGGGCCTGGCCCGGCGACCCGCGTCGATACCGCCCAAGTATTTCTACGATGCGCGTGGATCAAAGCTGTTCGATGCAATCACCGAGTTACCGGAGTACTATCAGACCCGTACCGAGATCGAAATGCTCAAGCGCAATGCGGCGGAGATTGCCAGGCGGGTAGGCACCGGCAGTCTGCTGGTCGAACCGGGTGGCGGCAGTTGTGCCAAGGTGCATATCCTGCTCGAAGGCCTGCAGCCCAGGGCCTACGTGCCGATGGATATCTCGCATGAGCATCTGCGCATCGCTGCCGAAGAGCTTGCCATCGCTTTCCCATGGCTGGAGATCCATGCCGCCTGTACCGATTACACCAAGGAGATGGCATTACCACCATCGGCTCCGCGAGGCACCCATGTCGCTTTTTTCCCGGGTTCGAGTATTGGCAATTTTGATCCGGCGGGCGCAGTGGATTTTCTGGATTCTATTGCCGAGTTACTCGGCCCCGAGGGTTATCTGTTGATTGGCGTGGACCTGAAAAAAGACCGGGCGCTATTGGAAGCGGCTTATGACGATGCGGCCGGGGTTACCGCCCAATTCAATCTGAATCTGTTGCAACGGATCAATCGTGAACTGGGCGGCGATTTTGCCCTTGAACATTGGCAACATAAGGCCATTTACAATGACATGGCCGGACGTATCGAAATGCATCTGGTCAGTATGCTCGACCAGCAGGTAAAGATTGCCGGTAATACATACAGTTTTGCCCGCGGTGAAACCATCCATACCGAGAATTCCTACAAGTATACGACCGATGAATTCATTGAGCTTGCGGCCAGGTCCGGTTTTGTCTCCGAGCAGGTCTGGGTGGATGATAATGCATTGTTCAGTGTCCACCTGTTCCGTGTCCAGCAAGGGCATGCTTCCGATTAAATAATTATTGGCGAGAATTTATGCAAAGCGCGCAAACTCCTGTGGTAAAAGATCTGGTACTGGTCGGCGGCGGCCATGCCCATGTCGCGGTACTGAAAAAGTTCGGTATGAATCCACTGCCGGGTTTGCGTATCACCCTGATCACACGCGATATCCATACCCCGTATTCCGGCATGTTGCCCGGCTATGTCGCTGGCTTTTACGATTACGATGAATGTCATATCGATCTCGGTCCGCTGGCCCGGTTTGCCGGTGCCCGTCTGTACCATGCCGAGGTGGAGGGCGTGGATACCGACAACCAGCGGGTACTGGTGCAGGGGCGACCGCCGGTAGTCTATGACCTGTTATCGATCAATATCGGTTCCCGCCCCACCAGCGTCAACGTGCCCGGGGTGGATGAATTTGCCCTGGCGGCGAAACCGATCGATATCTTCCTCGACAAATGGCAGCAGCTGGTCGCGCGGGTCAAGGCTAGCCAGGGCGAATTTCGCGTGGTCGTGGTTGGCGGTGGTGCCGGCGGGGTGGAGCTTGCATTATCCACCCAGCATCGC
>JASJBV010000191.1 GCA_030066335.1 Gammaproteobacteria bacterium
GAGGATTTTGACTTCAAAATTACGCTCTACGATCGCTACGATAGCCAACCGCCGGTCGGTAACGATAAGAACGATTCTGGTCTAACCCTCGGCTTAAGCTGGAGTTATTGATCCTAGCAGCGCAACTGCTTTAGGGATCAAACAGGTTAGGGCTTCGGTGATGCACTGACTACAAGGCCTGACCCTCAATCTTTGCAGTTGTTACTTAGCGCAGCCAAACTCTAGACAAATGCCAGTAAACGTCCGCTTACAAGTACGGATAACCAAATCGACAGGGACATAATCCCGACCAGCCGCTGCTGTTTGAACGATAGGCGTTCAAGCGCGTATCTGAAGTGAATCACTGCGACAAAACCGGTTCCGGCAACAACAAGGCCGAGCTTTACAAAGAACAGTTCCAATTCAACATATTCGGTGGCCCGAACCGAAAACAGAAGCATCCCGGTAATGATAGCGATGCCCAGCCCACTCGCTGCAACCGGTGACAGCACCCGGTAGAGTTGCTCAATCGGGGTTGCCTTCCAAAGACCAATCAGACGCAGATCGAGCGTGACAATTGCGCCGATAAGCAAGCCAAGACCAAGCACATGGGTGGTATTGACTGTGGCGTATCCCCAGCGCGAAAAACGCAACCATTCAGCCAGCGCGAGCCCTTCGAGGGCGATCGCGAAGGCTTCCATAACTGCCTAGCTCCTGGAGGGATACAGCTCGTATTTGGTGCCGCCAATCCACAGTCGTTCGACCTTGATCAATTTGTCATCGATATTGGCTGATGGCTCTCCTTCAAGCTTGACCTCGGTGCCGGGCGCCAGATCACCATCTTTCAGGCCGGCACGTGCGTTGCGCCAGGGTTGCCCAACCTCGGCCGTCCAGCGTTCGTTATTGACCCCAATCAACAGTACACCGTGCGGATTACCGAGCTTGGCTTCAAGGATTACCCCCGTTACCTGGATGTTACCGCCGGTGGTCCAACTCCAACCGTGGTGAGCAAAAACCATGCTGGGCAGGATCAGCAGTATGGGCAGGAAAAGTCGACGGCTAAGATTTAACGATTGCATGATAGGCACCTCTGCTATGGTCTGGTTGGTCTGGGTATTAATGTATATCGACAGCCCGCTAAGTTATCAGTTCAAGATCGAATGGCGCGGGAAGCTGTGATCCGTTCACTGCGATCCTTTTGTTAGTGAGTAGACTCTGTTGACGCCTGATAATCTTTGCGAACCTCTGCGGGGCTCTTGCCGATAACTTTTTTAAACGCACGCGAGAAGGCCGCTTCGGATTGGTAGCCAATATCCAGGGCAATGGCAAGCACCGTATCCCTGGTCAGTTGCAGACTTGAATAAGCCAGCGACATCCGCCACTCGGTCAGGTAGTCCATCGGTGTATTGCCGACCAGCTTCTTGAATTGCTGGGCAAAGCTGGTCCTCGACATGCCAACCGCGGTCGCCAATTCTTCCAGTGACCAGTGCTTGTCCGGCTGGTCGTGAATCAATTTAAGTGATTTGCCGATCCGGTCGTCCGCGAGGGCGTTGAGCCATCCGGTCTGTGAATCGTCCAGCTCGGCAAGGTATTGGCGCATGGCGGCGATCACCAGGATATCTGCCAGCCGGGATATGACCGCTTCGGCACCAACCGATACATTTTGCGCCTCGGATTTCAGTAATTCCGCCACGCTGCTGACGATACCGCCAGCATCCCGTGAACCGGGTTGGATTTTGATATAGGGCGGCAGTATCCCGAGCAGTTTGATCGCCAGCGGGTGCTGAAATAACATCGCCCCACAGACCATCCTGCTGGCCTCACCGTCGCCACCGAAAGCAAGGGTTTCGTAGCGCTCAGTGACGCTGTTGATCGGTAATTCACTGAGCGGCGTTATGGTTTTACACTGACCATCGGACAAGATGTGACCATCTCCCTTGGGAAACAGAACGAACTCACCTTGTTGCAACTCGAATACAGTATTTTCGACCCTGAACTCTGCGGTTCCTTCAAGCACAAGGTGGTACATCATGCAGTTGGGCATGGGTGGCATTTCCATACCCCAGGGACGGGTCAGGACAGAGCTGGTGTAAAAAGCACTCTCCATGCGCAAGCTGTCCAGCAGCTTGCCGACCGGATGATCCTCGATCCTGGTCGCTGCTCGTTGTTTGTAATCAAACGACATGATTAAGCTCTCACACTGGATATACCTGATGACACTATATCTCAACTGCGGTTCGATTTACGACAGATTCGATATGTCATCAGATAAACAAAGACCCAGGCAAGCCAGGGTCTTTGCTTCTTTTTATAGCGACTAATGACCAGCGCTAAATGACCAGCAGCAATCCTGAGATCACGCCAGCAACGGCTCGAATATGATTCCAGAATACCCATTTATCGAGATAGTGTTGCCAGACCTGCTCACGTTCAGCGCCAGCATCTCTGAGTTGGTTATTCAGGGGTACGTTTCTCAGCATGGTGACCAGGGTTGTACCAAGCAGGAAAATAACGCCACTGATAAATAACAAGCCGTCGGCATAGATAACCAGATACAGTGAACCTAAGCCGGATATCCAGAATACTGCCATGAACTGCGGGTTGAGGATGACTTTATTGATTTCAACCATGACATCTGCACCCGACTCGAACTGCTTGAGTGACGACATGATGGTATTGGAAAAAATGAAATAAAGTCCGACCATGATGACCATTGATAACTGAATCAAGGGTTCGATAATTTGCAGGATTTGTCCTGTCATGATCAGGCCACCTCGCTGAAGAACGGCATGTTTTTCTGGATATACTCATCGAAGCTGGTTGCCGGACGACCCAGCGCTCTCTGCACCCCGTCGGTGGTGGATTCACTGCGACCATCGAGCACCTCACCGAACAGGTAGGTTAGCGCTTCGATCGCACCCTGGGGCACCCCAGCCTGGGTCAACCGCGACTGGAATTCAGGGATAGAGATCGATTCGAAGTTAATCTTTCGGTTCAGATGCTTACTGAATTTTGCCGCGATATCGGCAAAGCTGATTAACTCGGGCCCGGTCACTTCATATAGTTGCCCGCTGTGCCTGGCATCGGTCAGCGAAGCGACGACAATTTCAGCAATATCATCGATATCAATGAACGGCTCGGTAACGTCGGTTACCGGCAGTGCGATATTGCCATCCATGATGAACTGGCGGAATAGTCCCTCGCTGAAGTTCTGATCAAACCACGCTGAGCGGACCACGGTCCAATCGATACCGGATTGGATGATGATATTTTCACAGACCTGGGCCGCAGGCTCGCTACGACCGGACAGCACCGTGATGTGTTTAATCCCTTTCATTCTGGCCAGGGCGCAGAACCTGGAGATGTCTTCAGGCGCCTTTGCCACCGCCAGATCGGGATAGTAAGTCAGGTAAACTGAGTCGATACCATTCAGTGCTGCAGACCAGGTGGTTGGCTCATCCCAGTCGAAATGGACCTCTCCGTTACGGCTTGCTGCCTTAGGGTTATAGCCAAGCTCTCTCAATCCCTGGATGATCCGGGAACCTGTTTTACCGGTAGCGCCAATGATTAAATGTTGTTGGGTGTTGTTCATAGTTTGACCTCATGGGTTGGTTGATTTGACGAGGTCAGTCTAGTGGCGCGAGACAAGGATATATTTACCCAGCGTTCAAGATGCTTTGCACATCGTACAGACTTACGTTGAATCAGCGATCCGGGCTGGCAGGGCAGATGGGTGCAGACTTTTTAACCTAGCTGGAAGGATTCAGCTCAGTTGCGATCGTGCAGCAGGCGCCCGACCTTGACCGCTTTGCGCTTGATCCCGACCTGGGGTGCCAGCCGGAACAGATCACCATTCTGTCCCAGGATCTGTTTGGTTACCCCGACTTCCCGGGCAATCGCCGCATTGGCATCGATATGATCCGGCGTGCCGTGGACCGGTATCGCGACCTGGGGCTGGACCCAGCCATAGAGTTGCCGCAACTCATCCTGGCAGGGATGTCCCGAGGCATGAATCGGCAGCTCGGAATCTGCCGCCTCGATAACCGTGACCTCGCGCTGACGCAGTTGCGCTATCAACGAGGCGACAGCGTCCTCGTTTCCCGGTATTACCTTGGAACTGAAGATGACCGTGTCACCCGGGTCCAGATCCAGGTCCCGAAAGTCGCCCATCGCCATGCGTTTGAGTGCTGCCCTGGCTTCGCCCTGGCTGCCGGTGGCCACCCCCAACACCTCAGCGCGCGGCAGATAACCCAGGTGGCGGCCATCGGCCACCCGTGCATCGCTGGGCCAGTGGTTGGTACGGCGCGCGGCACTGACCATGTTGCGCAGTGAACGCCCGTACAAGGCCATGTAACGGCCGGTGTGATCGGCAATCCGCGCCAGGGTAATCAGCCGCGCCACGTTACTGCCGAAGCAAGCCACGATGACGCGGCCCTTGGCCTGGCGTACCAGATGCAACAAACCATCGAAGCACTGCCCCTCGGAGATACTGTGGCCCGGCACAACCGCGTTGGTGGAGTCGCAAACCATCGCGTTGACCTTGCGCGATGCCAGTTGCTGGAAGGGCCTGGCATCGAACGCCTGGCCCAGCACCGGGTCGGGATCCAGCTTCCAATCGGCCGTGTGAAAAATGCGGGTATCACCCGCGCTCAGCAACAGGGCATGCGGCTCAGGCAGCGAGTGGGTGATCGCCAGCCACTCGATTTCGAAATGGCCGATCTGTTGCCGGTCACCGCTGGCGACCTCGATGATCGGCACGCTGTCGAGCAAATCAAACTCCGCCAGTTTACGGCGCAAGATTTCAGCGGTGAACGGGGTGGTGTAAACCGGACATTTCAACTCTCGCCAAAGGTACGGCACCGCACCGACATGATCTTCATGCGCATGGGTAATCACCATCCCAACCAGGCGTTGGCGGCGCATGGCGATGAAATGCGGGTCGGCCGAGACCACGCTGTTGCTGCCGTCTGCCTGCAGGTTGGTTTTATCGAACATGACCCCACAGTCCACCATCAGCCACTGGCCATGGTGACCATAAAGATTCATATTCATACCGATTTCGCCGGTACCGCCGAGCGGCAGAAACCATACATCTTTGGAGCCGGGCGTGAGATCAGAGGGGAAGGGCATACAACTTGAAACCGGGGCTGGAGATTAGCAACACGACAAAGTTTAATCAATCAAGCTGCAAAGCGGAACCAGAAGATCCATTGTCCAGATAAGGATGAGACTGAGCATGTTGGCCAGGTTTACTCGGAACCCGATTCGTTGTTACTGTTACTACTGTGCATTGGCACCGACTGGCCGATATCTGATAGCAGCTTAGGACTAATTACGGACTATGGCACTCCTTAATATGGACGGATGCCTTCGACCCATTGAAGACATTGGCCTTGAGGTAACAATGCCAAGGATCGACTTGTATTTAAGGCGTACCTCTATTTTTTAATTTTCACGAACTGGCGCTGCAACCCACTTGCCAGCCTTGTTCTGACAGAAGCTCTCCAGCTTGTCGATTGTACTTTTTCCCGAAATAGCAATTGTGATAAACACCTCGACACATTCCGATTTTTCCAATTGGAATCTGCTAACTAGACTGATCGAACCCGAGTTACCTGAATCCGGATTTCGCCATTCGTGTTGTTGGTTGAGTTTGCCCGAGGCAGAGGCTCGTTTTCCGGCGTCGCCCATCAACTCAACATCTTTCTGGGTTAGCTGCAGGGCCATGTCGGGATCAATACTACCGAAAAATGGAGACAACAGGCTACCGATCAGTCTGAAAGGTAGCTTGAGCACACCGGTTACAACGCCCGTGACTGCACCTTCGCTGGCCTCCTGTCCGGCATCCTCGGCAGTCGTCACTGTTTCCTGAGCCTTGAGATACACATCGTTGATTAGGCCATCAACCCGATCCAGTGTTGGGTCGATCATTTGCCTCGTCATCCGAACCTCTGACAAGACCTCTGGCGTGAGAATTTCGATCTGCGTCCGTGTTTTGTCGACCGAATCAGTAGCCTTGTTGGCAGTAGCGAGGATTTTGGGAATTTGTCGTTGTGTCTGATCAACCACGGAGACCGTCTTGTCCACGCGTTCTAGCACAGATGGTAGTTGAAGCCTGGTTTTGGCTACTTCGTCTAGAACGGGTGGAACGCTCTCGCGCACTTCAGCGACTTCCTGAAGGATCGGGGGAATCTGCTCGCGTATCGCGGCGGATTCATCTAGTATCTCGGGGACGAGTCGGCGCATTTCAGACATCTCCACCCGTACTTTCTCAATCACTTCGATTGCAGGAGGGACCGTCTGCTTAACCTGCGCTAGTGATTGGTCCAGCTCGGGCAGAACATCGACAATCCGCGCTAACTGGTAGGCGAAATAGACGATGGCAGCGGCCAGCGCAAAACGGCTGGATATTGTCAGTATTTGCAGTGTATTGTTCATGTGTTCAACAGCTGAATAAACGACTGGCCCCATCTCGAAGTGGCACTTATTCTATATCTGCTCTGGTCCAATGAACAGCGAGGGAAAGGATAGTGTTATCAGTCAAGCTTGATTTGACCATGGGCTAGTCGAGCGATTTGAATATTTGAATGAACATGTAAATCGTCTGCTTGTCCGAGACTGAATATGGCTGATCCATATAGGCGTTCATTCGAAATAATCCATGTTTGAAGTTGGACTGGATTCTTAGATGACGCTAGACCCTGATTGAGTAAAACGTAAAAAGTCGTTTTGGTTACAAATTTGGTGGAGAAATCAATGATTTTAAGAGGCAACAACTTGGTGGCGATCACTTTGGGGATTGCTTTGACACTGACTAGCGCATCGATAATAGCTGCTCGATCTGCACCACTATCGGCGCAGGAGTCTGATCCTCGTGTTATGGGTTGGATGCAGGGATTTCCACCGCCGCAGGAGAAACTGATTACCCAGCCCGATGCCAACTACTTCAGTTTCCCAAAGCTGCGCTGGTCGGTCTGCCATCTGCGTGAGTTCCTCCCGACAGAACAAATCAGTCGTGGCCTGAATGCCCCCATTCCACTCGACTATCTGGTGCCTGCAGATTTTGCCGAAATGAGGGAACAAATCGATGCCCTGAACTTCATGCCCATGAACAGCTACAAGCAGATGACATGGAGGGAATCGCTCGATGCCAATTACACAGACGGCATGCTGATCATCCACCGGGGCCGGGTGGTTTATGAGCGCTATTCCGGATGCTTGAAGGAGGACGGTAAACACGCAATCATGTCGATGACCAAGTCAATCACCGGGCTACTGGCAGAAATCATGGTGGCGGAGGGTAATCTTGATGATTCGCTGCTGGTGCGGGATATCATTCCAGAAATTGGTGACAGTGCCTTTGCCACTGCGACGGTCCGGCAGGTTATGGATATGACTACGGGCGTTCAATACTCGGAAGATTACTCTAATCCCAAAGCTGACATTTGGCTGTATTCGGCGGCAGCAAGCCCCTTGCCGAAGCCGAAGGGGTACCAGGGACCGGATGGTTACTGGGAGTATCTCCAACAGGTAAAGCCCGCCGGTAAACATGGAGCCGAGTTTCACTACAAGACAATTAACTCTGATATGTTGGGCTGGATCATCAGCCGTATTTCCGGCAAGTCGGTAACCGAGCTTGCGTCAGATCGGTTGTGGCGTCCAATGGGGGCTGAACAAGATGCCTACCAGACCGTCGATGGCAAGGGCGTGCCCTTCGCGGGTGGTGGCATTAGTGCCGGTTTGCGCGATCTTGGACGGCTTGGTCTTGTGGTATTGAATGAGGGTGTGATCAACGGTGAACGCCTGTTCCCAACAGAAGTTGTGCAGAAAATTCGTGCGGGCGGTGACCAAGACAAGTTCGGTGATGCATTCCCAACGATCTCAAACGGCAGTTACACAAGTCAATGGTGGGTTTTCCATAACGATCATGGTGCCTTCGCTGCTCGCGGTGTTCACGGTCAGACCATTTACATCGATCCCACGGCGGAAATGGTCATCGTCCGATTTGCATCGCATCCCAATGCTAAGAATGGAGTGATCGATCCCACTTCTCTCCCGGCTTACCAGGCGGTCGCCGAGTTTTTATTAACGCAGTAAACTGAAAAAGACTCGGAAGAACTATTTGCTGTAATCGGGAGAGCCTTTCGGTGGGTAGTCCAAAATATCCTTGAGGCGCTCTCGCTCTTCATCCTCAAACTCTGGAAACGGCAATTTCCCCGTGGCC
>JASJBV010000192.1 GCA_030066335.1 Gammaproteobacteria bacterium
CACGCCCAATGGACGCTCGATCCAGGCGGAAGGTATAGCGCCGGATATCGCCTTGAAAAACCTTGAGGTCAAGCAATCCGAGAACAACGGGAGTGTGTCTGAGAAAGATCTGAGCGGTCACCTGGAAAATCCGGTGAATGGCGACCAGGAGGAAACCGATCAACCCGCCAGCACCGAGGTAGACGATAAAGACGACGATTTGTCAGAGTCGGATTACCAGCTGTTTGAAGCGCTCAACCTGTTGAAAGGTTTGACCATCGCGACGCGGATTCATCAAGGCAAGGGATGAGTAGATTTCTACTCATCCTCAGCCTCGCATTACATACATCCACGGTTCTAGCCGACAAACCCATTCTGTCCCTGGTCATCGACGACCTGGGCTACTCGTTTGAACAGGCGAAAAAGGTCATCAACCTCCCCGGCGAACATACTTACGCCATCATTCCACATACCACCTACAGCAAGAGAATTGCGCTTTATGCCCACCAGTTCGGGCGCGAAACCATCCTGCACATGCCGATGCAATCCGCCCTGGGCAGAAAAATCGAAGCCTCTGCCCTGCATGACCAGATGAGTGAAGCTGAGATAACCGAGAGTGTCCTGTCGATGATCAGGCAAGTCCCGCACATCAAGGGGATCAATAACCACATGGGCAGCCGTATGACCGAGATCGACTACATGATGCGGCCGGTAATGGAAACGATCAAGACTCTGAATCATTCTCTTTATTTTCTCGATAGCCGTACCACCGCCCTCAGCAAGGCTTATCAGCAGGCCCGGATCGCTGGACTTGATGCACTGAAGCGTGACGTGTTCCTTGACGTCAATCATGTCAATAGCGAAGCAATCACGTTTCAGTATCAGCGCTGGTTAAAAAAGGCCAAAGATCGGGGGCAGGCAATTGCGATCGGCCATCCTCATCCCACCACCATCGAAGTACTGCAGAAAAAACTGCCGGATACCTTCGCCAGGTTCGATTTCAAAACCCTATCGCAACTAATCCAGTTTAAACAGCAGGAGACCGCATCATGGCCAAGGTACTTGTCCCACTGGCAGCAGGATTCGAAGAACTCGAAGCCATAACCATTATTGATTTACTGCGCCGCGCTGGATTTGAGGTGATAACGGCCGGACTTGACGGTCAACCGGTGACTGCGAGCCGTAAAACCGTGGTAATTCCCGATACCTCGATCGATCAGGTGATGGACCAGGCATTCGATCTGATTGTGTTGCCGGGCGGGCTGCCGGGTGCTGACAATCTGCGCGATGATCAACGGGTTCAGTCACTGATCAAACAGCAGCATCAGCAGGAAAAAACCATTGGCGCGATTTGTGCCGCACCCCGGGCGCTGGCCGCAGCCGGCGTGCTGGAGGGGAGAACGATTACCTGCTTTCCCGGCGCGCTGGAGCCTGATCAACCATTCAATATCAGCGGTGCAGGCGTTGAAATCGACGGTAATATCGTTACTTCACGCGGCCCGGGCACCGCGATGGACTTTGCCCTGACCCTGATCGAACAGCTCGCCGGTCGCCCGCACAGGGACCAGATTGCCGCGCAGATGGTCCGCGACTAAATCTATCAACTTACTCAACCGTAACCGACTTGGCCAGGTTACGCGGCTGATCAACATCGGTACCGCGTTGCACGGCGACGTGATAGCTGAGCAGCTGTAATGGGATCGTCGATAAAATCGGGGTCGTCCAATCGGTATTACAATCCATACTCACGACCACATCATCGGTCGCTTCGGATAAATCCACGCCCTGATGAGCAAAAACATATAGGCGCCCGCCCCGAGCCTTGACTTCCTGCATGTTGGAATGCAGTTTTTCCAACAAGTCGTCATTCGGCATCACCACGACCACCGGCATGTCCGCATCAACCAGGGCCAGTGGTCCATGCTTGAGCTCTCCGGCCGGGTAGGCTTCAGCGTGGATATAGGATATTTCCTTGAGTTTCAGTGCACCTTCCATCGCGATCGGGTAATGCACACCACGACCGAGGAACAACGCGTCCTGCTTGTCGACGAAATCCTCGGCGATCTGCTCAATATATTCATCCAGCTCCAGTAATTGCTCGATTTGGCCTGGTAACTCATTGAGCTCTTGGACAATATTAGCGAGCACATCTGCAGCGAGGCCTTTTTTCTTACCCAGAGCTAATAGCAGCAATAACATTGAGACCAACTGGGTGGTGAATGCCTTGGTCGAGGCTACTCCGATTTCGGGACCGGCCCGGGTCATCAGCACCAGATCAGATTCGCGTACCAGCGAGCTCTCCGGCACATTACAGATCGTTAGGCTCCCGCAGTAATTCTTGCCCCTGGTATCCCGTAAAGCAGCCAGGGTATCGGCCGTCTCACCGGATTGCGACAGGGTAACGAACAGGGTGTCATCAGGTACGACCACCTTGCGATAGCGAAACTCACTGGCCACTTCAACCTGACAGGGTAATCCCAATAATTCCTCTATCCAGTACTTACCCACCAAACCCGCGTGATAACTGGTACCGCAGGCAACAATCTGGATATGTTGAACTCGCTCAAAGATCTCATCCGAGGCATGACCGAAAATCGCATCCAACACTTCGCTACGGGTGATCCTGCCCTCCAGGCACTCGCCAATGGCTATCGCCTGCTCGTGGATCTCCTTCATCATGTAGTGGCGGTAAGCGCCTTTTAAAACTGCATCGGCGTTTAGTTCCGAAGTACTTATTTCCAATTTCTTGGCTTTACCCTCGCTGTCAAATACCTGGTAATCTGCCCCATCGAGTAACACATAGTCGCCCTCTTCCAGGTAGATGAAGCGTGACGTGACCGGCAACAGCGCCGACACGTCGGAAGCCACGAAGTTCTCCTCGATACCAAGACCGAGTACCAGCGGACTGCCCTTGCGGCAAGCCACCAATTGTTCAGGATCGTCATGGGAAATGATGGCCAGGGCATAGGCACCCTGCAATTGGCCGGTTGCTTTCAGCACCGCGTCGAACAGGTCTTCCTGGTAATGACTGTCAACCAGATGAGCGATCACCTCGGTATCGGTTTGCGAGGTAAACTGATAACCCTGATTAATCAGTTGATCACGCAGTTCCTTGTAATTTTCAATGATACCGTTGTGCACAATCGCGATCCGCTCATTGGAAAAATGCGGATGCGCATTCTGTTCCGAGGGCTGGCCATGGGTAGCCCAACGGGTATGCGCAATTCCCACCTGACCTTTGATTTCAGCGGGAATCATGTCCGCCAGCTGCTGCACCTTGCCCAGGGAACGGTAACGTTGCAGCCCCTGCTCATTGATCAAGGCGACCCCGGCCGAATCATAGCCACGGTATTCCAGCCTTCGCAAGCCCTCGATCAGGATACTACTGACTTCTCTTTGCGCCAGTGCGCCGACTATTCCACACATATAATTGTTAATCCTTTTTCTTTCTGGGCCGTTGCCAGTTCTTGAAACTGACCTGTTTGGCCCGGGAAAAACTCAATTGATTCTCAGGCGTATTCTTGGTGATCGTCGAACCGGCGCCGATCGTGCTGCTCTTGCTGATCGTCACCGGCGCCACCAGCTGACTATCCGAACCGACAAACACATCGTCTTCAATAATAGTCTTGTGCTTGTAAGCGCCGTCGTAGTTACAGGTAATGGTACCGGCACCGATATTGACGTCGGCCCCCATCTCGGTATCGCCAATATAGCTCAGGTGATTGACCTTGCTACCCTGACCGATCACCGATTTCTTGACCTCGACAAAGTTACCGATCCGCGCATTATCCAGGGTTATACTGTCGGGCCGAATGCGCGCAAAGGGGCCTATGCTGTTGCGTTCGCCAATCTCGGCATTTTCAATAATCGACATCGCATGCACCTGGCTACCGCTGGCAACACTGCTGTTGATCAGCACACAGTTAGGGCCGATCTCCACCCCGTCACCCAGTTCGATCTCACCTTCGAGAACACAATTGACATCGATGCTGACATCCTGGCCTACCCGCACATTGCCGCGGATATCGATGCGTTGCGGATCTGCCAGCTTGGCCCCGGCTCGCATCAGTTCCTCGGCCCGGCGTAAGCGATAAATATGTTCCAGTTGGGCTAACTGCTGCTGATTATTGACCCCAAGCACTTCCTGCTCATCATTGCTCAAGACCGCCGTTACAGGGTGACTTCGGGTTACCGCATGTTTCACCACATCGGTCAGGTAATATTCCTGCTGGGCATTGTCATTATCGATATCCGCCAACAACTGTTGATACTCGCTGCCCTTGATGAAGATGATGCCGGAGTTACATTCGTTGATTTCACGTTGTTTATCACTGGCATCCTTGTCCTCGACGATAGCGGTGACATGGTTGCTGTCATCACGGATGATGCGTCCATAGCCGGTTGGATTAGCGGCATAGAAACTGAGCAGGCAAACCACGTTATCCTGCCCCTGCTTGATCATTTCTTCCAGGGTCAGGTCTGAGATCAGTGGCACATCGCCATACAACACGAGAATGTCATTGCCCGCAGTTAACTGCTCGTTACATTGCATCACCGCATGGCCGGTGCCGAGCTGCTCGTTTTGCTCCACAAACAGCAGATCCTGGTCTTGCATAATATCGCGCACCAGCCCGGCCTCGTGCCCAATGACCAGCAGAATCTGCTCGGGTTCTAATTTACGACTGGTATCCACCACATGCTGGAGCATGGGTTTTCCCGCCAACGGATGAATTACCTTGGGTCGGGCTGACTTCATGCGGGTACCTTTGCCCGCGGCCAGGATGATGACACTCAAAGACATCTAATATCCTATACAACCTGCTGAAAAGTTTGATGATACATAAAAAAAGGGAGAAAAATCTCCCTTGTTTGGTAATTTGTGAAACAGTCCCTAAGTTGGGGTCTAGCGCTTGATCTTCAGTTTCTGGATCGCTGCAATCTGGGCCGCTGCCGCCGCGATTTCCGCGCGCGCCTTGGCAATTTCGATGTCAGACATCTGGTCATGCAATGCATCTTCCGCACGTTTCTTCGCTTCCAGGGCCGCCGCCTCGTCAAGATCGTGGGCGCGGATCGCGGTATCGGATAACACGGTCACCACGTGCGGCTGTACTTCCAGGATACCGCCGGAGATAAAAAAGAACTCTTCTTTTCCACCCCCCATATCCAGCCTGACCTCGCCTGGCTTCAACGGTGAAATCAGCGGAGTGTGACGCGGCGCAATACCGACTTCTCCCATCACCGCCGGGGCATACACCATTTCCGCAGCGCCGGAAAAGATCTGCTCTTCGGCACTCACGATATCGACATGTATGGTCATTGCCATGGCATAATCCCCTTACAGATCTTTCGCTCTTTCCGCCACTTCGTCGATGCTGCCGACCATGTAGAAAGCCTGCTCCGGATACTGGTCCATTTCACCATCGACAATCGCGCGGAAGCCGGAGATGGTATCCTTCAGGGTGACGTATTTACCTGGAGCGCCGGTGAATACCTCGGCGACGAAGAATGGTTGCGACAGGTAACGTTGGATCTTACGAGCGCGGGCAACCACCTGCTTGTCCTCTTCGGATAATTCATCCATCCCCAGGATCGCGATAATATCCTTCAATTCCTTGTAGCGCTGCAGGGTACCCTGTACCGCACGCGCGGTTTCGTAATGCTCGGCTCCAATCACATTGGGGTCGAGGATACGCGAGGTGGAATCGAGCGGATCTACCGCCGGGTAGATACCCAGTTCTGCTACCTGACGTGACAGTACCAGGGTCGCATCAAGGTGAGCGAAGGTGGTGGCCGGTGACGGATCGGTCAAGTCATCCGCCGGTACATAGACCGCCTGGAACGAGGTGATGGAACCGGTCTTGGTCGAGGTGATGCGCTCTTGCAGCGCCCCCATCTCTTCCGCCAGGGTCGGCTGGTAACCTACCGCTGATGGCATCCGACCCAGCAGGGCCGATACCTCGGTACCCGCCAGGGTATAACGATAGATGTTGTCGACGAACATCAGTACGTCACGGCCTTCATCGCGGAAGTATTCCGCCATGGTCAGGCCGGACAGGGCCACGCGCAGGCGGTTACCGGGTGGCTCGTTCATCTGGCCATATACCAGGGCTACCTTGTCCAGTACGCCACCTTCCGACATTTCGTGGTAGAAGTCGTTGCCTTCACGGGTACGCTCACCGACACCGGCGAATACCGAGTAACCGGAGTGCTCTACCGCGATGTTACGAATCAGTTCCATCAGGGTTACGGTCTTACCCACGCCCGCGCCGCCGAACAGGCCGATTTTACCGCCCTTGGCGATCGGCATGATCAGGTCGATTACCTTGATTCCGGTCTCCAAGATCTCGGTCTGGGTGGATTGCTCATCATAGGCCGGTGGCTCACGATGAATCGGCAGGGAATCCTCGGCACCGATCGGGCCGGCCTCATCTACCGGATTGCCCAGTACATCCATGATCCGGCCCAGGGTTTTCTTGCCCACCGGAACCTTGATCGGGGAGCCGGTGTTGGTTACCTCGAGGCCTCTGCGCAGACCTTCGGAAGAACCCATCGCAATCGTGCGTACCACGCCATCACCCAACTGCTGCTGTACTTCCAGCGTCAGATTTTCTGCATCCGCGATACTTAACGCGTCATAGACCTTAGGTACAGAGTCACGAGGAAATTCTACGTCGACAACCGCGCCGATGACTTCCACGATATTTCCAGTACTCATAGTTGATTCCTCTTATAAAAAATATGTTCAGATATGTAATTAAACGGCCGCTGCACCGCCGACGATCTCACTGATCTCCTGGGTAATTGCTGCCTGACGCTCTTTGTTGTAGATCAGCTGCAATTCCTTGATCAGCTCGCCCGCATTATCGGTCGCACTCTTCATCGCGATCATCCGCGCCGCCATTTCACAGGCCACGTTCTCGACCACTGCTTTATAAACCAGTGATTCGATGTAGCGATCGAGCAAGCTATCCAGAACCTCTTTCGAGTCCGGCTCGTAAATATAATCCCAGTGATGCGCCAATGCCTCATCGGTCGCTGGCTCAACCGGTACCAGCTGGGTGATATCCGCCTGCTGGGTCATGGTATTGACGAAATGATTGCTGATCAGGTAGATCGCATCTATTTCGCCATCTTCATATTCTTGCAGCATGGCCTGTACCGGCCCGATGATATCGGTAATCTCGGGCGTATCACCGAGATGACTGGCCTCGGCGATGATATTCACGCCCAGCCGTTTGAAAAAGCTCAAACCTTTACCACCAATGGTGACCGCTTCGAACTTAATCTGATGTTGTTCCCATTTTTCCAGTTCGGTCAGGGCCCGTTTGAACAGGTTGATATTCAAGCCACCGCATAGACCACGGTCAGTGGTCACAACCACCAGGCCGACTTTTTTCAGCGGCCGTTCAAGCAAAAATGGATGCTTGTATTCCGGATGCGCACTACCCAGGTGCCCCACCACCTTCTTGATCTTTTCTGCATAGGGACGCGCCGCATGCATACGGTCCTGGGCACGACGCATCTTACTCGCCGCCACCATCTCCATGGCTTTGGTGATCTTCGCCGTGTTCTGAACACTCTTGATCTTGGTTCGTATCTCTTTGGCACCAGCCATATCAGCTTACCCTAGTAGACGCCGTTAGCCTTGAAATCCTCGATTGCGGACTTGATATCCGCTTCGATTTCATCGTTGTAATCACCAGACTCGTTGATCTTGTCCAGCAGCGCCGCATTCTTGGAACGGATATGCGCCTGCATCGCCGCTTCGAAGGGAACAACCTTGTTGACATCAACATCGTCCAGGTAACCCTCGTTCGCCGCATACAGCGAGATCGCCATTTCCGCGACCGAGAGCGGCGAATACTGCGGCTGCTTCATCAGTTCGGTAACGCGCTGACCACGTTCCAGCTGTTTCCGGGTCGCCTCATCGAGGTCCGAGGCAAACTGCGAGAAGGCCGCCAGTTCACGATACTGGGCCAGGGCCAGACGCACACCACCGCCGAGCTTCTTGATAATCTTGGTCTGGGCTGAACCACCTACCCGGGATACCGAAAGACCGGCGTTGATCGCCGGACGGATACCGGCGTTGAACAGATCGGATTCAAGGAAGATCTGGCCATCGGTGATCGAGATAACATTGGTCGGTACGAACGCCGATACGTCACCACCCTGGGTTTCGATGATTGGCAG
>JASJBV010000189.1 GCA_030066335.1 Gammaproteobacteria bacterium
ACGCCCGGAATAATCAAGGGCTTGGTCGGGGCGGCATTTCTTGCCTACTTCTTTTTGCTGTTGAAAAGAAGTAGGTCGCTCGCTTGCGAGAAAAATACTACGGAGCAAGGAAAGCGGTGCGTGTGAAATCTTTCCAATCAAAAAATTTATCGACGCATAATTTCGGCCCAGAATCAACTAACCAACTCAAACCCCTCATCCAACCACCCGGTCACCCCCCCTATCATCTTCTTCACCGATCGCCCCAACTTCGCCAGACGAATCGCCGCCTTCTCGGTGCCATTGCAATGCGGACCGGCACAGTAAACCACGAACAGGCTGTCGGCCGGATAGCCGGCCAGGTTCTGCTCGGTTATCTTCTGGTGCGGCAGGCTCACTGCCCCATCAACATGACCCTCGGCGAAAGCCTGTTCGGAACGCACATCGAGCAGGACAAAATCCTGACGATCGTTGGTCATGGCATGGTGCACATCCCAGCAATCGGTTTCAAATTCGAGCAAGCGGGAAAAATGTTCCAGCGCGGCAGCGCTGGCAGCGGCGGGAACTCGACTGACGGCAGAGGACATCTGGGTATCCTGACTGATTAAGTTATCGCCGAGTATAAATGCTTGCCTGATTTTTAACTAATACTCAGTGACCAGGCCGAAATATACCGACTGCCGGTCCTGCATCCCGGTCGCCAGACGGATATAGGCGTTCGACTCGACCTGGTAGTCGATGATCAGGCCCTGGCGGCTTTGTTCGACCAGGTCAAAGCGACTGGTCAGGTCGTTTATCGTCACGTCACCGTCAAGCGAACGCTGCAGAATGTAAGGCTGAATGGTCAATCTGCCGAGTTGCAGGCCGAGACCCAGGCGCAGGGACAGTTCACTCCAGTCGATCTGATCCTCCTCATCGCCCATGTCATTGAAACTATTGCCCTGGTTGAACTGGTAATTCAACTGGCTATGCAGGGTGACTCTCTGGGTCAGGCTTACCGGCCAACGCAGATAAAAGGATAGGAATTCTCCATCAAATTTCTCGCTCGACGCCGGGTTCAGTGGATCGCGTAAGCGCAAACTGAAGAAACCGCCACTAGCGCCGATGCGGACGTCGACATCACTGTTTTCCTCGATCCGCAGGCCATAATAGCGGTGGGTCGCCTGTTGCACGTTGCTGCTGAACTGCCAGTCGCTCTCGCCCTCGCCGAAAAAGGCGGCGATACCGGTCCAATAAGCCGGGGCTGCAGTAGGCACCAGCAGCAGAAGCAGCAGGTAAAGTCGGGACCGATCAAACACGACTCAACTCATCAAGTCTCTATCAGGACAGCGCAAAACGTGGCCCGAGAATATCAAGGCTGTGCCTAATATGCACCTATAACCCCGCGCAGTGAACCGGCATCATAGATATCGCGGTAAGACCGTGGTGTGCTGCGGGCAGCCAGCGGCTGGCAGCTGCCATTGGCGCTCACATACAACGCCTCGGCCAGCATCGGATCGGTCACATTACCGAAGTCGAGCGCCAGGTTATCGTCCGCAGCGCACTGGGCCGGCAGCCCGGCAAAATAATCGCCGACCGTATCATTGTCCACGTCGTCTTTATTCGCCACCGCGAAGGTCACCGGCACCAGCATGTTGTCACAGAAACGGTAAGCGTTCATGCCCACCGGTTTGCCACAGGTGGTACTGCCAACGGTCCTGACATCGAGATAGGGACTCAATCCATGGACGATCATTTCACTGGCCGAGCAGGTCGAACCGGAAGTGATCACGATCAACTGCTCGAGATTCAAGGCACCGGTCAATGGGCGCAGGAAGTAGTTCTGGTTACTCGATTGCTGCTTGTCGTTGTAGACCAGGCGGGTGAACAAATCCTGGTTGCTGTCACTGACCGCCTGCAGGTAACTGGCAAGTTCATTGGCGATCGCCACACTGCCGCCACCGTTGTAGCGTAGATCGAGGATCAGTTTGGTCACCCCGGCATCGTTGAAATCATTGAAGGCCGCATGCAATTCGGGCCGCGAGGTGGATAAGAAGCTATTGAAAACCAGGTAACCGACATCCTCAGTACCATTGGACAGGACTTCCTGGTGGAGCACGGTATTGATATTGACCAGGGCTTTTTCCAGGCTGATACCCAGGGTCGAGGCATCGGCTTTACCCACCACCAGGTCAAGCGGATAACCGATTTCGGCCGGACCGAAAATGTCCTCCCAGTCATCCACCGTGAGGGTCTCCACCAGCTCTCCGTCAATCGAGAGGATCTGATCGCCCCGCTCGATACCCGCCTGTCCTGCCGGGGAATCATCAAATACATAACGAATCCAGGCGGTGCCATCATTCGCCAGCAGAATCGGTGAAAAGCCATAACCGACGTATTGCCCTTCCTGGTACAGGCTGTCAAAGGATTCGGCCGAGGTGATGTAAGAGAAAGTGCTATCGCGTTCCTGGTAGCGCAGAAACTCAAGCAATTGCTGCGGGGAGCTGAAATCGGCATAGTCGATCTGGGGCTCGACTTCCTGGTACCACAGGTAGGTATCCAGCATCACTTCGTGGACGAACTGATTCTGCTGATCGATACCGCAGCCACTGATCAGGTAATCTTCCTTATCGTCACTACAGGAGACCAGCAGGCCGAGTAATAGCAACATGGAAAGTTTAAACAGATACCGCATGGCGTTTCCTCTAGGCATGCCGGGGATTATAGCCAACCGGCATCAGCGAAGCAGGGAATTCACCCCTGAGCGAGCGTTAGAGCCGGTCAATCGGGCTGGACTAGACCTAAGCGCTGTAACTGTTTTTGATCACTGATCTGTTCGCAGGTTCCCAGCACCCATTCCTCCACCCGCTTGATAATCTGCTCCGGTGCATCATCGCCCGGCTCGATCGGTTTACCGATCACCACCTTGATCGTGCCCGGCCATTTGATCAGGCTATGTCGGGGCCAGAATTCACCGGCATTGTGTGCAATCGGCAGAATTGCATGCCCGGAATCGTGGGCGAGAATCGCTCCGCCCAGTTTGAACGGTTTGTATTGGCCGGGCAGCACCCGGGTTCCCTCCGGAAACAGCATCACGATGCGCCCCTCGCGCATGCGCGCAATGCCCTGGTCGGTCAATTGCTTGATCGCCTGGCGACCAGTGCCACGGTTGATCGCGATCGCATCCATCGACCATAGTCCCCAGCCAAAAAATGGCACATGCAGGAGCTCGCGTTTGACCACCCAAACCATCGGCGCAAAAAACTTCTGCAGGGCGATGGTCTCCCAGGTCGAGGCATGCTTACTCATGACAATGAAGCCATGGTCTGGAATATTCTCCAGGCCTTCGATCTGGTAATCCAGGCCACAGATATACTTAAGGCAGAACAGGTTGAGATTGATCCAGGACCTGATTAGGAGGATCTTGAAATCCAGCGAGGTGAAGAATACCAGGGTCAACAGCAGGGCAAAAAAGATGACACTGGGCATGAATACCAGCCAGAACAGGATGCTGCGCAAAGCCAGAAACAGCAGATAGAGACGCCAACGGAGTGATTGTTGATTGTGCATTTTGTTATCTGAGTCAGTTGCCGATAAGCCAGCCGCCAGCAAGAATCCTTAACCCAAGGGTTCAGTTTTACTGGGTCTGTAATCTGGAAAAATCCGCCACCCGCAAAAAGTTATTCGCCAATTTTTGTAGCAATGCCAGGCGATTCATCTGCAACTGTTCATCCTCGACCATGACCATGACATCATCGAAGAAACGATCGACATCGTGGCGCAGACTGGCCAGGGCCTTAAGCCCGAACAGGTATTCATTACCGTCAAAATGGGCCAGGGCGATAGTCTCGATCCGGCACAGGTGTTTATACAGTTCCTGCTCTGCCTCTTCCTGCAACAACGCCTCGTTGACCTCTGCCGTCACTGCTTGCTGCTGTTTCTTGAGGATATTGCTGATGCGCTTGTTGGCCGCGGCCAGGGCCTGGGCGGCCTCGTCATCGAGAAACTCGGTGACCGCCATGACCCGATTGTTGAGGTCGGTCAATACCATCGGCTTGCGCGCGAGCACCGCATCGACCACATCGTAACGCACGTTCTGGTCGTGATAATAGGCCTTCAGGCGATCGAAGATGTAGTCGATCAGCTCGTCCACCACCGAACTCGCATCGAGTTTATCCGCCAGCCCCACCACCGCTTTGTCGCTCAGGGTTTTCAGGTCCATCGGCAACTCGTTATCGATCATGATACGGATAATACCCAGGGCGGCACGCCGCAGGCCGAATGGGTCCTTGTCACCGCTGGGCTTCTGGCCGATGGCGAAAATACCGAGCATGGTATCGATCCGATCGGCGATGGCGACGAACTGGCCACAGGCCTCGTGCGGTACCGCATCGCCGGCATAACGCGGCCAGTAATGTTGCTCGATCGCGTTGGCCACGAGCTCGTCCTCGCCGTCATGCAGCGCATAGTACTTGCCCATGATGCCCTGCAGCTTGGGAAACTCGCCAACCATGTCGGTCATCAGGTCGCATTTACACAGCTCCGCCGCCCGTTCACTGGCCGAGACATCGGTAGCCATGCTGTCGGCGAGAAAACCGGCCAACAGGCGGATCCGGATCACCTTGTCGGCGATGGTGCCCAGCTGTTGTTGGAAAATGACATTTTCCAGGCTCTGCAGGCGCGACGACAGGGTTACTTTGCGGTCCTGCTCCCAGAAGAACTTGGCATCAGCAAAGCGAGGACGAATGACCCGCTCGTTACCACTGGAAACCGTTTTTGGATCGCTGCTTTTGATATTGGCGACGGTGATGAAATACGGCAACAGCCTGGATTGGTCATCGAATACCGCAAAGTATTTCTGATTGTCCTGCATCGTGGTGACCAGGGCCTCGGGTGGAACCTCGAGAAATGCTTCATCGAAACGCCCGCTGATCGCCTGTGGCCATTCGACCAGGGCGGTGACTTCATCCAGCAGCTCTTCATCGATCTGCACCCGGCCGCCGAGTTCGGCCGCGGTTTTTTCCACCTGCTCACGGATCAGGCTGCGGCGCTCGTCGAAGGAAGCGATGACAAACGCCTGCTTGTTGAGCATCTGCGGGTAATCCGCGGCGCGGGTAATCTCCAGCGCCTGCGGGGCATGGAACCTATGGCCATAGGTCTGGTTGCCCGCCTCGGTGCCGAGGATATTGGCCTTGATCACCTTTTCATCCAGCAGCATCACCAGCCAGTGCACCGGACGCACGAATTCATCCGCCCGATCGCCCCAGCGCATGCGCTTGGGTATCGGCAGTGCGGCCAGTACCTGGGCCAGAATGTCCGGCAACAGGTCAACCAGGGCCTGGCCCTTCTGCATATGCTGGTAATACAGCCAGGTACCTTTATCGGTCTCTCTCTGTTCCAGCTCGGCCACCTCGACCCCGCAGGAACGGGCAAAGCCCTGGGCCGCCTTGGTCGGGTTGCCATCGGCGTCAAATGCCGCGGCCAATGCCGGTCCGCGTTTTTCCACGACCTGATCCTGCTGGCGCAAGGGGACATCCCTGAGTAACAGCGCCAGGCGCCGCGGGGTGGCGTAAGGTTCCACCTCGGTTACCGCCAGACCCGCCTCCTGCAGACGCTGTTGCATGCCATCGGTAAATGCTTGCGACAGGTTCAGCAGCGCCTTCGGCGGCAGCTCCTCGGTACCGAGCTCGATCAGGCAATCGCTCATGCCGCACCTGCCTGGTCCTTGACCAGCGGGAAGCCAAGCTCTTCGCGTGACTGGTAGTAAGCCTCAGCCACTCCACGCGCCAGGCTGCGCACGCGCAGAATGAAGCGCTGGCGTTCGGTGACCGAAATCGCATGCCGCGCGTCGAGCAGATTAAAGGTATGCGAGGCTTTCATCGCCTGTTCATAAGCCGGCAAGGCCAGTTGGGCCTCGATCAGTTTCTGGCCCTCGCGTTCACAGACGTCGAACCAGTGGAACAATTCATCGGTATCGGCATGCTCGAAGTTATAGGTCGACTGTTCAACCTCGTTCTGGTGGAACACATCACCATAGGTTACGTCGCCCTGCGGACCTTGCGTCCAGACCAGGTCAAAAATGCTCTCTACACCCTGGATATACATCGCCAGGCGTTCCAGGCCATAGGTGATCTCGCCGGAGACCGGTCGGCATTCAAGGCCACCGACCTGTTGAAAATAGGTGAACTGGGTGACTTCCATCCCATTCAACCAGACTTCCCAGCCCAGGCCCCAGGCACCCAGGGTCGGTGATTCCCAGTTATCCTCGACGAAACGGATATCATGCACCAGTGGGTCGAAGCCCATCGCACGCAGAGAGTCCAGGTAGAGTTCCATGATATTTTCCGGGCTCGGCTTCAGCAGCACCTGGTACTGGTAATAATGTTGCAGGCGGTTGGGATTTTCCCCATAGCGGCCATCGGTCGGGCGTCGACTGGGCTGGACATAGGCCGCACGCCAGGGCTCAGGGCCTATCGCCCGCAGGAAAGTAGCCGGATGGAAGGTACCGGCCCCGACCTCCATATCCAGCGGCTGCATGACCACGCAACCGTGCCCGGACCAGAACTCCTGCAAAGCCTGAATCAAAGATTGAAAGGTGCTAACATCGTATTGCGTTAACTGACTCATAGAATATTCGACCACTCACGACAACGAGCGCGAGAGTATAGCGAAATGAGGCTGTCAACTCATTGTTTTTGTTCACCTGCTTAATCATATTTGCGACATGAATCAAATCGCTGACGCTCGCCTGTATTACGTGCATGATCCAATGTGCAGCTGGTGCTGGGGATTTCGCCCGGTGTGGCAGCAGCTAACACAGCAGTTACCACCGGGGCTGCAACTGGTCAGCTGGGTGGGTGGCCTGGCCCCCGACAGCGATGTACCCATGCCGCAGGACCTGCGCAACAAGCTGCAGGCCACCTGGCAGCGCATCCAACAGGTCATCCCGGGTACCGAATTCAACTTTGATTTCTGGCGTGACAATACCCCGCGTCGCTCTACCTACCCGGCGTGTCGGGCGGTGATCGCGGCGCGCGAACTGGCGGACAAGGAAGATGAGATGACTTACGGCATCCAACAGGCCTATTACCTGCAGGCAAAAAATCCCTCTGACCTGGATACCCTGACCGAGGTGGCCGTTGCCATCGGCCTTCAGTCTGACGCGTTTGTTGAACTGATGACAGCACCCCGTATTCAGCAGCTGTTAGAGCAGGAACTGCAGCAGGTGTCTGCGATCGGGGTCAACAGCTTTCCCAGCATCGTGCTGGAAACCGCCGGCCGCCGTCACGACATCAAGGTCGACTATAACTCGGCTACCAGGCTGTTGGCGTCGATCCAGCAGCTGCTGGCTGCATGAAGTGACCCCAGCGCCAGTGCATTCCCTGCTCTCACAATGGTTATATTGCCTGCAGCAATATCTACGAATCAGCCTGTTTCGCTCATCCCCGGCCAGCCTGCCATACAGCCATACCTGCATCCTGCTGACCGTAATCGCCTATAGCCTGGTCGGCTTCCTGTTGTTACACGAACTTCGCAGTTTGCCGTCGATCCTGGCCCAGGTCATGGTTGAAATATTGCTGCTGTATGCGATCAGTTATGCGATGTTGAGATTCAGCCATAAAAGCGAACGCCTGTTGCAGACGCTATCGGCATTGATCGGGGTTAACCTGATCGTCAGTATCGTTGGTCTGCCGATCATGTATCTGCTGCCGGAAGTCCAACCTGATGAACCGATCGACCCGTTGGTGTTACAGTTGAACCTGTTATTACTGTTCTGGAATCTGGCGGTGATTTCACTGGTGTTCAAACGCTCGTTTGAGATCAGAACCCTGACTGCCGGCTTCCTTAGCTTCAATTATTTTTTGTTATACGAGCTGTTATTGCTTACCCTGTTTGCATGAATATTTATATCCTCGGTATCTGTGGCACCTTTATGGCCGGCATTGCGATGTTGGCGCGTGAACTGGGTTACCAGGTCTCGGGTTCGGATGCCAATGTCTACCCACCGATGAGCACCCAGCTGGAACAGGCCGGGATCCGGATTCATCAGGGTTACACGGTTGACAAGCTCGATCCCGACGCCGACCTGTACGTGGTGGGCAACGCGATGTCGCGTGGCAATCCGCAGATCGAGGCCATCCTCGAGCAAAACCTACCCTATATCTCCGGTCCACAGTGGTTGTATGAGCACCTGTTGAAAGATCGCTGGGTACTGGCGGTTGCCGGGACCCATGGTAAAACCACCACCAGCAGCATGCTGGCATGGATCCTCGACTATGCCAATCTCAACCCGGGTTATTTAATCGGCGGCATGACCCTGAACTTTGACAGCTCGGCCCGGCTCGGGGAGTCGCCTTTTTTTGTCATCGAAGCCGATGAATATGACACCGC
>JASJBV010000190.1 GCA_030066335.1 Gammaproteobacteria bacterium
GACATAATGAGTTGCCAACGAATCGATAAGTTTGCGGTTGTGGCTACTGTTACCGCTGCATTCCACGGTCAGGTAGGCTTTGTCTTTCTGGTCGGTAATCTGTAACGCGCCGCCGTCAAAATCCGGCAGGACCAGGTCGATACCATTGCCGACCATGCCGGAAAAATTGAAATCCATCTTTTGATAGAGGCCATAATGATGCAGGATCACCGAGAACAATAAATCACCCGGTACGCAAAATCGCTTGGATTCAGGGTCGTGGATCGGGTTAAAATCGCCAGCCACTTTTTTCGCAAAATCACTGGCCTGCTGCGGCGTAAACGACAGCGTCGACGCATCTATCCGGCAATATTGTTCAATATTCATGGTCTTGCAGTGGCATAAAAGGCCGGGATTTTAACATGTTTATCTGGATTAACCGAAATACCGAGATGCCGATCATTCCACGACCATGATAAAACTGGATAACCTGGCCCTGCGCCGCGGGCCGCAATTGTTGTTTGAACAGGTGAACCTGTCCATCCATGCCGGCCAGAAACTGGGGCTGACCGGGGCCAATGGCTGCGGTAAATCCTCGCTGCTGGCGCTGGTGCTGGGAGTACTGCAGCCGGACCAGGGTGAATGCCATATCGCTGCCGATTGGGTGATCGCCCATGTCGCCCAGGAAACCGACGCGTCTCCGCGTGCCGCGATCGATTACGTGATGGATGGTGACCAGGAGTTGCGTGCGGTGGAACAACGCCTGGTTGAGGCCGAACAGGCGAATGATGGTCATGCGATCGCCAGTTGTCATGAACGCATGCAACAGATCGATGCCTACCAGGCCAACAGCCGCGCGGCCAAGCTGCTGATCGGGCTCAGTTTCAGCCAGGCTGATCTGCAGCGCCCGCTGGCCGATTTCTCCGGCGGCTGGCGCATGCGCCTGAACCTGGCGCGGGCCCTGATGTGTCGTTCCGACCTGTTGTTGCTGGACGAGCCGACCAATCACCTGGACCTGGATGCGGTGATCTGGCTCGAGCAATGGCTGAAGAGCTACCAGGGCTGCCTGATCCTGATTTCGCACGACCGGGATTTCCTCGACTCGGTGGTGACCTCGATTGCGCATATCGAACAGCAGCAGATGCGCCTGTACAAGGGTAATTACTCGGCCTTCGAACAGATCCGCGCCGAGCGCCTGGCCCAGCAACAAAGCAGTTACCAGAAACAGCAGAAAGAAATCGCGCATATGCAGAATTTTGTCCGGCGCTTCAAGGCCAAGGCGACCAAGGCCCGGCAGGCGCAAAGCCGGATCAAGGCGCTGGAACGTATGACCCTGATTGCACCGGCGCATGTCGATACCCCGTTTCATTTTGAGTTTGCCGAACCCAGGGTATTGCCGGGCTTCCTGATGCGCCTGGAGGATACTGCCGCCGGCTACGCTGAAACCATCATCCTCGAGCAGATCAGGTTGTCGCTGCTACCCGGCCAGCGTATCGGACTGCTCGGTTTGAATGGTGCCGGCAAGTCGACGTTGATCAAGCTGATAGCCGGAGAGATCGAACCCAAGGCGGGCAGTATCGAAAAAGCCAAGGACCTCAAGGTTGGCTATTTTGCTCAGCACCAGTTGGAGCAGCTGGACAGGCAGGCGTCGGCGCTATTGCATTTACAGCGGATCGATCCAAAGGCCAGTGAAAAGCAGTTGCGTGCTTTTCTCGGTGGCTTCAATTTCCACGGCGATCGGGTGCTGGAGCCGGTAGCGCCATTCTCCGGTGGGGAAAAGGCTCGACTGGTGCTGGCGTTGTTGATCTGGCAAAAACCCAACCTGTTGCTGCTGGATGAACCGACCAACCATCTCGACCTGGAAATGCGCCTGGCTTTAAATAATGCGCTGCAGGGTTTCGCCGGCAGTGTTATTCTGGTATCGCACGATCGTCACCTGTTGCGCACGGTTTGTGATGAGTTGTTGCTGGTCGATCATGGCAGGGTCGAGGAATTCAACGACGAGGTCGATGCTTATCCGCGCTGGCTGGCTGAGCGCAGGAACCAGAAGCCGGGTGAGACCTCAAGTAAAGGTGCCAAAGTTGATAAAAAGGAGAAAAAGCGCCGGGAAGCCGAGTTTCGCAAAACCATCCAGCCGCAGCTTAATCGCCAGCAACGACTGGAGCGGGAAGTTGAAAAAGTACAAAAATTACAGGATCAAACCGAAGCCCTGCTGGCCGATGCCAGCCTGTATGAGAATGAGCGCAAGGATGAGTTAAGAGATGTGTTGTTCAGCCAGGCAGAACATAAAAAACGGATTGAACAACTGGAAACTGAGTGGTTTGATATCAGCGAGGAAATAGAGCAGTTGCGCGATCATTTCGAGCAATAAGCCTGAGCATAAGTGAGGCAAAGCATGACGAGAACGGTTTATGTCAACGGAGAATTCCTGCCCGAGCAGGAGGCAAAGATATCGGTATTTGATCGTGGTTTCCTGTTCGCCGACGGGGTCTACGAGGTGACCTCGGTGCTGGATGGCCGGTTGGTCGATAATCCGGCGCATCTCAAGCGCTTGCACCGCTCGCTGAATGAACTGGAAATGGCTGCGCCGGCCACGGATGATGAAATCGTCGGGATTCAGCAGGCCCTGGTGGAAAAGAATCATCTGCGCGAGGGCATGATCTACCTGCAGGTAACCCGCGGTGCCGCCGAACGAGATTTCAACTACCCGGATGATGCCGAACCTTCGCTGGTGATGTTTATCCAGGAAAAAAACATTTTACTGGACCCGCGGGTGGAGACCGGTATTTCGATCATCACCACCGACGATATCCGTTGGCGGCGACGGGATATCAAAACCGTTGGCCTGTTGGCGGCGTCTATGGCGAAGATGGTGGCGAAAAAGGCCGGCGCGGATGATGCCTGGATGGTCGAGGAAGGCTTTATTACCGAGGGCAGTTCCAACAATGCCTATATCATCCAGGGTGACGGTACCCTGGTGACGCGTCACCTGGGCAATGAGATCCTGTCCGGTATCACCCGCCAGGCGGTACTCAAGCTGGCCGCAGAGACGGATATCAACATCGAGGAACGTCCGTTCACGGTAGCAGAGGCAGAGCAGGCCCGCGAGGCCTTCATCACCTCGGCGACGACCCTGGTGATGCCGGTGGTGGCGATCAATGGCAGGCAGATAGCCGATGGCAAGCCAGGTGCGCTGACCCGCCGCCTGCGCGAGATTTATATTCAAAATGCCCTGCAGGCCAGCGCGGCGGCTTAACCATAACCGGGGCCTTCGATGACTAGCGACAAGCTGAAAGACTTAACCGCCACCAGGAAATGGGCGCATCGCAAGCTTATCGACCAGGACTCAGAGACCTATCGGGCATTTGTCGAGATGGAGGCAGCCACCTTCAAGGATGGCGCACTGAAAAAACAACACAAGGAATTGATTGCGATTGGCATCTCGGTGCAGATTCAGTGTGAATCCTGCATGCAGTGGCATATCGAGCAGGCGGCAGCCGCCGGAGCCAGCTACGATGAAGTCTTCGAAGCGGTCGAAGTAGGGATAGAAATGGGCGGCGGTCCGGCCACGGTAGCGGCTCGATTCGCTTTACAGGTCATGGATTCGATATTTACTGAGTGAGATTGACCTATATCTCGCTATAGCTCTAAATAGTTCATTCACCAAACTACAACCAGAGGACTAACCAATGAGTCAGAAAAAAGTGGTATTGATCGGCTGGCATCCCGATGTCGTTGACTACAGCAAGTGGCCGGGACTGACCCCGGAAAAGCTGCGGGCTGCGCTGGAAGGCGACCGCGATAATTTGAATTCAATGGGTTATGCGGCTGAGCTATTGTTCATCGAAAGTGCGGACACGGCCTACGACACGGTCACTGACAAGCTAAGCGATCAGGATTATGCTGCGGTGCTGATCGGCGCCGGGGTCAGGACGGTCGATGAGCACTTCCTGGTATTCGAGCAGCTGGTCAACGCGGTGCATGCCAGTGCGCCGGGTGCCAGGATCTGTTTTAACACCAATCCCGCTGATACCGCGGCAGCGGTCCAGCGCTGGGTATAGGATTAAGTAGCGATATATTCCGAGGTTATCGGTTGATTTCCGCCCGCGGGGTGACAAACACCCGCATGATCTTGGCGGACAGTTCGCCATCGGCGGTAATCGCCGCGGTCCACTTGGGTAAGGCCTGGGCCAGCCAGATCAGGAAGACGATCAGAATCACCTTTTTGCTGGTGGATAGCCTTTTATAACGTTGATACAGACCCTGTGAGCCTGGTTCGGGGGTGCTTTCAACCATGTCCATTCTCCCGCTCGAGCGGGGTTATCTTTTTTTTATTATGTGGCAGGAACCCAGCAACCGCAGGTACCTTATGGTTAATCTCGCACACCCATCGGCATCAGTCAATCCATTGACTGAAGCATGAAATAGAAAGAATTGATCATCTGGCCGTCATTTTAGCCAGATAATTTGGACATTAGCCCACCAGCAACGGCCCGGGCCAGATCTTTCGACAGGCCTTATAAGACAGGTTTATTGGTTTTTGCCTGCGGCAATTTTGGCGCGCCATTCGGCCGGACCGGTGTTGTGCACCGAGCTGCCCTGGCTGTCGACGGCAACGGTGACCGGCATATCCTGTACCTCGAATTCATAGATTGCCTCCATCCCCAGCTCTTCAAATGCCAGGACCTGTGCCGACTTGATCGCCTGCGACACCAGGTAGGCGGCGCCGCCCACCGCCATCAGATAGGCCGCCTGGTGCTTTTTGATCGCCTCGATCGCCACCGGTCCGCGTTCGGCCTTGCCGACCATACCGATCAGGCCGGTCGAGCTCAGCATCATCTCGGTGAACTTGTCCATGCGGGTGGCGGTGGTCGGGCCGGCCGGGCCGACCGCCTCGTTGCCGACCGGGTCGACCGGGCCGACGTAATAAATCAGCTTGTTGGTGAAATCGACTCCCGCGGGCAGGCCCTGACCGGATTCCAGCAGTTCCTTGATCCGTTTATGCGCGGCATCGCGCCCGGTCAACAGTTTGCCATTCAGCAGCAGCCGGTCACCGGGCTGCCAGCTGCGTACTTCCTCCGGGGTCAGATTATCAAGATCGACGCGCTTGGCATCCGGGCTGACGGTCCAGGTTACCTCGGGCCAGTCTTCCAGTTTGGGTGGCGTCAAAACCGCGGGTCCGCTGCCATCCAGGGTGAATTCGATATGCCGGGTGGCGGCACAGTTGGGGATCATCGCCACCGGCAGCGAGGCGGCATGGGTCGGGTATTCGGCCACCTTGACATCGACCACGGTGGTCAGGCCACCCAGGCCCTGGGCCCCGATCCCGAGGTCGTTGACCCGGTTATACAGCTCGACGCGGAGTTTTTCGGTCGGGGTTTCGGCGCCGCGCTCAAGCAGTTGCTGGATATTGACCGGTTCCATCAGCGACTCCTTGGCCAAGAGCATCGCCTTCTCCGCGGTACCGCCGATGCCAATGCCGAGCATACCGGGCGGGCACCAGCCGGCACCCATGGTCGGCAGGGTTTCCAGTACCCAGTCGACCAGGCTGTCGCTGGGATTGAGGATGGTGAACTTGGACTTGTTTTCCGAGCCACCGCCCTTGGCGGACAGGCCAACCTCCAGCTCGTCACCGGGGACGATGTCGATGTGGATGATGGCCGGGGTGTTGTCGCGGGTATTCATCCGCGCCCCGATCGGCGGCGATACCATCGAGGCGCGCAGCTTGTTATCCGGATGCAGGTAGGCGCGGCGCACGCCCTCGTTGACCATGTCATGCAGGCTCATATCGCCCTGCCATTGCACCTGCATGCCCACCTTGAGAAATACCACGACCGCACCGGTATCCTGACAGATCGGACGATGACCCTCGGCGCTCATGCGGGAATTGGTCAGGATCTGGGCCAGCGCATCCTTGGCGGCCGGAGACTGTTCCTTCTCCCAGGCCTCTCCGACTGCCTGGATGTAATCCAGCGGGTGGTAATAGGAAATGAACTGTAAAGCATCGGCGACGCTTTGAATCAGGTCGTCTTGTTTGATTGTGGTCATGGTGTACTACCCTGGGTCAATTCACGCCTGCGCCCTAAGCGACAGGCTGCTGCTCAATAATGAACATAATGAGGGTTTGGGCAATCAATCGCTAGACTTTTACTGAATATTCATATTCAGCGTTAACCGGCGCGGATAGTTTTGCCGGTTCAATCTGCCGGCTGAGTTTGGGCGTGGAAATAATCGGCGAATTTACGATCTTCAACGACGGTGTGATGGAGAAACCAGTCGCGCAGGAAATCGATAATACTTTCCGCCTCGCTCTCGCCATGATTCAGCTCCAACCGGCTCTCCTTGACCGATAGCTGATCCATCAGGTCGTGATGGAGCTTTTTATGTTGTTGCAGTCCCGGGTAACCGGCCTGCTGCATCAGGTTTTCTTCACTGATGAAGTGGAAACGGGCGTAGGCGTTGAGTTCCGAGATCAGGGCGGCCTGGTACTGGAGGTTGTCGGTTTGGTTAAGCTGAACTGACAGGCGATTGATCAGGTCGGCGAAGTATTGGTGCTGGAGATCGATAATCTCGATATCGAGCTTATACTTGTCCTTCCAGTGGATGGTTTCCTCGTTCATGGCCGCTTCAAGTTTATTGACTGCAGGCATGATAACCAATAACACAAATTTATGAAGCAGTGATTTAAACTAATCTGCGTTGATCAGAGCCTCAGCGATCAGGCTCGCAGGCTGGCGCGCACACAGTTCAGCAGGTTGTAATCATAGGCACCATCGAGTGACTCGAACACGGTGCGCATTTTGAATGGCTCATCGCCGGCCGCCAGCTCCAACGCATAGGTGATCTTGTCCAGATCCTGTTGTTCAAGACTGAACACCTGGTCGAATTGAAGTGCATCCTCGGCAATTGCCGCGCTCAAGTGATTGTAAACGGTGGTCAGGGTTTTCTCTCTTTGCTCGGCTATTTGCTCGGCAGTCAGTCCCTGCTGAAATAGCTGCAGGGTTTCGTTGACCGTGTTGCTCAGGCCATTATCCAGCCCCGGGTCCAGTGGGTGACTGCCGACGATGTCGAGCAGGTCCTGGCCGTAGAGTTGCAGTTTTCTCTCACCAATGCCTGAGACATGTTGCAGGGCATCCAGCGAGCCCGGGCGCTGGGCGCATAAATCATGCAGGGTCTTGTCATGCAGAATCACGAACGGGGGCACACCCTGCTCATCCGCCAGTTGGCGCCGGTGTTCACGCAGTGCTTCAAACAATGCCTGGTCTGCCAGCCGCAGTTTCGTTTTCTGACCTTTTGCCGCTGCCTTGTCCGCTGGTTGTTTGAGCTTGACCTGTTTACGTAAATGCAGGGTTTGTTCGCCGCGCAGTAAAGGCTTACAGCTTTCGGTCAACTTTAGCGAACCATAGTGATGGATATCGCTGTACAGGTAACCCTGCGCAATCAACTGACGGAACACGCCGTGCCATTCGCTGTTTGTTAAAAATGTGCCAATGCCATAGGTGCTGACCCGGTCGTGTCCATTCTGCTCGATCCGCGGATGCTGCTTGCCGCATAACACATCGATCACATAGTTGACCCCGAAGCGCTGGCCGGTGCGATAGACGCAGGACAGGGCCATGCGCGAGGCCTCGGTGGCATCCCAGGTCTGGGGCGGGTTAACGCAGTTATCGCAATGTCCGCAGGGCTGGTCGAGGGCTTCATCGAAATAACCGAGCAGGGTCTGGCGTCGGCAACTGGTCTGCTCGCAAAAGCCAAGCATGGCCTCGAGCTTCTGGTGCACGATACGTTTGTAGCTTTCGTCGGCATCGCTGTCCTGGCTCATCTGGCGCAGGGTGATCACGTCCTGCAGGCCATAGGCCAGCCAGGCATTTGCCGGCTGGCCATCACGCCCGGCGCGCCCGGTTTCCTGGTAGTAGGATTCGATATTGCGCGGCAGGTTGAGATGGGCGACAAAGCGTACATCCGGCTTGTCTATGCCCATGCCGAAGGCAATCGTGGCAACAATGATCAGGCCATCCTCACGCAGAAAACGCTGCTGATGCTGCGCCCGGGTCTGCTTGTCCAGACCGGCATGATAGGGCAGGGCGTCGCGCCCTTTCTGTTGCAGCCACGCTGCGGTGCTGTCTACCTGCTTGCGCGACAGGCAATAGACGATGCCGGCATCCTCAGGATGTTTGTCCTGAATAAAGTTCCAGAGTCGCTGCTTGTTATTCGCGCCCTCGGTGATCTGGTAAAAGATATTCGGGCGATCGAAGCTATGGATAAACCGCTGTGCCTGCTGCAGTTGCAGTTGTTGTTCAATGTCATCACGGGT
>JASJBV010000071.1 GCA_030066335.1 Gammaproteobacteria bacterium
GTATTCGACAACCTGCGCGATGTGGATGATCGAGGTATCCAGACCATGTTGCGAGAAATCTCCACCGACCTGCTGACCATGGCACTGAAGGGCGTGGATGACGAACTGCAGCAGAAGTTTCTCAAGAATATGTCATCCCGGGCCGCGGAGATGCTGATGGAAGATATGGAGGCCAAGGGGCCGGTCAAACTCAGTGAGGTCGAAGCGGCACAGAAAGAAATTCTGGCGGTGGCGCGTAATCTCGAGGAATCCGGTGAAATCGTCCTCGGCGGCAGTGGCGAAGAGATGATTTAGGCGGATTTGCGCAGGATTGAGCATGGGGTCGCAGTCACAGAAAATACCAAAGCAGGATGCTGGATCAGCCCAGAAGTGGAATCCACCCTCGATGGATGGAGCCAGCGATCAGGTGTTCAAACATCAGTTGGCAAGCGCAAACCAGGAGGCAGAGCAGAGAGCCGGTATGCCCACCGCCGAGGAAATGGAGCGCTGGCAGCAGGAAGCACGCAAGGAAGGCTATGCAGACGGCCTGAAACAGGCGCAAGCGGAAACCGATGGGATCAAGCAACGCCTGCTGCAGCTGATCAATTTTCTCGAGGCGCCGCTGCAGGCAATGAACGAGGAAGTCGAGCAGCAGCTGCACCAGCTGGCAGTTACCCTGGCCCAGCAACTGGTACGCCGTGAGATCCGCAGTGATCCCGGCGAGATCATCGGCCTGATCCGCGAATCTCTCCAATTATTACCGGCCAATTCGCGCAAGATCCGGGTCCATCTGCATCCGGATGATGCCGAGCTGTTACGCAACACCCTGCAAATGGATCAACACGAAGAGGAACAGAGCTGGCAGCTGTTGGAAGACCCGACGATTACCCGGGGCGGTTGCCAGATCAAGGCAGACAAGTCGGTGATCAATCTAACCCTGGAAAAACGTCTCCAGGCACTGGCGGCGTCGGTGCTGGGTGACGAACGCCTGGAGGAACAGGATGAGCCAGGCACGGATTGAACAGGCCGTCAGCGCCTGGGGGCAGAGTCTGGGTAAGACCCTGACCCATTGCGATGGCAGCTGTGCCAAACCCAAGGTCGAGGGCATGCTGACGCGGATGGTGGGCCTGACCCTGGAAACCGAGGGCTGCCAGGCACCGATCGGCGCGCGTTGTGATGTGGTGACACCCGGTGGCCAGACCGTGGAAACCGAAGTCGTCGGTTTTGCCGGGGAAAAACTCTACCTGATGCCCACCAGCGATATTCGCGGCCTGGTGCCGAATTCACGGGTGATTCCCACCAATCATTCATCGGCGGTCAAGGTCGGCCCCGAGTTGCTCGGCCGGGTCATCGATGGTCGCGGACGACCACTGGATGGCAAGGGCCCGATTCAAACCAGCCACGTGGTGCCGCTGGAAGGTCGTGAAATCAATCCGCTCAGCCGAACCCCGATTCGGGAAGCGCTGGATGTGGGGGTCAGGGCGATCAATGCGCTGACCTCGATCGGCCGTGGCCAGCGCATGGGCCTGTTTGCCGGTAGTGGCGTCGGTAAATCGGTATTACTCGGCATGATGACCAAATACACCGAGGCCGATATCGTGGTGGTCGGGCTGATCGGTGAGCGCGGCCGTGAGGTGCGCGAATTCGTGCAGGAAATTCTCGGCGCCCAGGGCCTGAAAAAGTCGGTGGTGGTCGCGGCGCCGGCCGATGCCTCGCCGCTGATGCGCATCCATGGCGCGATGCAGGCGACCAGTATCGCCGAATACTACCGGGACCAGGGCAAGAATGTATTGTTGTTGATGGATTCGCTGACCCGGTTTGCCCAGGCCCAACGTGAAATCAGCCTGGCGATCGGTGAACCACCGGCCACCAAGGGCTATCCGCCATCGGTATTTGCGCGCCTGCCGCAGCTGGTGGAACGCGCCGGTAACGGTGAGCAGCAGGGTGGTTCGATTACCGCTTTCTATACGGTGCTGGTGGAAGGTGATGATCATAACGATCCGATCGCCGACTCGGCGCGGGCGATCCTCGATGGTCATATCGTGTTATCGCGCCAGTTGGCCGAATCCGGGCAGTATCCGGCGATCGATATCGAGGCCTCGATCAGTCGCCTGGCACCGCAGATCATGAGTGCGGAGAATATGCAGCGAGTGCAGTTTTTCCGTCGTTATTACAGCCTGTATCAGCAGAACCGGGACCTGATCAATGTCGGCGCCTACCAGCCGGGTTCCGATCCCGAGGTCGACCTGTCTATCAGGTTGCAGCCATTGCTGATGGAGTTCCTGTCGCAGGACATGAACCAGGCGGTCAGTCTGGAACAGAGCTACGGCCTGCTGCAGCATTTGATGGACAGCCAGATCCAGGCCCAGGACGGACCGGTGGCGAATGCGATTGCCGAGCAGGATCAGATGCCGGTTGATGGTAGTCGAGGTTAACCCTGATGACGCGTTCCAAGAAGCTGGCACCGGTGGTGGAACATGTCAGGCAGGAGGAAGAAACTGCGCTGCAGGCGGTAGCGTTCAGTCAACAGCAATTACAGACCCAAATCGATCGCCTGCAGCAACTGCAGGCGTATAAACTGGAATATGAGAATAACCAGCTGTCGGACCAGGCCACGCCGCAGAGCGTGGTCGAATTCCAGGAATTCAAGCGCTTCCTGGCCCAACTCGATGAGACCATCGAGCAGCAAAAGCAGGTGGTGAGCCTGGCCGAGCGTGAACTCGAACTGAAACGCAATAACTGGAAACAGACCCGTTCGCGCTCGGATGCGATGCACAAGATGGTCGATCGCCTGCAGCAATCCGAACAGCAGCAACTGGACAAGAACGAGCAGAAATCGCTGGATGAGTTTGCCCTGCGAAATTCCCTGAAGAACAGTTAACCGCCGTTTTTCTACCGGTGGTGTGATCGATCTTGGCACGGTTGCTGCTAAGTCATATTCAAACCATGCTTAAATCAGCATGCAATACGATGTAAACCAGCGATGGGATTGAATATGACTATTACCAACAACAATCTGCAATCACTTTTAAGCCCGAGCCCGGAGCTGTCTGCCGATGCGGCCGGCGGGATCCAGGCCATGAATCTAGCGATGGAGGCTGAGACTCAGTCAGCTTCACCGGAGGCCGGTGAATTCTGGTCGATGCTGAATCAGCAATTGACCGATATCACGGCGCAGAATGATACCCAAGTCATTGAAAATAAAGAACTATTGGCTATTTTCAATGAGTTCGAGGCGGAACTGGAAATGACCGGTAATAGCGAGGACCTGTCGGCCAAGTGGCTGCAGATTGTCAATGCCCAGGTCATGGATGAGAGCAGCGACGTCACACCGAGTCAGGCAGCAGAGCTGGTCGATCCAGCCGGGATAGAGACTGTCGGTCTGGTCCCGGAGTTGGTGGATCAAGGCAGCGAGGCCATGGCGATGCCGCTATTGGCGGTAACCAACCCGGCTGCAACCGAGACCGCGAACCAGGTCGCTGGTGGAAACAGTTTGCCGCGGATGCGGCAGATCGCGGCCGGCTTGCCGCCAATCACCGCCGATAATCCCGCGCTGACTCTCCAGGAAGCTGACAGTGAGATGTTGAACCGGATGCTGATCGCCGATGACCCGGCGCTTGAGACCAGGCTGTCGATGGAAGCTCAACCCAAGGCAGCCGAGGTTGAAATCGATAAGCTCATGTTCAAACAGGGTGCCGTCGAACAACCGCTGCTGACCCAGCATAGGGAACCGGCGATCAATCTGCTGACCCAGTTGCAGCCAACCGCGACCAGCCCGGCGCAAAACCTGTCCCAGCTACCGACCCCCCTGCAGACCCTGCAGCTATCTCCGCAGTCCGCTGCGACCGAGTGGGGCAACGCACTGGGTGAGCGGGTCTCGTTCCTGATCAACCATAAACTGGAGCGGGCCGAGATTCGTATCGATCCACCGCACCTGGGTAAACTGGATATCCAGATCCAGCTCAAGGATGACTCGGCAGTGGTCACGATTAACACCCAACAGGCCAATACCCGTGACCTGATCGACTCTGCCAGCTTTAGACTGCGTGAGTTTTTGCAGGAGGCTGGATATAACTCGGTTGATGTCAACGTATCCCATCAGCAGCAATCGATGGCAGAGCAGGGTTTCGACGGTCGTCAGCAGAATTCGATGACCGGCGACGGCGAGGCCGATGACCCGGCGGCTGGCGGTCCCGTAAGCGACGGTCAAAGCGTTGAAATGGTCATGTCTGTGGACCAGGGGCGCATCGACTATTTTGCCTGATCGCTGAGCCGGATAAGTCTTTGCGCAGCGAAAGCCCGGCCCGGGCCAGCGTCATTGCAGCAAGGCTTGATCGGGCGAAGTGTCAAATACTTGCTTTCGGACGCTGACGGCGCCTGTCAATTAACTGTCATTATTATTATTGTTCTTCGTAAGTCATTGAAATAATTAAATAAAATTATATGGCACTATCTTTGCTTCTGTTACCCGTATTTAGTGGAGAAGCAAATGGCCGAAGAACAAGAACCAACCGAAGAAGCCGCCGGCGGTGGCGGCGGTAAAAAACTCATCCTCATCATCATTGGTGCCCTGTTGCTGGTAGGTATCTCTGTCGGTGCCACAATTTTCATTCTCGGCGGTAACCAGGCCGAGGAAGAGGTGGTGGAAGTCGAAGCCGAACCGGAAAAGGGTGATCCTGAATATATCGAACTCAAATCCTTCACGGTCAATCTGGACCCACAGGACCCGGTTGGCTTCCTGCAGGTGACCATCCACGTGTTGGCCTACAACTCGGATGTCGCTGATGACCTGGAGCAACACAATCCATTGATCCGAAACAATCTGACCCTGTTGTTCGGCCAGCAAAAATCCGCTGATCTGCGCAGTGCCGAGGGTAAAACATCCCTGCAGCAAAAGGTGCACGAGTCAATTCAGCAAGTCATCGAAAAGTATGGCAGTGGCAGCGAAGTGGATAGCATCTATTTCAGTGATTTTGTCATGCAGTAGTGGCTGCCAAATTAAGATAACTAACCGGATAATAACGTGAGTGCCGATATATTAAGCCAGGATGAAGTCGATGCCCTGTTGCATGGGGTCGACGATGGAGTGGTAGAAACCGAGAGCGACGACAACCTGCAGGACGGGGAAGCTCGAGCGTTCGACTTCAATAACCAGGAACGCATCGTTCGTGGTCGCCTGCCGACCATGGAAATGATCAATGAGCGCTTCGCCCGTTATTTTCGCGTCAGTTTTTTCAACATGTTGCGGAAAACCCCCGAGATCTCGGTCAATGGAATCCAGATGATCAAGTTCTCAGAGTATATCCATACCTTGTATGTACCGACCAGCCTGAGTCTGATCAGGATGAGTCCATTGCGCGGGACCGGCATGATCATGCTGGATCCGAAGCTGGTATTCATCATCGTCGATAACTTCTTCGGTGGTGACGGCAGTATCCATGCCAAGATCGAGGGCCGCGAGTTTACCCAGACTGAACTGCGGGTCATCGAGAAGGTGGTGCATATGTGTTTTGCCGATCTGACCCAGGCCTGGGATCCGATCATGAAAGTCGATTTCGAATATCACAATCACGAGGTCAATCCGCACCTGGCGAATATCGTCAGTCCTACCGAGGTGATCGTGGTCTCCAGTTTTCATATCGAACTGGAAGGCGGCGGCGGTGACATTCACGTGGTGTTCCCCTATTCAATGATCGAACCGATCCGCACGGTACTGGATGCCGGGGTGCAAAGTGATACCGATGAAATCGATGAGCGCTGGGCGGTGTTGTTAAAAGAGGAATTGATGCATGCCAAGGTCGAACTGAATGGCACCTTCTTCGAGAAAGAAATGAAACTGGCCGACCTCATCAACCTGCAGGCCGGAGATATCATTCCGATCGATATGCCGGAGCAGGTGACCTTATCCACCGATGACATGCCATTGATGCGTGGTCAGTACGGTGAGCACATGGGTAACGTGGCGGTGAAGATAGATCAGATCGTCGAGCTGGTCGACGCTGATGATGAAGCGCTGAAAAATTTACAACTGACGATGAATAAAAAGGCTGGCTGACAGCCTGGTTAGCAGATTAAGCATTGTTGCAGGACGGGAGATAAAAAAATGAGTGAAGTTACAGAACAAGCCGAAGATCAGAACGCAATGGCTGATGACTGGGCAGCCGCAATGGAAGAGCAGGCGGTCGCAGAACAGGATGTTGCCAAGGTACAGGCCCAGGCGTTGAATGAATCACCGATAGAAGGTGAGGTGAAACTCGATGTGGTGCTCGATATCCCGGTCACCATTGCGATGGAAATTGGCCGCACCAGGATCAGCATCCGTAACCTGCTGCAGCTGAACCAGGGCTCGATCGTCGAACTCGACCGCCTGGCCGGAGAACCGATGGATGTACTGGTCAATGGCACCCTGGTCGCCCATGGTGAAGTGGTTGTCGTCAACGAGAAATTCGGCATACGTTTAACCGACGTAATCAGTCCCGCAGATCGTATTAAGAATCTTAAATAGCCAGGTTACAGCAACATGAAATTATGGCTATTCACTCTGACCCTATTTAGCGGTTCATTGCTGGCGAACGAGGCAGAGAATAATATCCCCGGCGTCGATCCGCTGTCATCCGGCTATCTAGTGAAACTCACCCTGGGGCTGGTCGGTATCGTGCTGTTGATCTTCGCCCTGGGCTGGGTGATGAAAAAAATGCAGTTGACCCAGTTTTCCCAGAACGGCCTGATCCAGATCGTTTCCGCGATCTCGGTCGGACATCGCGACCGAATTGCGTTGATTCAGGTCGGTGATGAACAAGTCCTGGTCGGCCTGACCCCCGGACGTATCCACACCCTGCATACCCTCAAGTCACCGGTGGCTATTACCGCCCCGGCGGTGGCTGGCACGGCGACTTTTAGTGACAAATTCAAGCAGGTATTACAGCAGGAGAAGAGAAAATGAAACTACAAGGTCTGCTATTGCTGTTGATTCCGTTTATTAGCCTGTCGGCGGAGGCACAATCCCTGGGGATACCGGCCCTGAACATCAGTGGCGGTGCGGACGACGGCCAGACCTACAGTGTCACCCTGGAAGTACTGGCGCTGATGACGGTGCTGACCCTGCTGCCGGCAATCCTGCTGATGATGACCTCGTTTACCCGAATCATCATCGTGCTGGCGATCCTGCGCCAGGCCATAGGTACCGTTTCGACCCCGTCCAACCAGGTCATTTTGGGCCTGGCGCTGTTTCTGACCCTGTTCATCATGACCCCGGTTCTGCAACAGGTTAACGAGCAGGCCCTGCAACCCTACATGCAGGAGCAGGTTTCCGCGTTCGAGGCATTGGAGAGAGCGACCCAACCGTTCAAGACTTTCATGCTGGCGCAGACCCGGGAAACCGATATCCAGATGTTCGCCGATATCGCCGGGGTCGAGTCGATTGAGTCGCCGCAGGCCACTCCACTCAGGTTATTACTGCCGGCGTTTGTGACCAGTGAGTTGAAAACCGCGTTCCAGATCGGCTTTCTCATTTTCATCCCGTTCGTGATCATCGACCTGGTAGTGGCCAGCGTGCTGATGTCGATGGGTATGATGATGCTGTCTCCGCTGATTATCTCTTTACCGTTCAAGTTGATGTTGTTCGTGCTGGTTGACGGCTGGTCGCTGATCATGGGCACCCTGGCATCAAGTTTCCTGGTGAGCTAACCATGACGCCGGATAACATTATCGATATCTCGCAACAGGCGTTGTATGTCATCACCATGCTGGCGGCACCGATGCTGATATCGGCCCTGGCCATCGGCCTGTTGATCGGGATGTTCCAGGCTGCGACCCAGATCAACGAGATGACCCTGAGCTTCATCCCCAAACTGCTGATCCTGGTGGTGTCGATCATGATCGCCGGCCCGTGGATGCTCGAGTTGATCCTCAATTACACCCGGCGCCTGTTTATCAGTATCCCAACTCTCATCGGCTAGGTTTTGTAATGCTCGAGTTCAGCGCCGCCCAAGCCACCGCCTTTGTCGGTTCCCTGTTATGGCCGTTTATGCGCATCGGGGCGATGTTGATGGCGATTCCGATCATCGGTACCCGCCTGGTATCGGTCCGGGTCAGGGTGGCGACCGCAATCTTGATCACCTTCCTGGTCATGCCCCTGCTACCGCCGATGCCGGAGGTGGACCCGCTGACCCTGGCGGGCCTGACGGTGACTGTGCAACAGGTCCTGATTGGCCTGGCGATGGGGTTTACCCTGCAGATGGTGATGGCGGCCCTGACCATCGCCGGTGAGGCCATCGCCATGAGCATGGGCCTTGGCTTCGCCTCGATGGTCGATCCACAGAATGGGGTCAATGTGCCGGTATTGTCACAGTTCTTTCTGATCATGGGTACCCTGCTGTTCCTGGCCCTGGGCGGCCACCTGATGATCATCCAGTTGGTGGTCAGCAGTTTCCAGACCCTGCCGGTGGGCGAGAGCGGGTTACAACGTGAAAGCTTCATGACCCTGCTCAGTTTCGCCAGCCAGATGTTTATCGGTGCGGTCTGGGTCGCGTTACCGGCGCTGATCTCGATCCTGGTCATCACCCTGGCGATGGGGGTGATGACCCGTGCGGCGCCGCAATTGAATATATTCTCCGTGGGTTTCCCGGTCACCATGTTGATGGGCTTCATCATCCTGATGTTGATCATGCCCACCGTGTTACCGCGGTTTAATCAACTTCTGCTGCAGGGAATGCAGGTTAGCCAGACTATCGGGGGCCTGTGATGGCCGAACACGACACCAGTCAGGAGAAAACGGAACAACCCACCCCGAAAAAATTACGCGAAGCCAAACAGCAGGGGCAGATCCCGCGCTCTCGCGAACTCAACAGCATGAGTATCATGGTCATCGGCGCCTCCGGCCTGTTGCTGTTCGGCGCCTTCATGCTGAAAAGCCTGAGCCAGATGATGTCCACCGGCTTTTCCCTGACCCGGGCCGAGATTCTGGACAAGCAGACCCTGTTCCTGCGTTTTGAGCAGGCGTTCTGGGATGCCCTGGCCGGGATTACCCCGTTTCTGGCCCTGATGACGATCGTCGCGATCCTGACCCCGTTGCTGCTCGGGGGCTGGGCCTTTAGCGTCGAGCAGATCGCCTTCAAGCCGGATCGCCTGAACCCGATCTCCGGCCTGAAACGGATTTTTTCCGCCAAAGGCCTGATGGAACTGGTCAAGGCGATGGCGAAGTTTATCCTGGTGTCGGTGATTGCGGTGGCGTTCCTGTGGTCACAGGCGGACACTTTCCTCAACCTGGGCAACGAGCCATTTATCCAGGGCCTGACCCATGCGGCCTGGCTGTTTGGATTCAGTTTCCTGGTGATGTCTCTGGCGCTGGTGCTGATTGCCGCGATCGATGTGCCGTTCCAGATCTGGGATCACAGCCAGAAATTGAAGATGACCCTGCAGGAAGTTAGGGACGAAATGAAAGAGACCGAGGGCCGTCCCGAGGTCAAATCCAAGGTGCGGGCATTGCAGCAGGAAATGGCCCAACGCCGCATGATGGAGGATGTGCCCTCCGCCGATGTCATCATCACCAACCCGACCCACTACGCGGTGGCGTTGAAATATGACCCGGACAGCATGGCGGTGCCGGTGATCGTCGCCATGGGCAAGGATCTGATCGCGTTCAAGATTCGCGAAATCGGTATCGAGTCCGGGGTCGAGATTTTCGAGGCACCGCCACTGGCGCGTGCCCTGTTTGCCCATGGCAAGCTGGGACAGGAAATTCCGGGCCAGCTGTATTACGCCGTGGCCCAGGTGCTGGCCTTTGTCTTCCAGCTACAGCAGGCGCGCCAACACGGTTTTGATTTACCGGATCGCCCCGATCCCTACATCCCCACCGATGAGCAGGTATAAGCATGAATAACACCAACATAATGCAACAGGTCAAAGGTTTCAGTACCCAGGGGCTGGGCGCGCCATTGATCGTCATCATGATGCTGGCGATGGTGGTCATCCCGTTGCCACCGATGGCGCTGGATATGTTGTTCACCTTCAATATCGCCTTCGCCCTGATCGTGGTGCTGGTGACCGTTTATTCGCTGCGGCCGCTGGATTTCACCGTGTTTCCGACTATCCTGCTGGTGGCCACCCTGTTGCGCCTGGCCCTGAACATTGCTTCGACCCGGGTGGTGTTGCTCGAGGGGCACACCGGTACCGCGGCAGCGGGCAAGGTCATCGAGGCCTTCGGTGAATTTGTCATCGGTGGCAACTACGCGGTAGGTCTGGTGGTATTCGCGATCCTGGTCATCATCAACTTCGTCGTCGTCACCAAGGGTGCCGGTCGCGTATCGGAAGTCAGTGCACGCTTCACCCTGGATGCGATGCCCGGCAAACAGATGGCGATCGATGCCGACCTCAATGCCGGTTTGTGTACCCAGGAAGAGGCCCGTCAGCGCCGCACCGAGGTTGCCCAGGAAGCCGATTTCTACGGGTCGATGGATGGTGCCAGTAAGTTCGTCCGCGGTGACGCGGTCGCCGGTATCCTGATCCTGTTCATCAATATCATCGGTGGCCTGGCCATCGGTATTCTGCAGCACGACATGGCGGCAGCCGATGCGATGCATAATTACACCCTGCTGACGATCGGTGATGGCCTGGTCGCCCAGATCCCATCGCTGGTGCTGTCCACCGCGACCGCGATTATCGTCACCCGGGTATCCGCCTCGCAGGAAATGCGTAACCAGGTGTTCACCCAGATGTTCCAGGACCCGCGGGCGCTGGTGGTCACCGCAGTGATCCTGGCGGTGTTGGGCATGATCCCCGGCATGCCCAATTTTGCCTTCCTGACCCTGGCCGCGATCTCGGCCGCTACCGCTTTTGCCCTGAGCAAGCGCCAGCAGCAGGTGGTTGCAGCAGAAGTCGAGACGGCCCCGGAAGTCGAGGTGCAACCGGAACAACGAGAACTGAGCTGGGATGATGTGAAGACCGTCGACATGATCGGTCTCGAGGTCGGTTACGGCCTGATCCCGCTGGTCGATGCCCGCCAGGGTGGCGAATTGATGAACCGGATCAAGGGAGTACGCAAGAAACTATCGCATGAACTGGGCTTCCTGGTGCAGTCGGTGCATATTCGCGACAACCTCGATCTGCCGCCCAACAGCTACCGGCTGAGCCTGCTCGGGGTGCCGATGGGTGAAGCCGAGGTGGTGCCGGGCAAGGACCTGGCGATCAATCCGGGTAGCGTCTACGGCGAGATTGACGGGGTCGAAACCAAGGATCCGGCCTTCGGCCTCGATGCCAAGTGGATCGATCCGGCGCAGCGAGATCATGCGCAGACCCTGGGTTATACCGTGGTCGATTGCTCGACCGTGATCGCCACACACTTGAGCCAGATGCTGCAGGAAAATGCGCATGAATTGATCGGGCACGAGGAAGTGCAGGAACTGATGGAGGTACTCAAACGCAGTTCCCCCAAGCTGGTGGAAAACCTGACCCCGAAGCCGCTGCCCCTCAGTGTTATCGCCAAGGTCATGCAGAACCTGCTGCAGGAACAGGTGTCGATCCGTGATCTGCGCACGATCGCCGAAACATTGGCAGATCAGGGCCAGCACAGTCAAGATGCCGGCGTATTGACGGCACTGGCACGGGTTGCCCTGGGTCGGCAGATCATCCAGGGCATCTATGGAATGGCTTCAGAGCTTGCTGTCATGACCCTTCACCCATCATTGGAACAGATTTTGCAACAATCCGCTCAGGGAAAAGATGGGCAGATGATGGCGTTTGAGCCGGGACTTGCCCAGATGATGCATAACTCGATCAAGGAGAGTACGCAAAACCAGTTGGCCAAGGGTGAACCGGCGGTGCTCCTGGTAGCGCAAAACCTGCGGCCATTCCTGGCCCGCATGTTGCGCCACAGCATCCAGGGATTGAACGTGTTGAGTTATGACGAAATCCCGGAAGACAAGCAGATTAAGGTGATTGCGAGTGTTGGCAATCCGGGGCAAAACGAGCCGATGGTTCCCAGCCCTCAAAATTAAGCCCTTGAACAGGTGAAGTCATGAAAATAAAGCGAACATATGCGGCGACGATGCGCGAGGCACTGGCCCAGGTAAAAAGAGAGCAGGGTGCCGATGCCATCATTCTGGGCAACAAGAAAGTCCCGGGAGGAGTGGAGATTTTATCCGCGATCGATTTCGATCATCACGCGATGGATGACTTTGCGCCTGAATCACAGTTTTCTCCACCAGCGCCGCTGTCTGCGGCCGTCGAACCGGCGCCGCAAACCGCCAACAGGGCAGACAGCCTGCCGATTCCGGAATTTGCCCTGGACCCCAATCACCAGCAGCGCAAGGAACCGGTGCTGGGTTTTTCCGCCGCGACCAAAGCCGCCAGCAAACCGGCCGAGGCGCAACAGCCTAAGGTCAAAGCCAAAGTTGCCAGGCCGGCCAAAGCCAGCAAAAAGCCGGTTAAAAAATCGCCTGCCGCATCAGCCGTGGCCAGCAAGGGCACTTTGCCGGTTGAAGAAGAAGCGCTGTCACGCCAGCAGGCGGATAAGTTACTCAGCAGTCTGCGCAGTAACCAGTTTACCGATTATCCATCGACGGCCGGGGCCAAGCCGGTGATCGACGAGGTCAAGGGCGAGCTGAAGAATTTACGCGATCTGATGGAAACCTCGCTCAACGTGCTGGAATGGGACCGCTACAACCAGCGTCACCCGGTACGCTCGGTGTTACTGAACCTGTTGACCGAGCTGGGTCTCGGTGCCGATGTCTGCGAATTGATCATGAGCCACCTGGGTCAGCTTGACTCTGACCCGCATAAAGTCTGGCAACAGACCCTGGGCCTGTTGGCGCGGGCGCTGCCGATTCGCAATGCCGGTGTGTTGAGCCGGGGTGGGCGTATCGCCCTGGTCGGCTCCACCGGAGTCGGCAAGACCACGACGATCGCCAAGCTGGCTGCCCGCTTCGCCCACAACCACGGCAAGCGCTCGGTAGCACTGATCACCACCGATAATTTTCGCATCGGTGCGCATGAACAGTTACAGCAGTTCGCACGGATGCTGGAAATTCCATTGCTGACCGCGAAAAACGGTGATGAATTAGGCGATCGCCTGCACATGCTGGAGGATAAGAAACTGGTCCTGATCGATACCGCGGGTATGAGTCAGACCGATGTCCGGCTGTCAGAGCAGTTTCATAACCTGCAGCATGGTTCGCCGGAAATCCAGCCCTACCTGGTGTTGTCGGCGAATACCCAGCTGGCAGCCCTCAACGAGACGATCAAGAATTTTGGCAAGGTCAAGCTGGCCGGTGCCATCGTTACCAAGCTCGATGAATCGGCCAGCCTGGGTGGCATTATGACCGCGGCGATTCGTTACAAGCTGCCTTTGACCTATTGCGGCACCGGGCAAAGAGTGCCGGAAGACCTGAAGTCGATTAAGAGTCATCAGCTGGTCAGCCGGGCGGTGGCATTGATGCAGAAATATGCCGAGCAAGTCGACAAGGAAACCATGGCATTTCGCTACAACCATATCATCAGTCGCTAACCCGGCAACAACAACAGAACAAGAGAATTATTTATGGACCAGGCGCAAGGCATAAGACAAATGAAAGACCACAAACCCGTGCAGGTGATCGCGGTCACCAGTGGCAAGGGCGGGGTCGGCAAAAGCAATATCACGATTAATCTGGCGGTGTCGCTGGCCCAGCAGGGGCAGCAGGTACTGGTCATGGATGCCGATCTTGGCCTGGCCAATCTGGATGTGCTGCTGGGCCTGGCGCCGCGGTATAACATGTCGCATGTATTAAGTGGTGAATGCAGTCTGGAAGACATCATGGTCGACGGCCCGGCCGGAATCAAGATCATACCCGCTTCTTCCGGCGTGCGCAGCATGGCCGACCTGTCGGCGGCGGAAAACGCCGGCATCATCCAGGCCTTCTCCGAATTAACCATCCCGGTGGACACCCTGTTGATCGACACCGCGGCCGGGGTCAACGAGTCCGTGGTCAGCTTCGTGCGCGCGGCGCGCGAGGTGATTGTCGTGGTCTGTGATGAACCGGCATCGATCACCGATGCCTACGCGATGATCAAGGTCATGAACCGCGATTTCGATGTTCAGCGCTTCCACGTATTAGCCAACCAGGCGCACAGTATTCAGCAGGGACGAGAATTATATTCAAAATTAGCCAGAGTGGCCGATAAGTACCTGGACGTGACGTTGGATTTTATTGGATCCATCCCCTTTGACGACTATTTGAAGAAAGCGGTACAGAAACAGAAGTGTGTAATCGAGACCTACCCGCGCAGCCCGGCATCGATGGCGCTACGCAAGATAGCGCAGAAGACCCAGAACTGGCCTACTCCGAGCTCGATCGAGGGTCACCTGGAGTTCTTTATCGAGAGGTTGATCACTTACAGTGGTCAGAGCGAGGAGCTGAGGCTATGAATGGACATGCCATGTATGCCGAGGTTCAGAACTACGGCGAGGACAATATCGTCACCCGTCACGCTGCGCTGGTCAAACGTATCGCTTTCCACCTGATCAACCGGATGCCGGAAACGGTGCAGGTCGATGACCTGATCCAGGCCGGGATGCTGGGTCTGCTGGAAGCTTCCAGCCATTTCGACGCCAGCCAGGGCGCCAGTTTTGAAACCTATGCCGGGATCCGTATCCGTGGCGCGATGATCGACGAGATCCGTAAGCTGGACTGGACCCCGCGCTCGGTGCATCGCAAGTATCGTGCGGTCACCGAGGCCATCCGCAAGCTGGAACACCAGAAAGGCAGCGATCCGACCGATAGCGAAATCGCCGAGGAAATGGGCATCAGCTTGTCGGAATACCACCAGATCCTGGTGGATTCGAGTTCGGCGCGCATCTTCAGCATGGATGCGATAGAGGATGATCATGGTGACTACCAGATGCCGCAGTCCAATGAACAGACCCCGCTGGATTCACTCAGTGAAAATGAATACCAGCGCAACCTGGTGGAAAGTATTAAAGGTCTGCCGGAGCGCGAGCGCCTGGTGATGTCGCTGTATTACGATGATGAGCTGAATTTCAGGGAGATCGGTCGGGTGCTCGAAGTCAGTGAGTCACGCGTGTGCCAGATCCACGGCCAGGCCATGCTGCGGCTGCAATCCAAGATGTCGGATTGGCACCGGGAAGAATAATCCCGCCAAGCCGATTGCGGGCCTGTCAGCCGGGACAATCGGTCACTGGTCAGCAGCGGCAAGCATGAACACTTAAGCTTTAAAGTTTTGAATATTCTGCCGATAACCCGGGGTACACAGTTAGGCGTATACCTTGATGCAATTGTGGAGGTTGCATGAACAAAGAAATGAATATCCTGATCGTTGATGATTTTTCGACCATGCGGCGAATCGTCAAAAACCTGTTGCACGATCTTGGATTTAGTAATACCTCGGAAGCGGATGACGGCCAGACCGCGTTACCGATGTTGAAAACCGGTAAGTTTGATTTCCTGGTCACCGACTGGAACATGCCGGGCATGGATGGATTGACCCTGCTGAAAAAGGTCCGTGAAGACGATGCCCTGAAAGACATGCCGGTATTGATGGTCACGGCCGAGGCCAAGCGTGAACAGATCGTGGTGGCCGCGCAGGCCGGGGTTAACGGCTATATCGTCAAACCTTTTACCGCTGCTACCCTGAAGGAAAAGATCGATAAGATATTCGAGAGGGTAGGTGGATGAGCGACGCGGAAACCGCCAGCTACCTGACCGAAGAATATATCAACCGCCTCAAGGAACTGACCGAGGCCCTGGGTGCCGGCGAAAACCAGGTTGCTGATCAGCTGATCGGTGAACTGACCACTCTACGCGAATCCTCGCTGTTCCAGGAACTGGGCAAACTGACCCGCGAAATCCACGAATCCATCAACGCTTTCCAGGCCGATGCCAGAATCGTCGAACTGGCCCAGGAAGATATTCCCGATGCCAAGGAAAGACTCAATTACATCATTACCAAGACCGACGAGGCCGCCCATCGGACGATGGAAGGCACCGAGGCGGTGCTGGAAATGGTTGAAGTATTCAATCACAAGGCGGATGACATCCAGCAACAATGGCAGAAGTTCAGAACCTCGGCGATGTCGAAACAGGATTTTCTGGCCATGAGCGATGATATCGACCGCTTCTTATCTTCGGTTTCAGAGGATAGCGATAAAGTTAAAGCCAAAATGACCGATATCATGATGGCACAGGATTACCAGGATCTCACCGGTCAGATGATCAAGCAGGTGATCACGATGGTGCAGGAAGTCGAGGAAAAGCTGGTCAGGTTGGTGGCCATCTCGGGTGCCAGTCTCGGTGAGAGTCAGAAAAAAGCGGATGACGGCGCCACGGCGCATGGTCCGCAATTACCCAATGCGGACAAGCAGGAGGTCGCCACCAGTCAGAATGAGGTGGACGATTTACTGGCCAGCCTGGGGTTTTAGCTAAGAAAACGGGTTACGACCATGGCGATAGATCTGGAAGATGACATTTTACAGGACTTTCTGGTTGAGGCCGGGGAGATCCTCGAATCGCTGAGTGAGCAATTGGTCGACCTGGAGCAATCTCCGGACGATTCCGACCTGTTGAATTCCATATTTCGCGGCTTTCATACGATCAAGGGTGGCGGCAGCTTCCTGTCGTTGACCAATCTGGTCGATGTCTGTCACAAGGCCGAGGATGTGTTCAACCTGCTGCGCAACAACGAATTATCACTGAATGCAGACATGATGGATGCATTCCTGCGGGTGCTGGATGAAGTCAACGATATGTTCGAACAGATCAAATCCGGTGAGGATCCCTCGGCCGCGGAGCCTGGATTGATCGCTGAATTAGTTGCAATGCAAGATCCGGATGCCGCCGCGGCGTCCGAGCCAGCGGAATCAGCACAAGCGGAACCGGCCAGTGAGGCGGAAGTCGCTGCGAAGGCCAGCGACGAGGCGGAAGATGCCGAGATAGAACAAGTGGTGGATGACGCCGCGGCTGCCGCTGCCGCCGAGGATTTCGTATCCGGTAAGGATGAGATTACCGACGAAGAATTCGAATCCCTGCTCGACGCCCTGCATGGAACCGGCGGTAAGCCGCAGGCAGTAACAGGATCATCAACAGAAGACAAAGCACCCGCGCCAGCAGACGCCGCCGGGTCGGAAGAAATCACCGATGATGAATTCGAGGCCCTGCTGGATGAATTACACGGTGAGGGTGCAGGACCGACATCAGCTAACGATGCCGCTGCCGAAACTGGCGCCAGTGAAACACAACAGGGCGATGGCGAGCATATCAGCGATGACGAGTTCGATGCATTGCTCGATCAATTACACGGCAAGGGCAAGGGGCCTACCGCGGCCGCGGGCGACAAGCCCGAGCAGCCATCATCCCCGGCGGCGAGTGATAAAGCCCCACCCGCAAAGGCCAAGCCGGCAGCGAAAAAAGCGGCAGCTAAAAAACCGACAGCCAAGACCGCGACTAAACCGGCTGCAGCTGCGAAAAAAGAAGCCTCCGTATCCAAGGGCGATACCACGGTCCGCGTGGATACCTCGCGCCTGGACGATATCATGAACCTGGTTGGTGAATTGGTATTAACGCGCAATCGTCTGAATACCCTGCGCCAGTCCTTCGATGATGATCGGGTGCACAAGGCCATCTCCAGCCTGGATGTGGTTACCGCTGACCTGCAGACCGCGGTCATGAAAACCCGCATGCAACCGGTAAAGAAAGTATTCGGCCGTTTCCCCCGGGTGGTACGTGATCTCGCGCGTAGCCTGCAAAAAGAGGTATCACTGGAACTGGAGGGTGAAGAAACCGATCTGGATAAAAACCTGGTCGAGGCGCTGGCGGATCCGCTGGTACACCTGGTGCGGAATTCAGTCGATCACGGCATCGAGATGCCGGATCAGCGTGAACAGGCTGGCAAGCCCCGGCAGGGCCGGGTCCTGTTGTCGGCGCAACAGGAAGGCGATCATATCCTGTTGTCGATCAAGGATGACGGGGCCGGTATGGATCCGGAAGTGCTGCGGCAGAAAGTAGTCGACAAGGGTCTGATGGATGCGGAAAGCGCCTCCAGGCTGGATGATAGCGGCTGTTTTGCCCTGATCTTCATGCCCGGCCTGTCCACCAAGGATGAGATTTCCGATGTTTCCGGCCGCGGGGTCGGCATGGACGTGGTGAAAACCAAGATTTCCCAGCTCAACGGCACCATCGACATTAACTCCGCATTGGGCGAGGGTACCGAGCTGCGCATCAAGGTACCGCTGACCCTGGCGATCCTGCCAACCCTGATGGTGCAACTGGGCAGCCGTAAATTCGCCCTGCCGTTATCCATCGTCAACGAGATTTTCGAGTTGAGTTCGAAGAATTTCAGCGTGGTCGATGGCAAGGAAGTGGTACTCAACCGCGGTAAGGCGCCGCCGGTTTTCTACCTGCGTAAATGGCTGTTGAACGACAGCGACCAGTTCAAGGATTTCGCGGGTGACCCGCATGTGATCATGGTCCAGGTTGGTAATGAATCGGTAGGCCTGGTCGTCGATCAGGTGATCGGCCAGGAAGAGGTGGTGATCAAGCCGCTGGACAAAATGTTACAGGGCCTGCCAGGGATGGCGGGCTCGACCATCACCGGGGATGGCAATATCGCGATCATTCTGGATGTGCCGGGACTGCTGAAAAGCTACGTGCAGTGAGCGGCCGGGATGGGTGCGCCGGGAATTCGACCTTAACTCAGATAATGTACGGTAAGACTTTTTATCCATATGAAAACCTGGGCGTGTATCAATCAGAAAGGAGGGGTCGGTAAAACCACTTCCGTAGTCAGCCTGGCCGGTCATCTAAGCAAGACCGGGCAAAGGCTGTTGCTGATTGACCTGGATCCGCACGGCTCACTGAGCAGTTACATGGGCTACAACCCGGATGAGATGGAAACCGGGATCTACTCATTATTTTCTGAACCCACCTCGAACCCGGCCGATGTCGCGCGCCTGTTATTGCCGACACCGATCGAAAACACTTACCTGTTTGCGGCTTCCACCGCGCTGGCAACCCTGGATCGTCAAATCGGTTCAGAGCAGGGCGCCGGCAAGGGACTGGTGGTGGCCAAGGCGATCGAGGCCGTAGCGGACAAGTTTGCCTACGGCCTGATTGACTGTCCGCCGATGCTCGGCATCCTGATGATCAACGCGCTGGCCGCCTGTGATCAACTATTGATTCCGGCGCAAACCGACTACCTGACGCTGACCGGCCTGGAGCGGATGATGCATACCCTGGAGATGGTGGAAAAATCCCTGCACAAGAAAACCCCTTATATGATCGTGCCCACCATGTATGACGTGCGTACCCGTGCCTGCCAGGAAGCCTTGCATAAAATGAAGGAAACCTATCGCTACAATGTCTGGGGCTCGGTCATACCGATCGATACCAGGTTTCGGGATGCCAGCAAGCGTGGGGTACCTTTACCAACTGTGGCCCCTTATGCCAGGGGTTCGCTGGCGTATAAAAAATTGTTGAATTTCCTGTTGGGAATTCAGGATGGAAAGCATGGCGCAGAAGAAAGACAACAAACTGCTTAATCCATCCAGTGCAGTAGAGGATTATTTCGACAGCCTGTTGCAGGATGTTGCGCTTGAGCAGGACAAGACTGGCAGCAATGGATTGAAGGGCGGAATTCTGTTGATGCCGGAGTTGCGATCAGACCTGGCCAAAATTGATCAGGAGACGGCGGTCCCATCAGCTGAATCGGAACCCGCAGCAGTGACTGATGATGATTCAGCGCAGGATTCTGCTGCGGATGATGCACAACCAGGTTATGAATTGCCGATTCAATGCCTGATGTTCCAGGTTGGCGATCAACAGCTATCCATGCCATTGATCGATATGGGGTCGGTAGTCCCCTGGGTGGATAAGCTCACCTCATTACCGCATTCGCCTGATTGGTTCCTGGGCTTGCTGCAATACCGCGACAAGAATGTCAAAGTGGCTGATACTGCAGGGATGCTACAGATCGAACGGGCTGCGGAGGCCGGGCATCCCGGGCATATGCTGGTATTCGCCGACGAAACCTGGGCGATCACCTGCGATCAGCTGGGCGATGTTGTCGAGCTGCACCAGGAAGATGTGAAATGGGCCAGCCCGGATGCGAATAACCCGACCCTGGGGACCATCAAGCAATCACTGGCAATCCTGCTGGATCCCGGGAAAATCATCAACATATTGAAACAGCAGGAAAACCTGCACTGACTAGAATAACTGCAGGACGGTACAAATCGTTAAATAAATGGTTTGTGATGCCGATAAACGCCTTATACAGCTTTAATTGCGGAGAAAAACATGACGGATATACAGGCAGATAGCGGGATCTTACAGTGTGTGACCTTCACCCTGGAAGATGAGACCTATGGCATCAATGTCATGCAGGTACAGGAAGTGTTGCGCGAGGTTGAAGTCGCTCCGGTACCCGGGGCGCCCAACTATGTGCTGGGTATTATCAACCTGCGGGGTAATGTGGTCAGCGTTATCGATGCGCGTACCCGCTTTGGCCTGCCGGCCAAGGACAGTGATGAAATGACCCGGATTATCGTTATCGAAGCCCAGCAGCAGATCATCGGCATCCTGGTCGATAGCGTGGCCGAGGTGGTCGATGTCAAGCGTGATGAAATCGATACCGCCCCCAATGTCGGTACCGCCGAAACCGCCAAGTATATCGATGGTGTGGTCAGCCGGGATGACACGCTGCTGATATTGGTTGATCTCAACAAGTTGTTGAGTGAAGCGGAATGGGGAGAAATCTCCAATTTATAATGGATGGAGACCGGAGCGAGCATGATGGCAGATCAGACAATCAATCCGGTATCCCCCACCAATCGTACCCGCGATGTGCTGAAAAAGAAAAAGGACGAGCAATCGCAGAAACATCCACGGCCCAGGGACAAGGTCGATGATAAAAAACAGGAAAAAAAAGGTATCATAGACACTTATGCCTGACCCGTTCCCAACAACCCCTTCGATTAAAGTTTATCCATGAAATCCTTATGTTTACCGGATAGCCGGTAGGCAAAACTCAATACTTCAGCAATCACCACGTACAGCGACTGCGGGATATGGTCACCTAGGTCCAATTGTTCCAACAAGGCTGATAGTTCACGGTCTTCATAGATCGGAATATTCTCCTGCTCGGCGATAGCAAGAATCTCCTCGGCCACCTCGCGATGCCCCTTGGCGGTCACCACCGGGGCCTGCTTGCCATCGTACTCCAGGGCGATGGCAAATCTTGGGTCCTTGTCCTTGTTGCGATTACTCATACCTCGATATCCAGCAGGTTGTCGCTGATCGGCACCGGGGCATCCTGGCTGGCCGGCGGTTGACCGATATAGCAGTTGAATAAACCCAGCTCGAAACCACTGCTTTGCAATTGGGTTTTAAACTGGTCTAACTGTTGATCGATTAGGTTTTTGGTGCTGGTCTTGATCGCCCAGAACTGGGCGGAGATTTTCTGTCCCTGCAGCAGGATATGGGTGGTGATCAAGCCGAGTAAGCCAAATTCGAAACTGAGGTTGATCTCCCAGTGCGCCTGGTTGGGATCCTCATGGCGCTGTTTTTGTTGCACCCTCAAGTTAACGGTGGTTGTTTTATCCTGTACCTGCAGCGGTAGCGACAGGTTGAATTGCAGCGGCTGGTTCTGTTCCAGCTGTAAACGTAACGAGGTCTTTTGCAGTAACAACTGGGACTGGGTCTGATCCAGTTGTTGCAACAATTCGTTTCTCAGCTGATTGACGCTATCCTGCACTAAATGCTCCATCGGCATTTTATGTTTCACCGCGGCACCGGCTTCGATCAGTGACCTGACCAACTGGGGCAAGCTGTCCGGTGAGCGGATCAATAACTGGCGCAACGCGCCGAGCAGTTCCGGATAGGATTGTTGGCTGCTCAAGCCCTGTTGTTGGATAGCCGGCTTGAGCAGAGTCAACACCACCAGGATTTGTTGCATGGTGACTGGCTTAAAGCTATCCAGCTTCGCCAGCGGCCGGGCCATCTGGCCCAGCAATTGTTGTAATGGTTGTGACTTCGCCTCTTTTGCCGGTAATGCTAATGCAGCCGGTTGGTTCGGTTGCTGGTTGACCAGGACTTTCTGTGGTGGCAGGTTGTCGCTGAGCGCCGCCCTGATCTGCTTACCCGGGTAGACGGTTTGCGGGTCCATCTGCAGGATCCCGCTGCTCAGTTTGGGCAGGCTGTTGATCCCGGCGGATTGATTTGAACCCAGGTTGGGCGGCAATAATCTCGACATGGCATGCTTGAGGATCTGGAGCACCGGTAGCCTCACCAGGTCCACGCTGTTGTTCGCATTCGGTCGCAGCAACAGGCTGTCACCTGGTTGCAATTGGCTTTGCCTTGGCAGTGGGTAGGTTTTATCCGCAACCTGCAACAGGGTTTGACTCGGACTCTGGGAGATCACTTTTGCCGGCAGTGGTTGGGTCGGCGTGGGGGTAAACAGCTCGCCGAATGCACGCTTATCCAGGGTCAGCAATTTTGCATGATGTTGCTCGATTTTAATCGTCGGCTGTTTATCGCCGGGTAATAAACGGGCCAGGATCTCATCGCCCTGGCGTAATTGCTGGGGCAGCTTGCCGCTAATCCGGCCAAAAGCCGTATCCAGCGTCACCTGCTTGCCCTCGCTGGCAATCACCAGGGCCCGGAACAGTCCCGCCCGCTCCAGCCGTTGCAGCAACTGACTGATCCTGGTCTGGTTGGTATCGAGCTTGATACTGGCTAATGTCTGATTGACTATGTCCATACGGGCAATTTAAATCCACCTGGGGAAAACGACTGCCGCCTGTTCTTCCTATCTCGATGTCGACCAAGCGGATAACAGACCCGCTGATCGACATGGCCGGGGTTAAAGCGACAATTTTCCATAACTATATCTCTATATCGGCCGCTAGCGCCGATGGTTTATGCTTTTCATCCAGCAGTTTGACTGGCGGTAACCGCTGGTTACCGATAAATAACGACAAAAAATTGTCGTAATTCACCCATGGCATGATGAAGATAATATAAGTTATTGATTTTAAATGATTTGTAAATATGGCACGATCTTCGCATAGATGTACGCAAGCTCTAATAAATGGGATACAGATCAATGCCACAGACAACAACAGTGATAGGTGAAACCGCAAACCACGGGCAGATCATTGCGCTTGATTCCAGAAGACCGGAACAGGTTGTCAGCAATAAACAATATCTGAAGATACTCCAGGTTACCGACTTACTGTCACGCCATCTGCATTTGAATGAAATCATGACCGTGTTTTCCCGCGAGGTGATGGCACTGGTACCATTTGACGGCATGCGCTACAGCTGCCAGCAGTTGAAGAGCCCGATTACCCATGGTGAGACCGAGGGACATAATCTGCATTACCACCTGACCCTGCAGCAGATGGAAGTCGGCGACCTGACGTTTTATCGTGCGCAACCCTTTGGCACCAACGAGGTTTGCCAGATTGAAGACCTGCTGTGCGCGCTGGTGTACCCACTACGCAATGCCTTGATGTATCACCGCGCGATCACCTCGGCCTATCGAGACCCTTTGACCAATATCAACAACCGGGCGGCGATGGATAAATTCCTGCCTCGTGAGATCGGTCTGGCCAAGCGTCATCAACATGACCTGAGCATGATGATCATGGACCTGGATGGATTCAAGGCGATTAACGATCAATACGGACATGATGCCGGCGACCGATTGCTGCAAACGGTTTGTGTCAAGATCATCAGCGTGCTGCGGGATACCGATATGCTGTTTCGTTACGGCGGTGATGAATTCGTGGTGGCCTTACCTTACACCGATATCCAGGGTGCGTTGGATGCCGGCGACCGGATTCTGCACAGTATCCAGAACCTGAGCGCGAATGAATGCCCGGGTGGGGCCTCGATCGGGATCAGTATCGGTTTATCCATGTTGCTGCCGGAGGATGATTTTCAATCCCTGTTCAAGCGCGTGGACCAGGCCTTATATCAGGCCAAGATCGATGGTAAAAATCGCCTGGTAGTGGCTGAATAAGGGCTTGCCCCAGGTTCTGCCAGCTCCTGGTATAACCGGCAAAAAACTGACACTGCCTGCCTAAGCATAGTGCTCCCCAGGTCCAGCTGAACCGAATCCAGAAGGTAGCGCGGAACGTCATCCAGGTTGCGCTTAAATTTCTCGGAATGCGGCCGATATAACGACTGCGTAAAACAAATTAACTGCTATATTCCAGAGTGGATCAGCCATGCTGGTATCACAAAATGCAAAATCAGGAGAGCTTATGGCTTCTATCTTAGCTGTTGATGACTCAGCTTCCATGCGCCAAATGGTTAGCTTCACGCTGAAAAGTGCCGGTCACCAGGTGACCGAGGCTGAAGACGGCGAAGTGGCTTTGAATCTGGCAAAATCCGGTAGTTACGACCTGGTGTTAACCGATGTCAATATGCCAAAAATGGACGGTATCACCCTGATCAGTGAATTGAGAAAGTTACCCAACTTCAGATTTACCCCGTTGTTGATGCTGACCACGGAATCTGCCAGCGACAAGAAAATGGCTGGCAAGAATGCCGGCGCAACCGGCTGGATCGTCAAACCCTTCAACCCTGACCAATTGCTGGCAGTCATCAAGAAAGCGCTCGGCTAGAGCCGGGTCGACCTGGTTCGGAGCAGCCTGATGAGCCTGAGAATTCTGGCCATACTCAATCATAAGGGTGGGGTCGGCAAAACCACAACCTGCTTCAACCTGGCCTGTATTTACGCTGCCCAGGAGCTGCGCATCCTGGTCATCGATCTGGACGCGCAATCGCATCTTTCGGTCAGCCTCGGGCTCAAGCAAGCGGATCTCTCCGGGATCGACGATGTGTTTCTCGAGCAGGCGGATATCGTTGATTACATTCAACCGGTTCGCCCCAATCTAGACCTGCTGCCGGCCGGATACCGTCTGGGTGAGGTTGAACGTCTGGCCGCTCAGGGACGTCGCCAGGCGCTGGTGCTGGATACTGCGTTACAGAACATCAAGCATAACTACGACCTGATCCTGATTGACTGTCCGCCCACCTCCGGATTACTGAATTTTAATGCATTGTTTGCGGCGACCGAGGTGGTCATCCCGGTGTCCAGTGATTTCCTCGCCCTGCATGGTCTGTCGCAACTGCTGCGTACCCTGCACAGTGCTCAGCGTTTCATGCACAAGCCGCTGAAGTCGTGGATCGTACTGACCCGTTTTACCACGCGCAGAAGATTGTCGAACCAGGTCCGGGATAAGCTGATCAAGTATTTCCCGCAGCAATTATTGGCCACGGTGATTCGTGAGAACGCGCCGCTCGCCGAATGTCCCAGTTTTGCCAAGGCTATTTTTGAATACAGTCGCCGCAGCAACGGGGCTAAGGATTATGCCGATCTGGCCGATGATATTCTTTATCAAAGAGTCGTTGGTTAGGCCATGGCGGACAAAGTTATAAACTCTCAATTCTTGCTGCGCATACTGATTGCCACATCCCTGCTGTTGACACTGCTGTCAGCACTGCAGCTTAGCTTGGGTAGCAACTGGATCAGCATCGCCGTCCTCGCGCTGGCGCTGGCTGTCACTGGATTGTCTGGCGGCCAGTTACTCTACTCAGCCAGGGCAGGTAAATCCGAGCGCGCAGCCCAACCGGATGTCACCCAGGATCTGATGAACCTGGTCGAAGATCTGAGCAACCTGGTCGACGACCAGTCTCGCGAGGTCGCCCAGTCTCTGGGGCAGATCAAAAACGTTGTGGTCGACGCCACCGCCAACCTCGGCAGCAGTTTTCATGACCTCAATGACAAGAGCCAGCAGCAGGGCAGCCTGGTGATGGATTTACTGCGCGCCCATGCCGACCCCGAGCAGGACCAGGCCCACGATTTCAATATACATTTGCTGGTGGCCGAAACCCATACCCTGCTGCAGGAATTCGTCGACCTGATGATGACGACCAGTCAGAGCAGCATGCAGATGGTGCATGCTATCGATGATATTTCACAACAGATGGACCAGGCTTTCGCCTTGCTCAAGGATGTCAGCGATATTGCCGACCAGACCAACCTGCTCGCGTTGAACGCGGCGATCGAAGCGGCCCGTGCCGGAGAGGCCGGACGTGGATTTGCTGTGGTCGCCGATGAAGTACGTAAGCTGTCACAGCACTCCAATCGATTCAGCGAAGAGATCGGTGCGGTGGTACAAAAGGCCAAGCAGGATATCGCGGCGGCCAAGGAAGTGGTGTCGAAGATGGCATCGAAGGATATGAATACGACGATCTCCGCCAAAACCCGGGTCGACAATATGCTGGAGAGCGTTGAAAGCTATAACCAGGATTTCGATAACGAGCTGGCCAAGGTTTCTGCAATCAATAACCAGATTGCCGAGGCAGTCAACCTGGCGGTGCGTTCCCTGCAGTTTGAGGATGTCGTCAACCAGGTGATTGCCTACAGTGATGACCATGTCAGCCGTCTGAATGGACTGGTGCATCGCCTGCACGACAAGATCATTCATCTGCGTGCTGAAGATCAATCCGCCGATGCGGTGCAGGTGCATAATCTAATCGAGCAATTTCAGCTCGAGATCAGCAACCTGAAAAAGGAATGGCAGGGGCCGTTGAACAAGGCGGTCAACCAGAGTTCTATGGCGCAGGGTGAAATCGAGATGTTTTGATTATAACGCTGTGACCGAATGCAAAAACTTTGAAGTTGAACAATAATTTAGCGGATACATTTGATACACTTTATGCAATAAGCTGCTATTATCCATGAGTAGTATGTAAAGGGCTTACATTAACCATATAATCTCTAACACAATAACGGGAAAAATCGATGACAATTACGAGTACTGTTTCTGATAATGGTAAGAACGTGACCATTGCCGTTTCAGGTAAATTTGATTTCCAACTATACGATGAGTTTCGCTCATCCTATGTTGATACTCAGGGATCAGGCGTCAGTTACGAGGTGGATCTGTCCGGTACCGAATACCTCGACAGTTCTGCCCTGGGCATGTTGTTGTTATTGCGTGAGCATGCCGGCGGTGAAGGTTCAAAAATTGTCATTATCAATGCCTCTCCCGATGTCAAGAAGATCCTTGATGTTGCCAATTTTGGGAAACTGTTCGAAATCTCCTAAACCTCTCATCTGACCTGCTGGTGGATTTTACCGAAAAGCGAGATTTTCAGCGGATGGTGGTCGATGCCACCGTCGAATATCAACAGCTGGGTGAACAGACTATCCATCAGGGCGTCGCGAAAAATCTCAGTGGCAAGGGCATGATGTTTATCGCCGGCGATGCCCTGCAGCCAGGCAGTCAACTCCAGGTCAAACTCACTCCAAGCAATAACATCACGCCGCCGATGCAGGCCCAGCTAAGAGTCACCCGCTGCCAGGCGCAGGACGATGGTGATTACCAGGTAGCCTGCGAAATTATCAATATCGACTAAGACCCGGATTGTGCGGGGTTGTCACCAGCGCCGTAGCTGCGGTCGACATACTTTTCCACCAACTGCATGAATTCCTCGGCGATATGATCCCCCTTGAGGGTGACGGTTTTGACGCCGTCCTCATAAACCGGTGCCACCGGCAACTCGCCGCTGCCCGGCAGACTGATGCCGATATTGGCATGCTTGCTCTCACCCGGGCCATTGACGACACAACCCATGACCGCCACGTTCATTTTCTCCACGCCCGGATAGCGTGAGCGCCACATCGGCATCGCGGCATCCAGTTTTTGTTGAATCTGCTGCGCCAGGATCTGGAAGTAATCACTGCTGGTGCGGCCACAGCCCGGGCAGGCGACCACGGTCGGCGTGAACGAACGTTTATCCAGGGCCTGCAGTATCTGTTGCGCTACCTTGACCTCGCGGCTGCGCGGGGAACCGGGTTCCGGGGTCAGCGAGATGCGAATGGTATCACCGATGCCCTCATCGAGCAGGATCGCCAGCGCCGCGGTGGAGGCGATGATCCCCTTATCGCCCATACCGGCCTCGGTCAGGCCCAGGTGCAGCGCATAATCAGAGCGCCTGGCCAGTTCCCGGTAAACGTCCACCAGGTCATTGACCCGGCTCATCTTGCAACTGATGATGATTTTGTCCGGACCAAGACCGATGTCCTGGGCCATCTCGGCACTGCTCAAAGCCGATTCGATCACCGCCATCCGGGTAATTTCCCCGAGTTCCTGCGGCTGTTTGGACTGGGCATTCTGATCCAGCAGCTGGGCCAGGATCTGTTGATCGAGACTACCCCAGTTGACCCCGATGCGTACCGGTTTGTCATACTGGCAGGCCAGTTCGATCATGGTCTGAAACTGGATATCCCGGTTCTTGCCGCGGCCGACATTGCCGGGATTGATCCGGTACTTGGCCAGGGCCTGCGCACAGGCCGGGTGTTTACTCAGCAGCTTGTGGCCGTTGAAATGAAAGTCACCAATAATCGGCACCTGGTAGCCGGCCGCATCCAGTTGTTCGATGATCTGCGGAACCGCCTGCGCCGCTGCCTCATTGTTAACCGTGACCCTGACCAATTCGGAGCCGGCATCGGCCAATTGCTTGATCTGGGCGGTGCTGGCAGCGATATCCGCGGTATCGGTACTGGTCATCGACTGGACCACCACCGGGGCACTGCCGCCGACCTGGATGCCACCGACCAAAACACCATGGCGTTGCCGTAAGTCGTTATTTTGCACGTCAACCATCTTAGAGCAGTAAAAACGTAGCAATTATATCCGAATTTTACTAAAGAAAATTCACCACAAGACGATATCTACGATATTCATAAAAAACGCATGCTGCCTGATCAGACAAGCGGGTCGTCAGGTACTACCGGCAGGGCAGCATCGAACAGTGGAGTATGCGCAATGGCGATAGATATGGCCCAGTTTCACCAGGTGTTTTTCGAAGAAAGCTTCGAGGGGCTGGGCGTGATGGAAACTGGCTTGATGGAACTTGAGCCAGGTACCGCGGATGTCGAGGTCATCAACAGTATTTTCCGCGCCGCCCATTCGATCAAGGGCGGATCGGGCACCTTTGGCTTCAAGGATATCGCCGATTTCACCCATGTCATGGAAACCCTGCTGGATGACATGCGCGAGGGTAAGCGTGAGATCACCGACAGCAACACCGATATCCTGTTGCGTGCGACCGATTGCCTGAAAGAAATGCTGGAAGCGGCACAGGCCGGTGACCAGGCCGATCCACAGCGAGTAATCCAACATCGACAGGAATTACAACAGGAACTGGATGGCCCGGCGACCATTTCAAGCGCGGCCACTGCCAGCCCGGCAGCCGCGGTCGAACCAGTGCAAGCCAGCGGCTGGCATATCCAGTTCAAACCCGCCCCGAATATGCTGCAAACCGGGAATGATCCAATGGCGATCATGCGGGAGCTGGCAGAACTGGGCGAACTGGAGCTGGTGCCCAACCTGCAGCGGATCCCGCGCTTCGAGGAGCTGGATGCCGAGGACTGCTATCTTGCCTGGGACCTGACCCTGCATGGCGAGGCCAGCGAGGCACAGGTCAGGGAAGTGTTCGCCTGGGTGGAAGATCTGTGTGAGCTCAAACTCGAGCCGCTGGTGGTTGCCATCACCGAGGTCGAATCCGATGTTGCAGTCGAGCAACCGCCGCTAACCACCGAGACCAAAGCCGAACCGGTTAAACCAAGTTCTGACGCCAAGCAGGCATCGCGCAAACCGGTCACTGCCGGCTCCCAGCCGGCAGCCAGCTCGATCCGGGTCGATACCGGCAAGATTGACGCCCTGATCAATATGGTCGGCGAGTTGGTGATCACCCAGTCGATGTTGGGTGTGATGGGTGAAACCATCGAGGAACAACAGGCGGTGACCCTGCAGGATATCGAAAAAATGCGTAACGGCCTGATGCAACTGGAACGCAACACGCGCGAGCTGCAGGAGAGCGTGATGCAGGTGCGGATGATGCCGATCAGTTTTTCCTTCTCGCGGTTTCCGCGCCTGGTCAGGGACCTGTCGGGCAAGATGGGCAAGAAAATCGAACTCAAACTGATCGGTGAGACCACCGAGGTGGATAAAACCGTCATCGAAAAGATCGCCGATCCGTTGGTGCACCTGGTACGCAACAGCATCGACCATGGCGTTGAACTGCCGGAAGAGCGACGCGCCGCCGGCAAACCGGAACAGGGCACGATAGAACTCAATGCTTACCACCTGGGCGGCAATATCATCATCGAGATCAAGGATGACGGTAAGGGCATGGACCGCGATAAATTGCTGGCCAAGGCCATCGATAAGGGCCTGGTCTCCGCCGAGGACGTATTGAGTGACAAGCAGGTCTTCGAATTGATATTCATGCCCGGGTTTTCCACCGCGGAACAGGTCAGTGATGTTTCCGGGCGCGGTGTGGGGATGGATGTGGTCCGGCGTAATATTCAGGAACTGGGCGGTGGGGTCGAGATCGATTCGGCGTTGGGGGTCGGCACCACGATGAAGATCCGCCTGCCATTGACCCTGGCCATCCTCGACGGCCAGACGGTCCGGGTCGCTCAGGAAAATTACATCATCCCGATCATCTCGATCGTCGAATCGATCCAGATCAGCCCTGAAATGCTGAACCGGGTAGGTGGACAGGGTGAAACATTTAAATTACGTGACGAGTATCTACCCATCATCAAGCTACACGAGGTGTTTGCCGTCGAAGATTCAGCTCCGGTCAGATTAAGCGAGGGCCTGCTGGTGGTGGTTGAAGCCGATGGTGAACAGGTCGGCCTATTGGTCGATGACCTGTTGGGGCAACAGCAGGTAGTGATCAAATCGCTCGAGAGTAACTATAAAAAAATCGAGGGTTTTTCCGGTGCCACGATCCTTGGTGATGGCTCGGTTGCGCTGATCCTGGATATGCCGGGTATCCTGCGTCTGAACAAGAAACTGGCCAAACAGGCGCAAGCAGCATGAATGATCCGCAGCAGACCAACGAGGTTACCGATTTGTCATCCGTCGACCAATACCTGACATTCAGTATTGGGGATGAGGATTACGGGGTGGAAATTTTAAGCGTACAGGAAATCCGTGGCTGGGAGCCAGTGGCCAGGGTGCCGAATACACCTGATTACCTGATGGGTGTGCTCAATCTGCGCGGTAACGCGGTACCCGTTATCGACATGCGCCTGCGTATGCATGCGCGCAAGCCGGACTATGACCATACCACCGTGGTCATCATATTACGTACTGAGCTGCGGAGTCATGAGCGGGTGGCGGGGATCGTCGTCGATGACGTGTCCGATGTCATGAATGCCGGCATCGATGACATCAGGAAAACACCGGATTTTGGGGACAGAGTCAATACCGAATTCATCAAGGGTCTGGTCGATGTGGGCGGTAACATGGTGATGCTGTTTGATGTCGATAATTTCATGCGCCATCCGGATATCTATGATGCAGACGATAGTATTGAGGCGCAAGCCGGGGGCTAGGGGAATTCAGGATGCATTTGATCAAAAATATTAACCTGAAAAATAAGCTGATCCTGATCCTGGTGGTGCCCATGATTGGTATGGTGGTCTTTTCTTACATGCTTTATCAGCCGGCCAATGAAGCGGCCGAAAATGCCGCCAGGATGGCCCAACTGACCAGGCTTGCGGTAGTGGCAAATCGCAGCGTCGATCACCTGCAGGATGAACTTGATACGACTGCGCAATTTATCAAGGCGCGCGGCAAACTGTATGGACAGGCACTGAAAAATCTGCACAGAAAGTCCGACCAGGTGATCGAAGAATTTACCTCGACCCTGGACACGATGGATGTGCAGGCGTTTGATGAGGTATTCGCTGAGCATGTAAATGATCTGCTTGCCGAGATGGCAGAGCTGGCTGCCACGCGCGAATCCATCATGCAAAGAGAGCTTAATGGGCGCAAGGCCGAGACATTTTACAGCAAGCTGGTTGATGACATGCTCGGTTTGATTGAGATGATGCCGCGGCTAAGCTTCGATAAAGAACTGGCCAATGCATCCAATGCTTATGTCAATTTCATGCGCTTGAAAAATTATGCCGCAAAAGAGAGATATATCCTATTCAATGTATTCGAGCGAGATCAGTTTGTGGGTAAGGAATTCGAGCAATTCAACCGGGCGGTGAACAATCAGCAGGTTTACCTGCGAGCCTTTCTGTCTTTGGCCAGTCCGCAACAACAGGCAATGTACGAGGAAAAGCTCCAAGGACAGAGTATTACTACCGCAATGGATATGCGACAAAAGGCTTTCCTCTCGGCTGACTATGGAGCCTTTAGTATCAACCCGCAGGAATGGATGATTACGCAGGGACATAAGATCAAGCTACTCAACGATATAGCCGAAACCTTGACCGCCGACATCAGTAATAAGGTTGTCAGCAAGGAATCAGATGCCGCCAGGATCAAGCTGTCACTGTCCATGTTCTCATTGTTTGCGCTGATTCTGACTATCATATTCTGGTGGATTATTGCGCGTGGTATCGGTGACTCGGTGAGTCATATTCTGCATGTCATGCACAAGATCTCGCAGGGCGACCTGGGCAGTGATACCAGTAATGCAAGCCGCGATGAGTTCGGTCAACTGATCACATCCCTGGGCAAAATGCAGGCAGATCTTAAATGCAGGATAGACCGCGAGGCCGTGGTAGCGGCACAAAATTTACGGGTAAAACAGGCGCTGGATCATGTGACCGCCAACGTCATGCTGGCTGATGAGGATAACCAGATCATCTACCTGAATGATGCCGCATTAAACACCTTCAGCAACATCGAGACGGACCTGGCCGATGAGATCCATGGCTTCCGCGCCAGTGACATCATCGGTAGCAGTATCGATAAGTTTCATAAGCATCCACAGCATCAACAACAACTGGTCGCCGGGCTCAGTCAATCTCACCAGGCGAGTATTGCGGTAGGTGGCCGCAGCATGAACTTTGTCGCCAATCCGGTGATCGATGCCAGTGGCAAGCGTCTTGGTACCGTTGTGGAATGGTTGGATCGAACCGATGAAGTCCGGACTGAAATCGAGATTCAAACCATCGTCGATGCGGTACAACAGGGTGATCTGAACCAGCGGATCAAGACGGATGATAAAACCGGGTTTAACCTGAACCTGAGTAACGGTATCAATGAAATGGTACGGGAAATTTCCAGTACCCTGGAAGATATCAATGGTGTGATGTCGGCCCTGGCCAGTGGTGATTTAACCAAGTCTATCAGTAATGACTACCGGGGTACCTTCGCCGACGTCGCCAGCAATGTCAATCACACGATTGAACAAATCGGCCAGATAGTGGGTGAAATTAGATCATCGGCCAATACTGTGAATTCCAATTCACGGGAAATACTTGAAGGCAATAACTACCTGTCCTCGCGGACCGAACAGCAAGCGGCTGCGCTGGAGGAAACTGCATCCAGTCTGGAAGAATTGACCAGCACGGTAAAACAGAATTCGGACAGCGCCCAGCGGGCCAACAGCCTGGCAACCACGGCCAGGGACATCGCGGATAAAGGAGGTCAAGTCGTCGAAGAAGCGATTCAGGCGATGCAGGAGATCAATACTTCAAGTAAAAAAATATCCGAGATTATCAGTGTTATCGACGAGATCGCTTTCCAGACCAACCTGCTGGCATTGAATGCCAGTGTCGAAGCGGCCCGGGCCGGTGAGCAGGGCCGCGGCTTTGCGGTGGTGGCTACCGAAGTCCGCAACCTGGCCCAGCGCAGTGCCACCGCAGCCAAGGAGATCAAGGAGCTGATCCAGGACAGCGTGGCCAAGGTGAATTCCGGTTCGGAGCTGGTTAACCGCTCCGGTGAGACCCTGACCGAGATCGTCCATGGTATCAACAAGGTCGGAGATATCGTAAGTGATATCGCAGCCGCCAGTCAGGAACAGACCCTGGGCATCGAGCAGGTGAATGCCGCCGTTTCCAGCATTGATGAAACCACCCAGCAGAATGCTTCACTGGCGGAACAAACGATGTCTTCCAGTGTTGCCATGAGTGAACGGGCCGGCGATATGAAGCAGCGTCTGGATTTCTTCTCCCTCGGTAGTCAATGGCAAGTCGATCAACTGGCCGTTGCCGATGAACAACAGGCCACGGAGACCGATTCAACAGGCCTCAATCCATCAATCGATAAGCCGATACCAGCTGACCACGATAGTGAGCTGACCCAGCTGGAACCTTTGTCCCCGACCGAAGCGGAACAACCCGTTACGCCAATCGAGATGAGTTTCGATGACGAAGACTGGGAAGAATTCTGATGACAGGCGTCCATGCCAAAGCCTGGATTGGAAGTGATGATATCTGCTCAAGGTCAGTAAACAGCAACAAGGTCGTGGCGCCGGCAACTTTTGCCGGCGGGAACACTTCTGGAGTTCACAATGAAAAATAATCAGCCGGTAACCCAACAAGAAGTCATGATGCGCGAGGGCTCCGTCCTCGTATCAAAGACCGATCTGAAAGGCAGGATCACTTATGTCAACCAGGACTTCATCGAGATCAGTGGTTATGCCGAATCTGAACTGATCGGTAACAGTCACAATATGGTCAGGCATCCTGACATGCCGCCGGCGGCATTCAAGTCGTTATGGGATGATTTGCAAGCCGGCAAACCATGGACTGCGCCGATTAAGAATCGTTGCAAGAATGGTGACCATTACTGGGTGATTGCCAATGTCAGCCCGATTTATCAGAATGGCAAGGTTGTTGAATACATGTCGGTCAGGTCTGTGCCCGGTCGCGAGCAAATAACCGAGGCCGAAAAGCTGTATTCAGAGCTTAATGCCGGCAAGACCAGCCTGGAAAAGAATGCCGTTCAGCAATTCATTCATCGCTTGAAATCGGTTAAAACCTCGACCTGGCTATATGTCAGTGTGGTGACGGTTGCGTTATTCATGGCAGTACTCGCCCTGATGCTGATGAATGGGGTGTCAACTTCTGTGATCAGCGGCACGTTGCTCATCGGTGCTTTCATCACCCTGGTTATCGGGGTGCTGAACACGCGCAACAACAGTAAACCACTGGAATATCTGCAGCAGCAATTGTTTGCGATAACCAATGGTGAGTATTTCAACTGGACTGATATCTCGTTGGAGAATGAGATCGGCGACCTAATGCGGCGGGTTTTCTCGACCCAGGTGCGGCTGGGTTTCGATGTCATGGATGCACGGGAAAAGGCGCTCGATGGAGAGCGGATAAAATCTGCCCTGGACAATGTCACCGCCAATGTCATGGTGGCGGATTCGGACTACAACGTGATCTACACCAATCGAACCATTCAGAAGATGTTTGAGGTCGCAGAGGCAGATTTTCGCCAGGACCTGCCTGATTTTTATGCGGCCGATATCATGGGTAAAAACATCGATATGTTCCATAACAACCCGGGTCATCAACGCTCTGTGCTGGATAACTTGAGCTCAACCTTTAGCGCTGATTTGAAAATTGGTAGCAGGCATATGCGGGTAACCGCCAACCCCGTAATCGCGGAAGGCCGTCGCATCGGAACGGTAGCAGAGTGGCAGGATCGTACGGCCGAGGTGGCAATCGAACAGGAGATGACCCAACTGGTGCAGGATGCCCAGGCCGGTAATCTTGCAACACGCTTGCCTACCGATAACAAGGAAGGTTTCTTCAGGCAGTTGGCGGAAAATCTCAACGGCATGCTCGACGTGCTCGATGCCACCTTTGCCGATATCAATCATGTTATGGGGACATTACGCAAGGGTGAATTAAATAACACCATCGACCGCGCCTACAACGGCATCTTTGGCGAGGTTAAGGACAATGTGAATGGCACCATTCACCAGTTGAAAACCATTGTGACTGAAATCCGCGAATCCTCCGGCCAGATCGACAGTACCTCGCAGGAGATTGCAATCGGTAACCACAACCTGTCGGCACGTACCGAGCAACAGGCGGCCGCACTGGAACAGGTGGCCTCGAGCATGGAGCAGATTACCTCGACCGTGCGCCAGAACGCGGACAATGCATCACACGCCAATACCCTGGCTAGCGATGCCGGGAACACCGCGGACCAGGGTGGGATTGTGGTTCAGCAGGCAGTCAATGCGATGTCCGAGATCAATCAATCCAGTAATAAGATTGCCGAGATTATCGGCGTTATTGACGAGATTGCGTTCCAGACCAATCTGCTGGCGTTGAATGCCAGTGTCGAGGCGGCCCGGGCCGGTGAGCAGGGGCGTGGATTTGCGGTGGTCGCCACCGAGGTCAGAAACCTGGCCCAACGCTCTGCAACCGCGGCCAAGGAGATCAAGGACCTGATCAATGACTCGGTGCAGAAGGTTCATACCGGTTCCGAACTGGTCAACGAATCCGGCCAGAAACTGCAGGATATCGTGACCGGGGTGAAGAAGGTCAAGGACATTGTGGCCGAGATTGCCGCGGCCAGCTCCGAGCAGGCGAGTGGGGTGGATCAGGTCAGTCTTGCGATCACCAGTATGGATGACCTGACCCAGCAAAATGCCGCGCTGGCGGAGCAGGCCTCCGCGGCCAGTACCAACATGTCGGAACAGGCCCAGGTCATGAACAAACAAATGCATTTCTTCACCACCAAAAAGTGATTGGCGGATCAACAGCAAGGTTCAAGCATGACGACAGATCAGACACAGCAAGCAGGCGCAGACAACAACCAGGAATATCTGACTTTCAGCCTGGGTAACGAGCAATACGGAGTCGATATTCTCAAGGTGCAGGAGATCCGGGGCTGGGAACCCCTGCGCGAAATGCCGGATGCTCCTGCCTATTACAAGGGGGTGCTGGATTTTCGCGGCCATATCTTACCTGTTGTCGACCTCAGGATTCGGTTCGGGGAAGAGCAGGTCAACTACAAGAGCACTACCGTGATCATTGTGCTTAACAATGATGATGCAGACAACATGATGGGCGTGGTAGTGGATGCGGTGTCCGATGTATTGACGGTCAGGCAAAGCGAGATCAAAGCGGCACCGGATATGGGCAGCAGGATTAAAACCGATTATGTGTTGGGGATGGTCAGCCGAGCTGACGACATGATCATGCTGGTGGATGCTGAGCGCCTGATCGACGTGGAAGAATTGGAGGTTGCAGACACCGTTTGCTGAAACGAATATGGCCAAGAAATCTACCCCTAAACAAGTTATTGACTATGATCCGCTGGCCTGGCTGGACGAAGCCGCCGCGACCGAGGCAGAGGAAACACCGGCATCCGCAAGCAAAGCGAGCCGCAACAAGCCGACTACTGACAAGCAGGGGAGAAGAACGGAAGCAAAAACCTCAGCGGCGCCAGCTCAGGAACCGGTTAGCGAGGAATCTGCCGGTTATGGTTTCTTCGCTGAAGAACCTGAGCTTAGCTCGGCGCAGGCATCCGCCCAGACAAATGCCGGAAGTGTTGAGCAGGAGCAGACAGAAACCGCCGCCTATGGCTTTTTTGCTGATGACGCGTCCGCTCTCACCGGCGATAACGCTACAGTCGAGGCCACGGGTGAGAAGATCGATCTGGGGGCGGAGCTGACCATCCGCTCGATTGCCGAGCGTAAGACGATGATCGACCGGGCCCTGGCAACCGGTGAGGATATCCGTATCGATATCAGTCAACTACAAAAAATCGACAGTGCCGGGGTGCAGATGATCTATAGTCTGATCCACAGCCTGCAGCAAACAACCCAGGCGGTTTGCTGGGTCGGCAGTAATCCAATGATCGACGATGCAGCCGGTCTGCTAGGGCTGGCGCCCCTGCTCGATGCTCAGCAAACAGCTGATGCCTACGGGTTTTTCGCTGATGAAACAGAACCGGATGTAGAAGCGGACGGCGCGTTTGGCTTTTTCTGATAGCGCCGGGAGCCATGGAGTGACAATGACTTATTCTTCGCCCAGAGCATGCCCAGCTGCTCGCCTGGATCCTGATCGGTACCGGGTAAGGACGGCCCAAACTGGGCTGTGTAGGTGGATGCCCTATACCCGCAATTACCGGAAAGATATCGAGATCTGCTAAATGGAACAGGAAAGAGAATTCAAATTTACCCGCGAGGATTTCGATTATCTGCGCAAAATCGTGACAGAGTCGACCGGCATCATAGCGAATGAAGATAAGTACACCATGTATTATTCGCGCCTGGCACGCCGGGTCAGGAAACTGGGCCTGAGCGATTTCACCGAGTATCGCCAGTATTTGCGCAATAATTCAGATACCGAGCTGATGGAACTGGTCAACTCGGTAACCACCAACCTGACCTCGTTTTTCCGGGAAAACCATCACTTCGAGTTTCTCAAGAATACCTTTGTACCTAGTCTCAAGCAACGCGGCGAGCGTAAAATCCGTATCTGGTCAGCAGGCTGCTCAACTGGAGAAGAACCCTACTCGATTGCGATGTCACTGGCCCAGGCGATCCCCGATCATGCCAGCTGGGATATCAAGATCCTCGCCACCGATCTCGACTCCAATGTCATCAGCAAGGCCGCGTCAGGCATCTATGGGCAGGAACGCGTGGAGGGTATCGATCCGCTCCTGCTGAGAAGTTATTTCAAGAGAGGCAAGGCTACTAATGAAGGCTTCGTCAAGGTCAACCCGGAATTGATGCGGATGATCGAATTCAAACAGTTGAACCTGTTACACAGCTGGCCGATTGGTTACAAAATGGACTGCATATTTTGTCGCAACGTGGTGATCTATTTTGACAAGGAGACCAAGAACCAGCTGGTCGAACGTTATGCCGAACAGATGATCGATAATGGTTACCTGTTCATGGGTCATTCTGAATCCCTGTTTAAATCGACCGATCGTTTTAAGCTGCTGGGCCAAACCATTTATCAGAAAACGAGGTAAAGGTGGACAAGCAGGACATCCCCAAGCCTTTACCCGGATTTGGCGCGATCAACCGCTACTGGGATCGTCGGCACAATGCGATCACGGCCAAGATCTTGCCGGGAGAATACTATGTGTCTACCCAGCGCGAGATCATCGCGACCGTATTGGGCTCCTGCGTATCCGCCTGCGTGCGTGATGCCCGGCATGGTATCGGTGCGATGAATCATTTTCTGTTACCGTTGCATAAAGGCGAGCATTGGTCGGAAAAAATCGCCGAAGACAGTCAGGCGACCCGCTATGGGAATTATGCGATGGAGCACATGATCAACGATGTACTGAAGTACGGCGGGCGCAAGCAGGACCTCGAGTTCAAGGTATTCGGTGGCTCCCGGGTGATTGGTGAGATGGGTACCATCGGCAACAACAACATCCGTTTTGTCCTCAATTACCTGGAGATCGAGGGCTATCGGTTACTGGCGCAGGATGTCGGTGGCAGGAATCCACGCAAGGTGCTGTTCGACCCGCAATCGGGCAAGGTCAGGGTCAAGAAAATTCAGAGCCTGCACAACGAGACGATCATCAAACGTGAAGAAGAATTCATGCAATCCCTGGAGAAACCCGAGGCGATCACCGGTGAAATCGAGCTATTTTAATATCGGACATTGGCGGACAGTTCGATGGCTGGCCCGAATGGGGGTCCGGGCATGATCAAGGTCCTTATCATCGATGATTCGGCACTGATCCGCCAGTTGCTGTCGGAGATCCTGTCCAGTGATCCGCAGATAAAGGTGGTGGGGGTTGCCCAGGACCCCTACATCGCTCGGGATAAAATCAAGAAACTCAACCCCGATGTGCTGACCCTGGATGTGGAAATGCCGAAAATGGACGGCTTGACCTTCCTGCGCAACCTGATGCGCCTGCGGCCGATGCCGGTGGTCATGGTCTCCAGTCTGACCGATGCCGGGGCCGATGTCACCCTACAGGCACTGGAGCTGGGCGCGGTCGATTATGTCTCCAAGCCCAAGATCAACATCCAGGAAGAACTCAAGACCTATGCCAAGGAAATTATCAGCAAGGTCAAAACCGCGGCCAGGGCACGGGTGCAGGGTTCCAACCTGCCGACCCCGCAGGCCAGGGACCTCAGTGACATAGCCGCGCGCAAGCAATTCAAGACCAGCGATATGATCATTGCGATGGGTGCCTCAACCGGCGGTACCGAGGCACTCAAGGACGTGATTTGTCAATTACCGCCAACGACACCGGGCCTGGTGATCACCCAGCATATCCCGGCGGCCTTCAGCAAGCCGTTTTCCCAGCGCCTCAATGCCAGCTCGGCGATGATCATCACCCAGGCCGAACACGGTCAGCAGATTCTGCCCGGCCATGGCTATCTGGCGCCCGGTGATAAACACCTGGAGGTGGTGCGTGACGGTGCCCGTTACATCTGCAAGCTGCTGGACAGTGAACCGGTCAATCGCCACAAACCCTCGGTTGAGGTCATGTTTCATTCAGTCGCCAAGAATGTCGGCGCCAATGCGATCGGCGTGTTGCTGACCGGGATGGGAAACGATGGCAGTGAGGCCATGGGTGAAATGCAGCAACTGGGGGCGGCCACCATCGCCCAGGATGAGGCCAGCAGCGTGGTGTGGGGGATGCCCGGCGAGGCGGCCAAGCGCGGTTATGCCGATGAAGTGCTACCGTTGCACCAGATCGCGGAAAGAATCCTGTTCTATGTTTCCAGGCACGGACAGTGAACAAGCCTGAGCCCTGGCCGAGGCTGGCAGTGCTTTGCAAGCGCTCATCATCGATATGACTTAGCCGAAATCCCTTCGATCAAATATAATTCTGTTTGTGTCCACTCTCCGGGGAAATTCGTTTTGATACACCTGCGTTTGTATAGTCTGCTTTTGCTGCTGACCTGGGTATCGGTATCAGCAGCGACTCCAGTCAACCCGCAACAGGGCAGGGCAAATGATTACTATCTGGCGATCAAGGGCGGGGTAAGCCTGGGTAGTTATGAATCGGGGATCAATTACATTCTGCTCAAATATATTCAAGAGCAGGAGGCCAATGGCAGCAAGCTGGTGTCATTTTCCGGAGCCTCAGCCGGCAGCATCAATTCCCTG
>JASJBV010000201.1 GCA_030066335.1 Gammaproteobacteria bacterium
TAATCCAGGTTAGCTAAAATCTTTTGCTTTCTGCGCCCAAACAGATAAAAATGCTAATATTAGAATTTTATAATCTATTAACCTGTAAACGATAAGGATTTATATCGCTGTATGTCTGAAGTAATCCCCGCTGAACAATACAATTACAAGATCGTCCGCCAGTTTGCCATCATGACCATCGTCTGGGGCATAGTGGGCATGGCGGTTGGTGTCACCATCGCCGCGCAACTGGCCTGGCCGATACTGAATTTTGACCTGCCGTGGTTTTCCTTCGGCCGCCTGCGCCCATTGCATACCAACGCGGTGATCTTCGCGTTCGGCGGCTCCGCGCTGTTCGCCACCTCCTACTATGTGGTGCAGCGTACCTGTTATACCTCGCTGTTCTCACCGCGCCTGGCCGGTTTTACCTTCTGGGGCTGGCAGGCCATTATCGTCGCCGCGATCATTACCCTGCCCCTCGGTTACACCTCGTCGAAGGAATATGCCGAGCTGGAATGGCCGATCGACCTGATGATCGGACTAGTATGGATCTCCTACGCGGTGGTTTTTTTCGGCACCATCGCCAAGCGCCAGGTCAAGCATATCTATGTCGCCAACTGGTTTTACGGGGGCTTCATCATCACCGTGGCGGTGCTGCACATCTTCAACAGCATGGCGTTGCCGGTCGGGCCGTTGAAAGCCTACTCGATGTATTCCGGGGTGCAGGACGCGATGATTCAATGGTGGTACGGGCATAACGCGGTGGGCTTTTTCCTGACCGCCGGTTTTCTTGGCATCATGTATTACTTCATTCCCAAGCAGGCCAATCGCCCGGTCTATTCCTATCGGCTGTCGGTGGTCCATTTCTGGGCGTTGACCTTCACCTATATCTGGGCCGGACCCCATCACCTGCATTACACCGCCCTGCCCGACTGGACCCAGTCGCTAGGCATGGTGATGTCGCTGATCCTGCTCGCGCCGAGCTGGGGCGGCATGATCAACGGCATCATGACCCTGTCCGGCAGCTGGGAAAAACTACGCTCGGACCCGATCCTCAAGTTCCTCATCGTGTCGGTGTCGTTTTACGGGATGTCCACCTTCGAGGGACCGATGATGGCAATCAAGACGGTCAACGCCCTGTCCCATTACACCGACTGGACCATTGGCCACGTCCATTCCGGGGCCCTGGGTTGGGTCGCCTTCATCTCGATCGGCGCGATGTATTACCTGATTCCGCGCCTGTTCAATCGGGAGATTTACAGCCTGCGCCTGATCGAAACCCACTTCTGGGTGTCCACCATCGGCGTGGTCTTGTACATCGTTGCGATGTGGATCTCCGGCATCATGCAGGGCCTGATGTGGCGGGCGATCAATGCCGACGGCACCCTGACCTACAGCTTCGTCGAGTCGGTGTCGGCGGCACATCCGTTCTATGTCATCCGCTTCCTCGGCGGTGTGTTGTTCCTCGGCGGCATGTTGATCATGGCCTACAACCTGGCCAAGACCATTGTTGGTGCGGAACCGGCCGAGGCCCGGGTTCCGGTTCCGGCCGCGCACTAGGAGGATTGTCATGACCTTGCAAGAGAGAATCGAAAAGAACATCGGCCTGCTGATCATTGGTGTCGTCATCGTCATCAGCGTCGGCGGCCTGGTGCAGATCCTGCCGTTATTTTTCCAGACCAGTACCACCCTGCCGGTGGAGGGCCTCAAGCCCTATTCCGCGCTGCAACTGGCCGGTCGTGATATCTACATCCGCGAGGGCTGCGTCGGCTGTCACTCGCAGATGATTCGGCCGTTTCGCGCCGAGACCGAACGTTACGGACATTATTCCACCGCCGGTGAATTTATCTATGACCGTCCGTTCCTGTGGGGCTCCAAGCGGACCGGTCCGGACCTGCACCGGGTCGGTGAACGCTACTCGGATGACTGGCACATCGCCCACCTGATCAATCCGCGCGATGTGGTGCCGGAATCGATCATGCCTGGCTATCCCTGGCTCGCGGAAACTAACCTGGATCAAAGCGATATTCAGCAGCGCATGCGAGGATTACAGTATCTCGGGCATCCTTACAGCGACGAAGACATTGCCAACGCGCCCGAACAGTTGAAGGATAAGACAGAGATCGATGCTCTGGTCGCTTATCTTCAGTCGCTGGGCACCGCATTGAAAGGTATTTAATCATGTCGAGCTTTGTACATTCTATCTGGACCGTCGTCGTATTCGTGGTCTTCATCGGTATCGTGGTATGGGCCTATAGCAGCCGCCGTAAAAAAGACTTTGACGAGGCAGCGCGGCTGGCGCTGGACGATGATCAACCTGAAACCCAAGACAAGAAAACCGAGGAGTAGTTAACTGATGGCAGATTTTTTCAGTTCGTTCTGGTCATTTTTTATCATTGCCGGCACCCTGGGTGGTATTGCCTGGCTGGTTTACCTGTTGATCATCAACTCCAAGATCAAGGCACCCGCACCCGGCAGCAAGGTCGAATCCACCGGCCACGAATGGGATGGGATTGAAGAATTGAACAACCCCTTACCCTTCTGGTGGGTCGCCCTGTTCTACATGACGATCTTTTTCGGCCTGCTTTACCTGCTGCTGTTTCCCGGCCTCGGCGCGGCCAAGGGCTTACTCGGCTGGAGCAGTACCGACGCGCATAGCCGGGAAGTGGCGGCCGCCAATGAGAAATACCTGCCGCTGTACCAGGAATATGCCAGCATGCCGATCGCCGAACTGGCCCGGCATGACAAGGCCAACCAGACCGGCGGTCGCCTGTTCGCCAATTATTGTGCGACCTGCCACGGCTCCGATGCGCGCGGCGCGCTGGGTTTTCCCAACCTGACCGATGATGACTGGCTGTACGGTGGCTCCACCGCCCAGATCAAGGCCACGATCATGCAGGGTCGGCATGGCAACATGCCGGCCTGGCAAGCAAGCCTCGGCGAACAGGGCGTTAAGAATACCGCGGCCTATGTGTTGACCCTGTCAGGGCGCCAGGCGGATGCTGCCGAGGCGGCCGCAGGCCAACAAATCTTCAACAGCATGTGTGCCGGTTGTCACCAGGCGGATGGTAGCGGCATGCCGGCGCTCGGAGCGCCAAACCTGACCGATGATGTCTGGTTGTACGGTGCCTCACGCGGGGCCATCGAACAAAGCATCGCCGAGGGCCGTAAAGGCCTGATGCCGGCGCATAAAGAATTGCTTGGAGCAGAGAAAGTGCATATTCTTGCCGCTTACGTCTACAGCTTAAGTCAATAATCTAGGGGGGACTTTATGGGCGAGAATCAAGTAATCAGTACCGAGGATACACCGACAATACAAAAGGTTATCGCGGTCATGTGGCCGTCGTTCCTGGTGGCCGGTATGGAGACTATCGTGTTTTTCACCCTGTTTGATCCCCAGTATGTATTCATGGATTACGATGTGACCCGCACCGGTGCCTATTCCATCGGCTTTTTTCTGTTCTGGGGCTTCGCCATCCTACCCTGCGTGCTCACCATGTATTTTGCCCGACCGTGCAAACCCTGCGCAGTCTATAAGGATGAACTGGAGCCGCAAGACAAGTAATCCAAGTAGATTTTGCTAACTTTGTAAGACGATACCAGTATGAACGAAATACCCCAGACCGCGCCGGCTAAGGCGACGGATACGGAAACTGTTGAACAGGACCTGTACCAGAAACGCAAGAAGATCTATCCGCGTGAGGTACATGGTATTTTCGCCGCCATGCGAGTGGCGGGCGTTGCCGGCCTGTTGGGTTTCTATTACCTGATGCCGTGGATTCTATGGGACGGTCGCCAGGCCATACTGTTCGATCTACCCGAACGCAAGTTCTACATCCTGGGCATGGTGTTCTGGCCGCAGGATTTCATCTACCTCACCCTGTTACTGGTGGTCGCCGCGCTGTCCCTGTTCTTTTTCACCGCGTTGGCGGGTCGCCTGTGGTGCGGTTATGCCTGCCCGCAGACGGTGTGGACCGAAGCTTTTCTGTGGATTGAACGCAAGGTTGAGGGTTCGCGCCAGAAGCAGATGAAACGCGACCAGCGCTCGATGGACCTGGAAAAGTTCAGCAAGAAATTTCTCAAACATTTCCTGTGGCTGGCTTTTGCCCTGTTTACCGGCTTCACCTTCGTCGGCTACTTCACCCCAATCCGGGAACTGGCGGCGGCGATTCCGACCCTCGATTTCGGTGGCTGGGAGGCTTTCTGGATCCTGTTCTATGGGTTTGCCACCTATGGTAACGCCGGCTGGCTGCGCGAACAGGTGTGTATCTACATGTGCCCCTATGCGCGTTTCCAAAGTGCCATGTTCGACAAGAACACCCTGATCATCTCCTACGACGAGAAACGCGGTGAACCGCGTGGCGCGCGCAAGAAGAGCGCCGACCCACAAGCATTGGGCCTGGGCAGCTGTGTCGACTGCTCGATCTGCGTCCAGGTCTGCCCTACCGGTATCGACATCCGTGACGGCCTGCAGTATCAGTGCATCGGCTGTGCGGCCTGTATCGATGCCTGCGACGAGGTCATGGACAAGATGGGATACGCCAAGGGCCTGATCAAATACACCACCCAGAACCGGCTCGATGGCGATCACACCAGTATCTTTCGGCCCCGCATCATCCTTTATGCGTCGATCCTGCTGGCGATCGTGGTGGGCACCATCATCGGCATCATCAATCGATCACCGATCGACCTGGATATCATCCGCGATCGTAACTCCCTGTTCCGCGAGACCGGTATCGGCACGATCGAGAACGTGTATACCCTGAAAGTCATCAACAAGGATGTGGTGGATCATGCATACAACCTGTCGGTGGATGGCATCGAAGGAATGAAACTGCACATCCAGAAAGACCGTATCTTCGCCGAGTCCGGTGCTGTCATCGAATTGCCGGTGAGTATCGAGATGGATCCGGACAAATTGACCCAGCGTACCACCGAGATCTTCTTCAAACTGGAGACCATCGACGCTGATATGAGCATCACCGAGGAAGCGCGCTTTCTCGGACCGTTACCGATGAATTAATTATGACCGATCAAACAGAACTGGAACAAAAACCCTGGTTTAAAAACCCAATGGTCTGGCTGGTGATTTTCTTCCCCAGCCTGGCCGTGGTCGCCGGGACTATTACCATCATCATCGCGCTGAATACCGAGGACGGTCTGGTAGTCGATGAATACTACAAGCAGGGCCTGGCCATCAACGAGGTGATCAAGTACGACCAGCAGGCCAAGCAGATGGGATTGAGTGCGTTTGTCGATGCCAACAGCCAAACTGGAGAGATCCTGCTGTCGCTGTCCGCCGAGACCAGGATCCAATTCCCAGCCGAGATCACTTTCAAGCTGATCCATCGTACCCGCTCCGGCCTCGACCAGACCACGGTGCTGCAGCGCAAGGATGATAGCGCCGATTACCGGGGTTATCTGAGACCACCGATTATCGAGGGCCGCTGGACGGTCCAGGTCATCGCCGAGGAACAATGGCGCCTGAAACAGAATTTCACCACCAAGTCAGCCGAACATATCCTGATGAACATAACCTCCTGATATGGTGACCGCAACCCTGCTGTCGGCATTTCTGATGGGGTTGATCGGCTCGACCCACTGCGTTGGCATGTGCGGCGGTATCATCAGTACCATCAGCACCAATTTCAGTGGCCGGGGCAATGGCCAATCGTTCCTGATCCAATTGTTCTACAACGTCGGCCGCATCACCTCCTACAGCCTGTTCGGCTTTTTGATTGGCATTTTTTCCAGCAACCTGATGGAGTTACTGCCCGACCCCCACAGCTTCTCGATGCAGATATCGGGTTTGTTTTTTATCCTGCTCGGCTTGTATATCAGCCAGCTGTTGAACAGTTTCAAATACCTGGAAGGCGCCGGCCAGAAACTATGGGTCAGGATCGAGCCGTTCGGGCGAAAATATCTGCCGGCGCAAAATCTCCTCGATGCGACCAAGCTCGGCCTGGTCTGGGGCTGGCTGCCCTGCGGCCTGGTCTATTCGGCACTGGCGCTGGCAATGACCCAGCTCAATCCCCTGTACTCGGCGCTGACCATGCTCGCCTTCGGCCTAGGCACTCTGCCTACCTTGCTTTTGATCGGTCATTTTGCGCAGAATCTGAAGACCTTCCTGCAGCAAAAATCGGTCAGGGTCATCCTGGGGCTGGTGCTGATCAGCTATGGCGCGGTCCAGATCAGCGGTTATTCGCCGTTCATGACCCACGCGCATTGAGCCAGGCCCTGCTCAAGCCTCACCCGCTGCAGCCGGGTGCTTGCCGGTGTCGATGAAATGATCCAGCAGGCTGGTCAGGTAACTCCCCGCAGCCAGCTCCACGCTCATTGTCAACGAATTCGCCCGGTAATCCAGCTTCAGATGCCTGGCCACTGCCCGGTTGGCGCGGTAGCCACGCTTTATCTGCAGGTCCTCCAACAGCCGGCTGATGTCCATTAAATCCGCGATCACCGCCTGTTCGATCGCCAGCGCCTGTTGGCTTGGCCTGGCTTCACCCAGACCATACAGACTGATGGCACTGTGGATATCAAACTGCCGGTAGCGGCGGCAGATGTCCGGGTCGATGGCCGAGGTAAATATCGAGTGGCTGCCATCGAGGATAAAGGCATCACCCTGCAGCGGCTCCAGCCAACTGGCCTGGCCGATACGCCGGCTCAAGATTCGGTTAAACAACTCACTGCGTAAGGCGGAGATATACAGGCTTCTTTTATCCCGTGCCAGGCGTTTACGTTTGCGCCGGTTGCTCAAAACCTGCAGCGCCTGGGTGACATTATCACCACGCTGGCCGAAACGCTGCTGGCCGAAATAATTGGCAAAACCATGCTGACGGATCTGTTCGATGATCATCGGTAACTGGGCAAGCTCGCCGTGGATATCCCGAATCACCACTTCGAAGCGATTACTCCGATGCACCCCAATCCGCAGTTTTTTATCGTGCCAGGCCCGCTCAAGCACCCGATAAGCTGGATGTTCAGAAAATACTGGCGGTTGCCGCTGTCCCGGCAGATGCAGGCTCAACCATTGCCGGGTGACCGCCTGTTTATCCTTCAGGCCTGCATAACCGATCGCCCGCGGTGACAGATCCAGATCGCGGGCGATATGCTCGATCAGCTGGCGGGTGGTCAGTGACCGTTTCTCGACCTGGATAAACAGATGTTCACCGCTGCCGGATGGGTCGAACCCGAGTTGTTCGTTGACCTTGAAGTCTTCCGGATCAGACTTGATAACACCGGTTAACGCGGGTTTCGGGTAAGGGAAGACCAGGTCCTGGTCGGGGGGCGATGCCATCGGTGACCGTTAACGCCGCGGTTTATCCAACCACCGGGCCGGGTTTCTTGTCAGCGACCTGATTGCGAATATAGTTGATATCGGCCTGTTGCGGCGGCTGGGTCTGTTGTCGATCTACCGCGGCCTGCGCCAGTTTGATCAAGGCGGCAGCCGTCGGATAAACCTCTTCGTAACGTGGATGATCCTGGCTATCGCTGTAACCGGCAGCACGGCGGGCGGTGAAACCCGAGCCGACCGCGGTCAGATCAGAGTGCAGGATCAGTTCATCGAGTTTGACCAGCTGTTCATGGCCCTCGAGTTGGACCAATCCGCTCGTTGCATCGTGGTGATAAACCGCGCTATAGGCTTCACTCATGCGGGCGTCCAGCGCCACCAGCATATGCTCACACTGATGTTGGTCAACGGCCTGTTGTGCCAGCACCGCCAACGTGGAAATGGGCACCAGCGGGATGCCCAGACCTAGCGCCATACCCTGCGCGGTAGCGGCAGCGATGCGCACCCCGGTAAAGGCTCCGGGACCACTGGCATAGGCGATATGACTGAGCTCAGTACGCTGGATACCGCTCTGCTGCAACAGCGCTTCCAGCATCAACGGCAGGTAACGGGTATGTTGGCGTGGGGTTAGCTTGAAATCGCTGAACACCTCGCCCGCGCCATTCATCAGCGCAACTGAACAGGCCTCGGTCGAGGTTTCCAATGCCAATAGCATGAATGGCTTTATTGCAGTTGACTGAGGATTTGCCGGGCATCCGCGTTTAGGGGATGCTTGGGATAGGACTGGATAAACTGGTTCATCGAGTCCGCCGCCTGTTCATTGTCGCCCAATCCGGCATGACTCAGGCTCTTGCCAAACAAGGCGTTGGGCATCAGATCGCTACCCGCATATTGCTGGATAAAATCTGCAAACGCCTTGCTCGAAGCCTGCAGATCTCCCTTGTCCAGCATCTGCTGGGCATTGCTGTAGGATTCGAGTTGTTGCTGGAATGCCTGATCCTGGGATAAATCATCCTTCCAATAGGGTTGAATCAGGGTTTCGGTGGCTTCCTCGCCACGGATTCCGGCAGTATAGGTGGAAGCTGACCTGGCGGATTGACGTTGCTGGGGGCTGATCGCCTTGAGCTTGGACCAGACCTGCAGGAATATGCCCTTGAAGACCGAATGGGTTTCGGTTTGTTTAATCGATGCTTGCTGCGCCTGCACCGGTACCGCAGCCAACATCAGGACAGGAATCAACAGGAATAAAATTCTTTTCATAACTAGCACTTGATTATTGACTCAGCAGTTTGCCATAAGCCGCATGTTTCTGTTGCAGCGCCGG
>JASJBV010000202.1 GCA_030066335.1 Gammaproteobacteria bacterium
CTCAACGTGGTCGACAAGTTCCTGATCGAACTCGAAGCGCAACTGGAGGCGAAGAAGGTCAGCATGACCATCAGTGATGCCGCCCGGCGCTACCTGGCGGAAAAGGGTTACGATCCGAAGATGGGTGCCAGGCCGATGGCCCGGGTTATCCAGGATGAAATCAAGCAGGTGTTGGCGGATGAGTTGCTGTTCGGTGAATTAGCATCCGGCGGTGAAGTGCGGATCGACGTCGAGGATGATGCACTGGTCTGCGATAGCAAGCCAACCAAAAAACAAAAGGAACAAGCCGAGGCCTGAAGCCCGCAGCCGGTTAGCGTTCGCGAAAGGTGATGCGGCCCTTGGTCAAATCATAGGGTGTCAATTCGACGGTAACCTTATCCCCGGTCAAAATACGTATGTAATGTTTGCGCATTTTACCCGAGATATGTGCGGTTACGACGTGACCATTCTCCAATTCAACCCGGAACATGGTGTTGGGTAAGGTATCGATGACCGTACCCTGCATTTCAATGTGATCGCCTTTTGGCATTCTTCGCCTGTGTCGGAAATTTTAAACCGCGTCATTATCCAGTTTTTCCATTTATTCGCAACCGGATTAAACCGGCAATGGTTAATAAAAATCCGCAGAAATATGCTAACATCCGCATTTTTTTAAACCGCGCTAAAAGAATGACCAAACTTGCTTTCATCTTCCCTGGCCAGGGCTCGCAATCCGTTGGCATGATGTCGGATTGGGGCGAGCATCAATCCATCGTAGATAACACCTTCGCCGAGGCTTCAGAGGTCCTGGGCTATGATTTGCAAAACATCTGCCAGCAAGGCCCGGCAGAAAAACTCAACCAAACCGAGATTACCCAACCGGCAATGCTCGCGGCAGGCGTCGCCAGTTATCGCGTGTGGTCGCACATGGCGCTGCCCGCGGCAGCCATGCACAGTGGCCATAGCCTGGGCGAATACAGCGCGCTGGTCTGTGCCAACAGTATTGCCTTTGCCGATGCGATCCAGCTGGTCTCCGCGCGTGGGCGCCTGATGCAGGCCGCGGTAGCAGAAGGTGAGGGTGCGATGGCGGCGATCATCGGCCTCGACGATGATGCCGTGGTCCAGGCCTGTGCCGAGGTCGGTGAGGGCATCGTGTCGGCAGTTAACTTCAACTCCCCGGGACAGGTGGTGATTGCCGGCAACAAGGCCAGTGTCGAACAAGCCATGGACAATGCCAAGGCCGCCGGTGCCAAGCGTGCGCTGCCATTACCGGTCAGCGTGCCTTCGCATTGTGCGCTGATGCAATCGGCCGCCGATGAGTTGTATCAAAAGTTACTCGATGTGTCGATCAACATGCCTGACCCGGCGGTGATCCACAACCAGAACGCGGCCCAGGCCGGCTCGGTTGAAGAAATCCGCGCGCTGTTGAAATTACAGCTGTTCCAACCGGTACTGTGGGTAGATTGTGTCAACAGCATGCAGCAGGCCGGGGCCGAGACCCTGATCGAATTCGGCCCGGGCAAGGTCCTGAGTGGACTGGCGCGACGCATCGACAGGAACCTGGCAGCCCATCCTGTATTCGATCAGGATTCCTTAACTAAAGCCCAACAAACACTGATGGAGAATGAATAATATGTTAACAGGTCAAATCGCGCTGGTAACCGGAGCGAGTCGGGGTATAGGTCAAGCCATCGCCATGGGCCTGGGTGAAGCCGGCGCCACGGTCATCGGTACCGCAACCAGTGCCGCCGGCGCAGATAACATCAGTGAGTACCTGGCCCAGGCCGGAATCCAGGGTAAGGGCCTGGTGCTGGATGTGGCTGACGATGAATCGATCAGCCACTGTATCAAGCAGGTAACCGATGAGTTCGGCCCGGCCGATATCCTGGTCAACAATGCCGGGATCACCAAGGACACCCTGTTGATGGCGATGAAGCAGGATCAATGGGATGCCATCATCAATACCAATCTGACTTCTATCTATCGCATGTCGAAGGCGGTGATTCGCGGCATGATGAAGAAACGCAATGGGCGCATCATCAGTATCTCGTCGGTTGTCGGTGCCTCCGGCAATGCCGGGCAAACCAATTATGCAGCGGCCAAGGCGGGTCTGGTCGGCTTCAGCAAATCACTTGCACGTGAGGTTGGTTCGCGCAATATTACGGTCAATGCGGTGGCGCCCGGGTTTATCGATACCGATATGACCCGCGAACTGGATGACAAGCAAAAAGATGCGCTGTTGACCCAGATTCCACTGGGCAGATTGGGCAGTGCCGAGGAAATCGCTGCTACCGTGGTTTTCCTGGCATCACCGGCCGCTGCCTATATCACTGGCGAAACCATCCATGTCAATGGCGGAATGTACATGGGCTAGTATATTTAGCTTTAAGTATTTAATATAAGTTATTGAATTAAATGAATTTTACATTAATATCATAAAGGGTGGCATGTAGAGATGCTTTACAATACAATAGCGCCTCACTTACATGCCATAAGATTTACATTTATTAGGAGAAACTCAAACAATGAGCTCTGTCGAAGAACGCGTTAAAAAGATTGTTGCCGAGCAGTTGGGTGCCAAAGAAGAGGAGGTCACCAACGATGCTTCATTTGTCGACGACCTGGGTGCCGATTCACTCGATACAGTTGAACTGGTCATGGCTCTCGAAGAGGAATTCGAAACCGAAATCCCTGACGAAGAAGCAGAAAAGATCACCACCGTGCAACTGGCTATCGATTACGTCAACGAACATCTGTAATCGATAACTTTGGTTTCTCTGAATGCCGCTTCTCATTGTGCGTGATAAGCGGCATTTTACTTAATGAGATACACAAACCACCATTTGACCGAGGTTACCACCATTGTCTAAACGTCGCATAGTAGTTACTGGCCTGGGTATGCTGACTCCAGTTGGCAATACCGTAGATGAAACCTGGAAAAATATCGTTGCCGGTAAGAGTGGTATCGCCACCATTACCGCGTTTGATGTTAGCGAATTTCCGGTCAAGATCTCCGGCTCCGTCAAGGATTTCGATGCGACCGAATATATTCCGCGCAAGGACCTGAAAAAGATGGATCCTTTTATCCATTTCGGCATCGCTGCCGGGGTCCAGGCCCTGGACGACTCGGGTCTGGAAATTACCGAACAGAATGCCGAGCGTATCGGCGTTGCGATCGGTTCCGGTATCGGTGGTCTGCCTGGCATCGAAAGAAACCGCGATGCATTTGTCAGCGGTGGTGCGCGTAAGATTTCCCCGTTTTTTGTCCCCAGCTCGATCATCAACATGGTCTCCGGCAATCTGTCGATCATGAAAGGTCTGAAGGGCCCGAATATCTCCATCGTCAGTGCCTGTACCACGGGTGCGCATAACATCGGTGATGCCGCGCGCATGATTGCTTACGGTGATGCCGATATCATGATTGCCGGCGGTGCCGAGATGGCGACCTCGCCATTGGGCGTTGGCGGATTTGCCGCGGCCCGTGCTTTATCCACCCGCAACGATGATCCGGAAGCGGCCAGTCGCCCCTGGGATGTCGATCGTGATGGGTTTGTCCTCGGTGACGGTGCCGGTGTGGTGGTGCTTGAAGAATACGAACACGCGAAGAATCGCGGCGCGAAGATTTACTGTGAACTCGCCGGCTACGGCATGAGCGGTGATGCTCATCACATGACTTCGCCATCGCCCAGTGGTGAAGGCCCGGCACGTTGCATGAATAACGCGATGCAGGATGCCGGGGTCAACAAGGAAGAAGTCGGCTATATCAATGCGCATGGCACCTCGACCCCAGCCGGAGATGTTGCCGAGACCCAGGCGGTCAAGGTGGCGATGGGCGATCATGCGAAAAACCTGGTGGTCAGTTCGACCAAGTCGATGACCGGCCATTTACTCGGAGCCGCGGGTGGTATCGAGGCGATTTTTGCAATCCTGGCCCTGCGTGACCAGGTGATTCCACCGACGATCAACCTGGAAAACCAGGATCCCGAATGTGATCTCGATTACTGTGCCAATACCGCGCGCGATGCCAAGCTGGGCGTAACCCTGTCCAACTCTTTCGGTTTTGGCGGTACCAATGGCACCCTGTTGTTCAAACCGATCTGATCCTGGCCTTGCTGTTAGCACTCGGTGTTCCACTGTCAACAGCTAGATCAACTACCTGATTTACTGGCCCTGCATCGGTTCAAGACCGATGCTTACCCCTATCTGCTCGCCTCCAATACCAGCGGTGAGGTCAATTCCAGGTTTTCCATCCTGATGGCTTATCCCGCGCCGCCCGTGGTGCAGGATGCGGGTGACGAGGATTGCCTGCAACAGATTGATACCCGATTTGATCAGCCAGCGGAGGACAGCGAACTGCCTTTCATCGGCGGCTGGTTTGTTTTTCTCAGTTATGAATACGCCTCGGTGATCGAGTCCGGAGTCGACTATTTCAGCGAACAATCCGAGTTGCCAATGGCATTCATCAGTCGGGTTCCGGCAGCCGTTATCCTCGATCATCAGCTACAGCAGGGATACGTCGTGGCTGATCGGCAGCATGCTGAACTGATAGAGCGGATTCAGCAGGACCTGGCTGCCACCCCGGGATTAGGCCAGGCCAACATTCCCCCGGCCAGGGTGTATGAGGAAGATCCGGCCATTTACCGCGATTATCTGCGACGCACCCATCAGTACATCGTCGATGGCGATATCTTCCAGGCCAACCTGTCGCGCCAGTGGCGGGTAGAGTTTGACCAGCCCTGTGATCCGGTTGACCTTTACCAGAGCCTGCGCGAGGCCAATCCGTCACCGTTTGCCGCCCTGATCAAGTTCGGCGATTATTATGTCCTGAGCTCTTCGCCGGAACGCCTGATTTCGGTGACTGACGGGGTGGTGGAGACACGGCCGATTGCCGGCACCCATCCGCGTGGCCAGGATCAGACCGAGGATCGGCTGCTGTCGCAGAAACTGCTGCAGCACCCGAAAGAACGGGCCGAACACGTGATGCTAATCGACCTCGAGCGCAATGACCTGGGCCGGATCTGTCAGCCGGGAAGTATCCAGGTGCAGGACAACATGGTGCTGGAAACCTATAGCCATGTGCATCACATCGTCTCCAGCATCAGCGGTCGTTTGCGCCCCGGCTTGTCGGCCGCGGATGTCGTCCATGCGGTGTTTCCCGGTGGTACCATCACCGGTTGTCCCAAGGTGCGTTGTATGCAAATCATCAGTGAGTTGGAGCAGGCGCCACGCGGTGCTTATACCGGGTCGCTGGGTTATATCAGCGATCATGGTCGGCTGGATCTGAATATTCTGATCCGTACCATGAGCTTTCATGCTAACCAGCTGACGTTCCGCGCCGGTGCCGGCATCGTCAGTGATTCGCAAACCGAGCGAGAATTGAATGAAACCCGGCACAAGGCCAAGGGGATGTTGAATGCGCTTCAGCCTGATCAGTGATCTGGATCCGGACCAGTCGATAGACCGCGCCGAGCGTGGGCTGCATTATGGCGATGGAATTTTCGAGACCATGCTGTTGCGCGATGGCGAAATCCCGCTGTGGGCACAACATTACCAGCGCCTGCAGCAGTCGGCCGCCAGGTTGGGCATTCCCTGTCCCGAGCAGGACTGGCTGCAAGCGCAGCTCGAACCCTACCTTGAGCTGCAGCAGAACCTGGTCATCAAGCTGATCCTGACCCGGGGTAACGGGGGTCGCGGTCTGGTGCTGCCGGAACCACTGGTCCCATCGGTCATACTGATAAAATACCCCTATAAAAACATTTTTAAACAATCGGTTAGAGCATATTTCTCAGAAATAACTTTACCTAAAAATCCAAAGCTCGCCGGGCTTAAACACCTGAATCGGCTGGATTATGTGCTGGCCACCCAGGCCCTGAATCAGCAGCAGGATTTTGATGAGGCACTGTTACTGAACGCGGATGGGTATGTGGTCGAGAGCATCGTGCACAATGTGTTTTTCGTGCTGAATCAGGTCATCTGCACCCCTGATCTGAAACACTGCGGGGTCGATGGCGTAATGCGCCAGTTGGTGCTAAAAAGTCTGATGGAAAGAGGAAAAACCGTTAAAATCGGCGACTTCCGCCAACAGGATATCCTGGCGGCCAGTGAATGCTTCCTGTGTAACAGCGTGCAAGGGATCAGACCGATGACCCGGCTCGACCAGCAGGAATACCCGATTGGACCCGTAACCGAAGAATTACAAACGCTATTCAATGCTACGCCTGATTAAACAAATCATTTACCTGCTGGTCATTGCCGCGGTCGCAGCCAGCCTGTTTCTCGGTTACAAGTTCAATCAATTCCAGAGCCAACCGATCAATCTCGCCCAGGAGTCGATGATCTTCAGTATCCTGCCCGGCAATACCTTACGCCAGGTGGCGCAAAGCTTGACCGATGAAGGCCTGATCGAAGACCCGAATATGTTCATCGCGCTGGACCGCCTGGAAGGGCAAAACAACACGATCAAGGCCGGCGAATACGAAATCAAGAACAGCCATACCCCGCAAGACCTGCTCAGGTTGTTCCACGACGGTGATTCGATCCTGTATAGCCTGACCATCATCGAGGGCTGGACTTTCCGCCAGTTGTTACAGGCGATAGAAGCTGACCCGATCCTGGTCAAGACCATAGATTACAGCGATATCCCGTCGATCATGGCCCAGATCAGCCAGGCGGATGAGCATCCGGAGGGACGTTTCCTACCGGATACCTATCACTTCCCGCGCGGCACCACCGACATCAGTTTTCTCAAACGCGCTTACCAAACCATGCAGCAAAAGCTGGCCAGCGAGTGGGCAGGCAGGATGGGCGATTTGCCGCTGGAAAGTCCCTACGAGGCGCTGATCCTGGCCTCGATCATCGAAAAGGAGACCGGGGCCGCATTTGAGCGCCCGTTGATTGCCGCGGCTTTTATCCAGCGCCTCAGAAAAGGCATGCGCCTGCAAACCGATCCCACCATTATCTACGGACTGGGCGAGAGTTTTGACGGCGACATCCGCTACAAGGACCTGCGCAAGGACACGCCGTATAACACCTATATTCACCGCGGCCTGACCCCGACTCCGATCGCCTTGCCCGGACTCGATGCGATTCATGCCGCGCTGCATCCTGCTGACAGTGACGCGATCTACTTCGTCTCCAAGGGCGATGGTACCCATCAGTTCTCGACCACCCTGGAAGAACATAATGCGGCGGTCAGAAAATACCAGCTGAAAGGGCGCAAACCCAAACGCAAGGCGGAGCCCGGATGAGCGCCAACAAGATGATCGTCATCGAGGGCGTCGATGGTTCCGGCAAGGGGGTGCAAACCCGCTTACTGCAGCAGGCGATGACCGATGCGGGACTGCCGTGCATCCTGACCCGTGAGCCCGGGGGTTCGGCGGCGGCCGAGGATATCCGAGAATTGCTGGTCAATGGCGAGCCGGAAAAGTGGGACAGCATGACCGAGTTACTGCTGATGTATGCCGCCCGCCGCGCGCATTTACGCGATACGATCCGGCCGGCACTGGCCCAGGGCAAATGGGTAATCAGCGACCGCTTTGCCGATTCCAGTCGTGCATTCCAGGGCATCGCCGGTGAACTGGGACTGGATATCGTGGAACAGCTGCATCAGCTGAGTATCGACAACTTCAGCCCGGACCTGGTGATTGTCCTCGATATCGATGACCAGGTGGCGTTGCAACGTGCGATCGCCCGCGGTGATGGCGAGGACCGGTTCGAGAAGAAGGGCGCTGATTACCATCGCAAGGTACGCGCCGCCTTTCGCCAGATTGCGGCCTCCAATCCTGAATTGTATCGGTTGATCGATGCCTCCGGCACGATCGAGCAGGTGGCCAGCCAGATATTTGCCACCATCGAGGAAAAATTCCAGCTGGCATTGAGCCTGCCTGAATCGGTGACGGCATGAGCCAGCAGAGCGAAGTCCTGGAAACGATCAAACCCCAGGCCTTGCCCTGGCAACTGCCGTTGGTGGAGCAACTGGTATCGCTGCAACAGCAACAGCGCTTACCGCATGCGCTGATGATCGAACTGCAAACCCAGGTCGACAGTCGCAGTTTCGGCTGGTACCTGGTCAGTGCATTGTTATGCAGCGCTGAACCAGCCGCCAAACCCTGCCTCAGTTGCCCCGCCTGTGAACTGATGCTGGCCAATAACTACCCGGATTTCACCTTTACCACGCTGGTGGAAAACGACAAGACCCATAAACTCAACAAGGACATCAGGATCGACCAGATCCGCCAGTTGATCCACCAGCTGTCACTGACCGATAGTCGCCAGGCCGGTAAATTTGCCCTGATCTACCCGGCGGAAAAGATGAACCAGTCATCCGCCAACAGCCTGTTGAAAACCCTCGAGGAACCCTCGTCTAATGCCACCCTGATTTTGCTGACACATAATCCCGGGCGCTTGCCGGTGACGATTCGCAGCCGTTGCCAGCGCTGGTCGCTGAACAATCCTGAGCCGGCGGTGGCCCAGGCCTGGTTGCTGGAGCAGGGCATGCAACAACAGCATATCGATGCCTACCTGGAGCTGGCGCATGCCGATGCGCAACTCGCGTTGGAGCTGATGCAGCAGGATTTTGCACCGCA
>JASJBV010000203.1 GCA_030066335.1 Gammaproteobacteria bacterium
CAATTCGACCGGAACCGAGGATCCGGGCAATGGCGAGGCAAGATACTTTCTCGGTGCGACCACTATCACGACTAACGGCAGCGGCGACGGTTCATTCAGCAAGTCGTTGTTGCCAACCTGGGCCGGAGTGTCGATCCGGGTCGCGGTGGCGGTCACGTAATCACCAACACTCAGAGTGACACCGCCCAGAACTATATTGCTGAATGAACCGTCGCCGCTGCCGTTAGTCGTGATAGTGGTCGCACCGAGAAAGTATCTTGCCTCGCCATTGCCCGGATCCTCGGTTCCGGTCGAATTGCCGAAGAACTCGATATGGTACTGGGTATTGTTGCCGTCGGTATCGAGCGTTCCGCTCAAAATCAGGTTAGAACCGCTCAGACCCGCCTGGCTGATGACCGGGAAATTCTGCAGGTTATTGTCACCGCCGTCGGTATCGTTGGCGTCGTTGCTGGTTACCCCGTTGAATCCGAGGTCGATACCCTGTTCAGTATTGGAGTGGATCGAGTTGCCAAGAATGCTGTTGCCGGTCACACCGTTGAGCATGGCGATGCCGTCTCCACCCTGGTACGCGATCGTGTTACCAGCACCGGCCTGGGTGCCGCCGATCAGGTTGCCGCTGGCCCCGCTCCAGATCAGGATGCCCGTGTCGCCGTTGCCAAGATTATCGCCCGCCGAGTTGGTACCGATGTAGTTGCCCTGCACGATATTGCCGCTGCCGCTGCGCATGTCGATGCCTTCCTCGGTACTGCCGGCGAGGATGTTGGCATTCCCCGGAGCGGTACCACCGATCACATTGTTACTGCCGGAGACAAAAATTGCCTCGCCATTTCCCATGCCGGTGGTATCGTCGCCGGCGAGGTTGGTGCCGATATAATTGCCGACAATCGTGTTGCCGTTTGAATCGATGTCGATTCCGGATTGGGAAAAATTATTGATCACCAGTCCGCGAATCGTGCTGCCATCACTACCTGTGTTAAGCCAGATGCCATCGCCGGAACCTGAACCGTGCAATTCGACAATCGGCGCACCTGAGTAACCAGGTGCCGTCGATCCGTCGATCATAACTTGCTGGGTAATAGCTGGCAGGGCGCTGGAGAGGTTAATCGTACCAGCGACGCTGAACTCGATGGTATCGCCACCGCTGCCGCCGTTGACCTGGGTGATCGCGTCGCGCAGAGAACCGGCGCCGGAATCGGCCAGTGAGGTCACGGAGTAGGTAGCGAAAGTGCCCTGGTATTGCTGCTGTAGTTCGTCACTGACCGCAACCTGGCTGTCGATCTTGCCGACGCTGAATTCAAGTGCCCAGTCACCGCCATGGCCGGTAAGATCGTCGGAGGCGGCGATATCAGCCAGGGTCAGTTCGCTGAGATCATGGATCAGGTTCTGGCCGAGTTCGGTTTCGGCCAGGTTACAGCCGTAGATCAGGATGTCGCCGGCTTTATCGAAGGCATTGGCCCACATCGCGATATCCATCTGGTTGTTGAGCAGGCTTTGCTGATCCAGCGTTGAGTTGCCCAGTTGCAGTGAGCCATCCGCGCCATGGGCGAAGATATGCAGCGCATCCAGGTCATCGTACTGCTGCAGGGTGGAGGAGATCTGCTCGATCCCGTCGCGCTGACTGTCGAGGACGATGACCTCGAGCTGACGATTGTCGTCGGATTGCTGGTTGAGGTCATCGAGCAGGCTCTGGTAATCATCAACCGCGCTGTCGATGAAGACGAGTTCGTGGCGTTGCTGTTCGGCCGCAGCTACATCGATATCTGCAGGCTGGGTGTTTTGTTCCTTTTGGTCGCTGTCGGCATCGAGGTAGGTCGCGACCGCGCTGGAGGTCAGGTTGGTATCGATGAGGCCTTCGATACCGCCGGAGAACAGTTGGCGTGGTTCCAGTTCTTCGAGAATCAGCCTCGATATTTGCTGTTTCTTTTGAACTTTCATTTATCCACCATTGACTGCCCGCATCGGTTCTATTGTTTTCATCTGCCTGCACTTGCTCGATCGCTTCCCAGGTTATCGGCAGGCAATAGGAAAACCCTCCTATTTATGTAGATGATTTTTGTGCCTTGGTGGGGCAAAAGTGAATTAAGTTAGACGAAAAAAGGGATTAATCTGACGAACGTCAGGATTAATTTAAGCTATTGTTTTTGATGAAGAAAAAGCGCCAGAAATCTGACATTTTGGAGCTGCTCCGGAGACCAGCAAGCCAGCAAAAGCTGACGGTTTTTTGTCGCTTTTTCCTATTATTAGCGGGATTCAGGGACGGGAAGAATTAATTAGCGAACCATACAGGTTGTCACTTGCGCTGGCTGGCGGGACGAAATTGAATTTGGCGATACAGTTAACTCCGCCCACCAGTTCGTCGCCCGGGTTGGGTAACGCCATGCGTACGGTGAAGGTACCGCTGGCCGGGTCAATCAGCTGATCGACCACGGTGACCTTGGCCTTGAACGATTTGTCGGCCGGTCGCTCCGGGATGATCTCGACCTCCATTTCCTGTTCGATCAGGCCGAAATATTCGGTAGGTGCGATTAGCTCGACCCGTAACGGATCGACCTGGGCCAGTTTCATGATAGTGCGATCGATGACCGATTCACCGGGCTTGGCATAGATATCGACGACGATGCCATCGATCGGGCTCTTGATCGTGCGCAGGGCCAGTTCCGCCTCGGCCTGTTCCAGGCTCAGGCGGGCCAGGTTCTTGTTCTCCTTGGCCCTAATCAGTTCAATCTCGGCCAGGGCGGCCTCGGTCTCGGCCTTATCCTTTTCGAATTGCGATGCGGAATTCTTGGTCAACAGCTCCTGCATCCGTTTGAGGTTGCGCTTGGCGTATTGTAACTGGACCCGGCGGTTCTCGATCTCACTGAATGACTTGGCTTTACGTTTGTGGAGTTCGACCTTGGCAAATTCAACCGAGTTTTCCAGTTTTACCAGCGGTTGGCCCTTAGTGATGGTATCGCCCACCTCTACCAGCAACTGCTTGAGCGTGGTATCCACTGGGCTGCTGAGATCGATATAGGTTTCCGGGCGCACCAGGCAATCGAGTTCAGCCGTCTCCGCGGCGAACAGGGCAGGGCTGAAACACAACAGCAGGAATAAATGTATAGGTTGAATCGGTTTCATATGATGGTAACGGTAGTTATTCAAATCGCCCGGAAAATGCCAGGATGCGTTGCAGTTTTTTATCCTCTTTCATCAGCAGTCTGCGACTGCGATGCTGTTCCTTTTCATGATGGTGCTGGGGCAGCCGCAACAGTGGTCGGCTCAGCCATGACCACATCGCTCGTTTGCCGGTGGCAAACTTTGCCATTAGCCTGAGCATAGCAGAGGAATAGAATTGCTCCAGTGCCGGGTCCTCCAACGACAGCATCGCCTCGGCAGAACCGGGCTCTCCCTGACGGGCGCAACGGCCATACAACTGGCGATCGACGCGCCGTGATTCGTTGCGACTCAGCGCCAACACGTGCAGGCCACCCTTATCTGCTATTCCTTCACCGAGCGCGATATCGGTACCGCGACCGGCCATGTTGGTGGCGACAGTAATCGCACCGGGCTGACCGGCCCGGGCGATGATGTCAGCCTCGTGCTGGTCCTGCTTGGCGTTCAGCACCTGGTGCGGGATATCATGTTGCTGCATCCAGGCACTGACCTGTTCGGATTCGGCGACGCTACAGGTGCCGATCAGCACCGGGCGCTGTTGCGCGTAGAGTTCGCGAATGCGATCGATAATGAGTTTTTGCCTGGTCGTTTCATCGTGGAACACTTTTTCCGCCAGCATCTGGCGTTTGGATTTATGGTGGGTAGGTACCTTGACCACGTCCAGGCCATAGACCTGATGCAGTTCGCGCTTGACCTCGTGCAGGGTACCGGAGGCACCGCCGAGCTTCAGGTAGCGACTGAAGAAGCGCTGGTAGCTGATGCGGGCCAGTGGTTCGCGCCGTTCGCTGATGACACAACCCTCCTTGGCTTCGATCATCTGGTGCAGCCCCTGTTCCCAGGAGCGGTCAGGCATCAGGCGACCGGTCGATTCATCGATGATCAAGACCTTGTCATCCTGCACCACGTAATGCTTATCCTTTTCATAGAAGTGAATTGCATTCAGCGCCTGGATGACCAGGCTCTCGCGTTTTCTTTTTTGCTGCCACAGCTTCGGCAGGTTGACGATCATATCCTTGAGTTTGTTTTCGCCGTCCAGGGTCAGCTCGATGCGGCGGAGTTTTTTGTCGATTTTAAAATCCTGGTCAAGAAACAACACCGAGGCCAGGTACAGCGCATCGCTGTAGGTGTGATCGGTTTCTTCATTCGGAATATTCTGGCTGATGATCAGCGGGGTCTTGGCTTCATCGATCAGGACACTATCGGCCTCATCGATCAGGGCAAAACACAGGCCGCGCAACAGTAATGGTTTGGCACCCGGACGCTGACGTTGATGTTGTCTCCATTCAAAACGCAACGCTCCGGTATCGTTGCCCATCTCGATCCGGTCCCGCAGGTAATCGAAGGCGACCTGCTGGTTGGTGGTATGCACGATATCGGCCTGGTAGGCCTGCTGGCGTTGCTCGGTCTCCAAGCCATCGATCACCGCGGCGGTCGTGAGGCCCAGGCGCTCATACAGGGGCTGCATCAGCTCGCTGTCACGCGCGGCCAGGTAGTCGTTGGCGGTAATCACATGGACCGGGATGCCGGCCAGCGCCGCGGTACAGGCGGGCAGGGTCATGGTCAGGGTCTTGCCTTCACCGGTTTCCATTTCCGCCAGCATGCCGTTGACCATCAACCAGCCGCCGAACAGTTGTACATCGTAGTGGCTCTTGCCGAGGCTGCGCGAGGCGGCTTCGCGGATGGTGGCGAAGGCCTGCAGGATCAGTTGTTCCTGCGTTAGGCCCTGGCGGTAAAGTTGATCGCGCAGTTTTTCGATGGCCGTGGTCAGTTCCTGTTCTGACATCGCCTGCAAGGCCTGCTGCTGTTGTTTGACCTGGCGGCCGATATATTTCAGGCTGCGTTTTTTGCGTCCCAGGCGTTGTTGCCACTGGCCGAAGAAGCGCCCGACCATCTGCTCCAGTTCGCCCAGATCGCTGGATTTTTTCTGTGGGTAGCTGCCGGCCATGATGCCGGGTCGAAGATGGAGCTGCGATTCAGACATTGAGCTGCCTCAGGAATACCTGGCGCACCCGGCGCATCAACTGGGCGGCCACCGGCTCGCCGCCGTGGTCAACTCGAACATGGGCCCTGGTACCGAATGGAATATGCTCGCGCTCCGGATTGAACAGCAGATCGACCAGGAATACCTTGTGCAGGGATTGGTTGGGCTTTTGCGCATCCGGCCGGGTAATGAAAGGCCCGCCACCGTCGACACTGAGCGCGGCACTCGGTAGTTGATTGGTGGCCTCTGGCGCCTGGCGGATGATCTTGGCGCTGTACTCACGGGTAGGATCACTAGCAAAACGAATACGGATATTGTCGATGTGCTGACGCAGTTGACCGATATTGTCCTGGCTGACCGCCATGCGCACGGTATTCGGAGCACGGTCGACGATATAGCCGAGTAATTCGCCCTGGCGCACGAAGCGCCCGGGCAGATCGTCGGCATTCGGAATCACCAGGCTGCCGGAGGTCGAGGCCTTGATCGACATCGATTGATTCTTTTCCAGGATGAAGTTGTATTCGGATTCGGCGACATTGACCTCTTCCTTGGCCAGGGCCGCTTCGAACAGGTTCTCCATGCGCTTGGCACGGTACTTACTTTGCAGCTTGTCGAGTTTGGCCGCGGCGATCTTGAGTTCGGTCGCGAGAAACGGATCCTGGATTTCGAGCACCGTGTCATCGCTTTCCACCTGTTGCCCGTGAGCCACGTTCAGGTCGCCGGCAAAACCGTCATGCGCGGCCTTGAGCAGAGCCTCTTCCGGTTGCCAGACCACGCCCTGACTCATGGTATACGAGGGGATTGGAATCAGCCCCAGCACCACCACGACCGTGGCGATGATCGCGAAGCTGCTGACAAGAGCCCGGCTGCGATTATGTTTCAGGCTGGGACTGCTGGTGATAAAACGCAGGGCCTTGAACAGCGGTAGCAGGAATTGCAGACCCAGCAGCCACAACACCAGGATGACCCCGAGTAGCAGGAACTGTTCGCCGATCAGGATGAAGATGAACCATAACACCGCCAGGCGGTAGCACAGCGAGGCGATGCTGTATCCGATGAACCAGGACACTTCCCCCCTGGCCGTGGCCGGTGAGCTGACCTGCTTGAGGCCGAACAGGTAACGCTGGAAGAAATACTGCCAGTACTGACCCGAACGCTGGTACAGGTTGGGGATGCTGACCGCATCGGCGAGGATGTAATAGCCGTCATACTTGAGCAGCGGGTTGCCGTTGAAAAACAACGAGGAGATGCCGCCGATAAGGAACATGTTGAAGCCGATATCCTGTACCAGGCCTGGTTCGGTACCGAGGAATAACAATAACCCCAGGGCCGCGATCACCGACTCGACCAGGATCCCGGCAGCACTGACCAGCATCCGCTTGTACTTGCTGCGAAAATGGGTGGCGGTCGACACATTGACATAGGGGATAGGCATGAACAACAGGAAGTTGATACCCATTTCGTGAACTTCGCCGCCCTCCAGTTTAGCGCTGAAGGCATGCCCGAGCTCGTGCAGGATCTTGATTGGCGGATACAACAGAAACATCAACAGCAGGTTATACGGCGACAACGCATTGATCGTGAAATGTTGGCTGATCTGTGACCAGTGCTCGGTGGCCGACAGCACGGTGTAGATCATCAGCAACAGCCACAGCAGGGCCATCCAGCCACTGAATATCCAGCTCACCTTGGGGAAGTGGCGGTTGAGAAAATGTTCCGGGTCCCACAGCGGCAGTTTCAGCGCGACCGGGTTGATAAAGCGCTGGCGTACCTGCTTTTTCTTCTGTTCCGACTGACGCCAGAACAATTCCTCGGTATTGATCAGGACATCGGTCTGGATCAGGTCGGCGGCATGAAGCTGGCCGAGCAGTTGGATGATTTCCTGCTGCCCCGGCGCATAGTCATCCAGTTGCTCGCTGATGATCTGGTAGATCTGGTCGACGCTGCGCTGGCCATCGAGCTGGGCGATGAACAGGTAGGCGGCCGGATTGAAGCGATGGCTGCGACCGGTGGTGGTATCCTCGAGGATATACCAGATCAGGCCGCGGTAGTCATGGCGATGGATCTGCACATGATGGTGCAGGCGCGGCTTCAGCTTGGCTACCCGGTACCAGTGCGGGCTCAATACACCATCATTCATCATGAGGCCCTCTATACCCGCTTAAGGCAGCCATGACCACAACCACAATCGCAGTCGGTTGGTGATGGCATGGGTCCAGATCCAGAACAGTGAGGCGCTGCCGGCCTGGATCTTGCCGACCCCCTGCATCCCAGGCCGCAGTTGATCGGTCTGTTCGTTCAACGACGCCTCGACCCGGAAGATATTAGCGCCATCTCCGGCCACCGAGGCGGCGGTGATCTTTTCCACGGTCAGCGGGAAGGTGCGTTCAGCCAGGCTGGGCAGGATCAGGCTGCCATCCTGGCCCACTTCGATATGCGAGATCTGGCTTTCATCCACCTTGAGGATGATGCGGTAGTCCTCTAGCGGGGCGATCTTGAACAGGGTGTCGCCGCGTTCCACCGGGGCGCCCAGCAGTTGTTCCAGGTCACCCTCGATGACCACGCCATCGAACGGTGCGGTCAGGTTGATCCGGTCCAGTTGCTGCTGGGCCAGTTCCAGTTCGGCCTGGATCTCCTTGATCTGCTCGTCGATCACCCGCACCTTGACCAGGTTCCGCGTCGATTGCGCCTCGCGGTATTCACGCCGGGCCTTTTGCAGTTCTCCGCTGAGCTTGGCCAGTTGCAGCTGGATCTCGGAATCGTTGAGGCTGGCCATGACGTCACCCTGCTTGACCGTGTCACCGGCGCGCACCGAGGCTGACAACAAGTAGCCCGATAACGGCGCATTGACCACCCGCTGAATACGTCCCTCGAGGATGGCATCGGCGGAGACCCGGAAATCACCCTGCAGCAGGCTGCTGAGAGCAATCATCAACACCAGGGTCAGCCCGGCGAGCTTAAGCTTGAGATGCTGTAAACCGAACCAGGCTTGCAACTGCTGTTTGAGTGAGCGGCCAATCTTTATGATCAGGCTCTGTTCCTGCTCCTGTTTCAGCTGCAGGTAGGGCGCCAGCAGGGAAAACGCCTGTTGGCATAAATGACTGGTTTGTTCGGTAAACGGCGTTTCCTCGTTGCGTAGCAGGCACATGGCGCCGATCACTTGTTCCCCCGAGACCATTGGTATCGTCAAAATGGAGCCATAGCCAAACTTGCGACTGAGTTCCTGGTGGGCACGCTGGATAATCTTGCCGTTGGAATTGGGGAAGACGATGGCGCTGTCCTGTTCAATCGCTTCGTCCATGGCATCGGCGACCTTCTGCATCAGGTTCGAGCGTTGATCGAAAGTGGCGCTATTGGACAGGGCGACGACCTGACTGTAATGCCC
>JASJBV010000047.1 GCA_030066335.1 Gammaproteobacteria bacterium
AAAACTGGTGGAGGGGGGTGGATTCGAACCACCGAAGGCTGAGCCAGCAGATTTACAGTCTGCCCCCTTTGGCCACTCGGGAACCCCTCCAGAGCAAGAGGCGTATTCTCTACACCGCACGATTCGCTGTCAATAGTCAGCAACATAAATACCCGTGTATTTTCAGGATTTTTTGCGGCTTATCCGAACTAATTAAAATGAATGGTTCGCGAGAATGCTTATTTGAGAAAATGGTGCCGGCACCACGAATCGAACGCGGGACCTACTGATTACAAGTCAGTTGCTCTACCAGCTGAGCTATACCGGCACAGGGGGCGCCAATCCGGATTGATTGGGCGGGTGAAAACGGGATTCTAGTGACTTTAAACCGAGTTATCAAGCCCTCAGATCAGCCGCAGGGGCGTGAGATCCGCGATATGCCCTGGGCGGATTTGAGCTGATCGATGTAGTTCTTCAGGCTCGGGTTTTCCAGCTCGGAATAGTCCAGCCAGTAGATGGTGCGATCCCGGTAACGCGGCTCGGTTTTGACCTTGAAGCCGAGATCGGCCACCTTCTTGTAGCGCGCCTCGGCATTTTTCTTGAGCCCGAATACCCCCAGTGACAGCGCATTGCGGCGGCCGGGATCATGGAAAATGATATGGTCCTTGATCCCTTTGGCTTTCAGCGCGTTTGCCGTGTTGATTACTTCACCGCGGTTTTTATGGCCGTCGATAAACACCATCATGCCCAGGTATTCTTTCTCTACGTTGGAGCGTGGATTGATCTCGATAGCGTTTTGTTTGAAGCGGGCGGCGACTTCCTGCGCGGTTTGGTCGCTCTTGAACGGCCCCAGGGTGTAGCAGAGTTCGCCGGTAATGACGACCGCCTTGACCGGTTCCGGCGCCGGCGCCGGGTTCTGTTCTGCCTGGGTTGTGACCACCAGTTCAGTGGGCAGGTTTTGTTCGGCCTCGCTCAGCAGGACCAGTTTTTCCGCCGGTTTCAGCGAATGCCGCGACCCGGGCAGTAACTGGTCGAGGGGGAACAGCCATTGCACCACGGCAAATGCCAGGTTGCTGAGCAGTAACAGGGAAAAGAATGTCTTCATATCTGCGGACTATTATCCCTGTAACTCAACTTGTTTCAACATGCCCTGGAATACCAGGTCGCTGACCTGCTCGAATTGACCTGTTACCCGCGCGGCGATGATCCCGGCGTCCTGACCGCAGAGTAATATTTTGACCGGTGGTTGCAGTAGCTGTTGCCAGTGTTCCAGCAAGCCGAGCAGATGCGGCATGCGCTCCTGCGGCTCCAGTAAATGCACACATTCGGCGGTTGAGCGTCCCGGCCTGTCAATGATTACTATCTCTGGCGAGGCATAATCCAAATATGGAAAAAAACCCTTGAACCGCTCCAGATCGGTGTTAAATCCGGGCACAATGGCTCCGCCCAGATGCCCCTGCTGCTGGGAGAGCAAATCCACGGTGATCGCACTTCCGGCATCGACGATCAGCAGGTCCTGATCATAGTTGAAAAAGCCGGCGACCAGGGTCAGCCAGCGATCCACCCCCAGCTGGCGATAATCGGTATAGGCCGTGGTCAGCCCATGCAGCTCTGACAGGGTAAATAACTGCGTCACCCGGGCCTTGGGTTGGCATTGGTGGATATCCTGCAGCAGCTTGTCAGTGGTGTGCTGGTTGGCGACACTCGCCAGATGGATCTGATCGAATGCATGCCCGGTTAACAGATCGATGAAATCCGACCATTGTGCCTGTTGCTGCCAGTTGAATGCCCGGTCTTGCACCTGCCGGTTGTCGATGATGCGACATTTGAGCGCGGAATTGCCGCAATCAATCAACAGCATCTGAGTTCACTCGCAACGAAATTTCCGCGGCCGCGAAATGGCGCAAACCATCCGCGGTCTGGATCTGGATCTGGCCGTCCCCGGCGATGCCCTGGTAAATACCGCTGATCTGCTGATCGCGGGTTTTCACCACCACTTCCCGTCCCAGGTAGGCATCGAGTTGTTTGAACTGCTGGAGTAATGATTCAATCGAGTCCGCGTCGAAACGATTGACAGATTGCGCAATGCGCGCGATCAGGTCCTTATACAACTGTTGGCGATCGAGCGCATGCTCGGCCACCTGGCGCAGGCTGATCGCGGGCTGGTCAATCTGATCCAGGGTTTCCTGGTCAAGATGCAGGTTGAGACCAACCCCGATCACCAGGAAAAATGCCTGATCGCCCAGGGCACGGGTTTCGATCAGGATCCCGCCCAGCTTCTTGCCCTGCAATAAGATGTCATTCGGCCATTTGAGGGTCACTTCGGGGAAACCTGACTCCTGTAACACCGAGGCGATACAGACCCCGACCTGCAGCGGTATCAGACCCAGTAACTCGGGTGGCAGGTTTTTGTGTACGCCGATCGAACAGTAGATATTCTGGGTTAGCGGCGAATACCAGCAGTTGCCGCGCCGGCCACGACCGGCGGTCTGCTGCTCGGCAATCACCACCGATTGATGAGTGCCCAGCTTCTGGCATTCGATATTGGTCGATTCACAGCTATGCAGGTATAACAGATCGATTGCATCACCACCGAGTAACCCCTCGATTTCCCGCTGCAGCTGGTGACTGTCCAGCGCCGGCGCTTCAGCGTCGGTCATCATGCCTGCGCCGGCTGCTGCCACCAGCTGGCGCGGGCAGCATGCCTGTCTGCGCTGATCTCTAGCACCGCGGTATCCTGCGGGGCCGCATGCAGTACGACGCGAAAATGATGTAATTCATCGCGGCGGAATACCGTCAATTGATGCTCACTGTCAGGGACGGACAGGTTCAACCAATCGTGATAGCTTTGCATGCTCACGCGCAGGCCATCGATCGCTATGATCTCGTCACCGGCAGACAGGCCGGCAACCTGGGCAGCACCATCCTCGGTCAGCGAGATCAGTTTCAGGCCGCCATTGTTTTCCTTGACATTCGCGCCCAGGCTACAGTTAAGGGTGGAATCATTGGCTTTGCCCCCTTTGTCCTGGTTACCGGCACTGGCACGATAGGCCAGGTCTATGCCCATGGTTTGCAGCAAATCCTCCAGCGGCAATTCGCTGGTGCGGTAAATCAGCTGGTCGAGAAAATCGGACAGGTCAGCATCACAGGTCTGGTTGATGATCTGCTGGATAGCATGCTCTTCTATACCCTGCGGCTGTTGCTGGTAGTTGGTCCACAGGCTGCGCATGACATCATCCAGCGATTTTTCATTGGCGGTCAACTGCCTGATCTTGAGATCGATACACAGGGCGATCAGGCTGCCCTTGGCATAGTAACTGACGATGGTATTGGCGGCATTCTCGTCCTGCTTGTAAAACTTGGTCCAGCAGTTGAAACTCGACTCGGCGGCCGACTGGCGCAGGCGCCCGCGGCCCCGCCGGACCCGGGTGATGGTCTGCCCGAGCAATTCCAGGTAATCCTGTTGCCCGATACAGCCGCTGCGTAAAACCGCCAGATCATCGTAGTAGGAGGTGATGCCTTCGAATGCCCACAAAAGCGGTGTATAAACCTCGGCAGACAGGTCCGGAGCATCGAATACTGCGGGTTTGATGCGTTTGACATTCCAGCTGTGGAAATACTCATGGCTGCACAGACCGAGAAATCCGCGATACTCATCACTCAGCTTGTCCTGTCCAGGCTCCGGCAGATCCTTGCGCGAACACAGCAGGCTGGTACTGCTGCGATGCTCCAGGCCACCATAGCCGTCGCCGACCACCATCACCAGGAACATGTAGCGTGGCATCGGTGCCGGCTCGCCGAACATACGGATATGTTGTTCGCAGATCAGGGTCAGGTCGGCCCGCAGGCGTTCATAGTCACAGTTGAATTTTCCGGTCAGAATCACATCATGGCGTAATCCGCAGGCCTCGAATTCGAGCTGCTCGAACAAGCCCATCTCCACCGGATGGTCGATCAGTTCCTGGTAATCCCCAGCCTGGAACAGGCCAAAGCTGAAATCATCCATTGCCACCCCGGGATTCTTGGGTGGCAACGTGGTCGCCAGGCGCCAGTCAGCACAGTCCTTATGGGTCGGTTGCAGGATCAAAACTTCACAAGGCTGATCAGCCTGGCCAACCACTTCGAGGAAGACACTAGTACCATTAAAAAAACCGTGGGTGGTATCGAGGTGAGCGCTGCGTACCGACAGGTCCCAGGCATATACCCGGTAACTGATATCAACCGCAGCTTCGCTGGCTGCAAGTTGCCAACTTGACTTGTCGAGCTGGGTGATAGCCAATGGACGTTCACCGGAACGGGCTTTGAGTTCGATTACGTTCCTGGCGAAATCACGGATCATGTAACTGCCGGGAATCCATGCCGGCAGGCGTAATACCTGCCCGTTTGGATCAGGCTGGGGAATATGCAGGTCGATATCGAAATAATGCGCAGCCGGGTGGCTGCTGCCAATCTTGTAATGAATCATATCAGGGCAGGTTTTCCTGTATAAAGGTATCAAAGTCACGAGCATGCACGATCTGGGTGCCATCGCAATTGAACTGCAGGCGCACCACGTTCTGTACCGTGGAAATAGTGAAGTTGCGTAGATAATACTCCGGCAGGCTGCGCAGACGCTTGAGATAATGCAGGATCATATGCACGTCGTCCTGCGACATCGGCTGCCAGACCTTATGCCGCTTCTTGGCAATATTTCGCAGATGCTCAGGCATATACCGGTAAATCTCCGACTTGAACAGGGCCTTGTACAGCTTGCGCATGATCGCGGTCTTTTCGCTGTAGGGAATGGCCGGAAAATGCCGTTCGATATAACCCGGCGCCACCAGCTGCCTGCCATCATGAATCTCCTCGCGCAGGGGGTCGAAGATCGAGCAGGTGCGTACCTCAGAGTTATTGAAACCGATGAACAGACGAAAAATGCCCCGGTTGATCAGCAGATCTTCGAATAGCGGTTCGATATCGTTGAACAGGCGGTCGAGCTCACTCTCATAGCGGCAGCGATCCAGCGCGGTTTCGCGCAGTGACGGGTCGCCCCTGAGGCCGATCTGCAGGTGAGTAGAGCCGAGACTGACCGCGGAAACAATATTTTCCTGCAGCACCTGCTGCTCAAGTTCAGTATTGTCCAGGTTGATATTATCCACGGCTGTTAACGGCTCCAGTAACTTCGGTCAGTAATCCAATCCCTGTCATTTGGCTGTCATATTCATTTGCATAATCGAGGCAAATAAGCGAAAGGACAACAAAGTATACCGAGATGAACGAGATAAATATTAAAAAATTTTTAGCGCTGACCGAGGAATACCTGCGCCAGAACCAGCAAGAGTTATCAGCTGCCGATCTGGATAGTGTCAACGAGCTGTACGACGATTTAACCGCTGAACTGTCACGTCAGCAGCTATTCGACGATCTTTATCGCTAGGGCTTTTTGAAGCGGTTGGCCTTGCTGACTTTGTCGAAGCTGACGCCCAGCCCGTTACCACCGGCACCGCCGGGCTGCTTGCGCGCAATGTAGACACTGCCTTTCTTCTGCTCTTCGATGACCTGTTCGGTGGTCTCATGCAGCTGGGGTTCGTAGGGTAGCTGATAAACCCTGGGCGGCGCCTGCGGGTCGCGATCATCCCGCACCCACCAGTACATGACGCCCTCAACCCCGCGCTTGAGGTCGGGCTCCTGGATATCGGTGGCGATCAGGATGAAAGCCTCGGGTAAATCATCGGTCGAAGGCCAGCCGGCATATTGCTGCAGGGCTTCATACTGAACCCAGTAAAACAGCGTGACCAGCACCAGCGTCAGTGACTTGATCCATAGCGGCTGGGTGGATTTGAGTAACACGAAATACAGTAAGGCAGTGACCAGGATAAATCCGGCACTCAAACCCAGGATTGCCCAACTCATTCCAATACCTCCAGACCGTAATTGGTGAATTTCTTAGGTAGATGATTGATCGACGCCACCTCACCGTTGGCATCCAGGTAAAAACGCAGCACCGTTTTCTCATCATCCTCATTTTCCAGCAGTACCTTGTCGACATAGACCACGCGCAACGAGGGATTGACCTTTTCAATCTTGATCGTGACCGGCACCGGCTGCTGGGTCGTGCTCTTATAGTATTGCAGATTGACGATATATTCACCGGAGACAATACCGCGGATGGTCACCACTTCCTGGTTAATCGGGTACACGGTTTCCACCCCGTTGATCATCACCGTATCGTTGATATCACCCTGGTCATCACGGTCGAGATGCAGCCAGCCGACGTTGCTATTGCGGTAGGACAACAGGTTGCGGTTCGGGTCCTGCACCCAGACATCGATATCATCCGGTTGGTCCTCCGGCCAGGTCACGGTGATGATATATTCGGCCTTGAAGTTGACATTGCCCAGCTTGGCGATTGGGTTCATGAAGATAATCGAAATGAAGAACAACAGGCTGAAGCCGAGCAAGGTGTTGAACAACAGGTCGGTGAACGGATCGGACAGGGTGCGATTTTTAATCATGAGCTGGTCACTTCAGCCAGCACCTGCTCGCGGATATCGTTGATCAGGTGATCCACCGCCCAGTCCAGGAAGTTGAATTTGATATGTAACAGGATGCCGGCGAGCATCCCGGTCAGGGTCGTGAACAACGCCACTTTCATACCGCCGCTCATTTCCGCCAACAAGGTCTGCATCACCGTGATGTCGACGCTGTTCAGGTTGGATAAGGATCCAAGCATGAGGATAAAACCGATTACGGTACCGAGGATGCCCAGCTTGAGCATCAGGTCGGCGATGATGAAACCGAAGGCATACTGACTGCGCAGGCGCAACTCCAGTACCTCCAGCAACGCGTGGCTGCCGGGTTCGGAATCACTCAGCTGTTGATAGAACCGGCGCAGATGCAGGTGACGATAATCCGGACCACCCTGGCTGACATCTTCGTAGTGACGGCTGGTGACCCCGCAACCGAGCAAAAACCACAGGCTAGACAGGCTATAGATCAGGATGATTAACATCGACACATGACTTTTATCACTGTCAACCAGAAGCTGCAGATAGCCAATATCGCCCAGGTAGTACCAGATGAACAACTCTATACCGAACAGCAGCAGTGCCAGCATCAATAAGGCATAAGGAGTTTTTAACAAGGATTGCATCGCTCTACTTCACTCCTCACGGTCAGGCTGGTTAGCGCCGGTTTGGTCAAACAATAAAATACCCGAGCCATAGTAATAGGGTGTTTCCAACACGTCACGGGTCAGGCGCCCGGCCAGTTCCCGGCTACTGGCCAGGAGCTGCTGATCGCCACCGGACTGCAGCAAAACCGTCTCCAGCAGCAGGCTGAGCGGGGATTGCAACACCCCGTCCTGGATCAATAGCTGTCCACGATCGCCGGGGATCAGACTCTGTCGGTCCTGTAGCCAGCGCGGTGCCTGATAATACTGTGCAAAGGCCTGCTGCACCAGCTGTGTTGCCAGACTTTGCGCCTGCTGGTCCTGCAGCTGATTGGCGTAGAGCTGCAGGGCATGCGCCAGCTGGGCATAATCCTCCAGCGTGGTCTCTGCAGACTGGCCCTGCCCGGCAAAGCGGATCACCCGCAGCTGTTCACCCTGGCCCTGGATAAATTGGCGGCTGATGAAACGGTATAGCTGTTGGGCGCGCTGGCGATTGCTGGCGCTGTTGTCATAGGCAACGGCCTTGACCAGGGCTTTCAGGGTCAGAGCATTCCAGCTCGCGAGTTTTTTATCATCCACCGGCATCAACGGTCTCGGCGCTGCCTGCAGCCTGGCACGAATCCGCTGGTTGACCGCGACCTGCCCGGACGCACTGCCGATTCCGATCAATGGCTTGAGTAACAACGGCTCGCTGGCTGCCGGCTCGATCGCCTGGCTCTCGAGCAAACGCTGGTATTCATCGGCGGTCAGACTCGCGCGCAGTTGCTCCCGGCTCCAGTAATAGGCACCGCCCTCGATATCGTCGGTATCCACCGCCGACAGGCTGGAATAATAGCCACCGGCTGGATCGGCGAGAAATCGCTGGATAAAATCGATGGTGCGCAGAGCTATGTCGGCATAACCGCGACCCGGCCACAGCGATTCGGCATCGAGGTAGAGTGCCGCGAGCTGGGCATTGTCATACAGCATCTTTTCAAAATGCGGGGTCTGCCAGTCCGGATCGGTGACATAGCGGAAAAAACCGTCATTGACATGGTCCATCAGATGGCGACTGGCCATCACATCCAGGGTCAGCTGGGCAAAGTCGATGACGTCCGGATCGATATCCGGGCGCAGCCTGATCGCCTCGAGCAATGCATTGAACTGGGGATAGGAGGGAAATTTCTGGGTCTGGCCAAAGCCACCCTGCAGCTCATCGGCAATCAGCATCGCCTGGCTGACAAAGGCATCCAGCACCTTGGCCCGGTGCTGGTCCGGTAAATTGACCAGGGTCGCCCGGTTTTCATGGTACTCGGTCTGTTCAAAATATGACTTGGCCGCGGGGGTGATCTCATCGCGGCGCTGTTGCCACTGTTCGACCAACTGATCGATCACATCGACGAAGCTGGCGCGGGGAAGATAGGTAAAGCCGGTCAGCGGATACCCCTCCGGGGTTAGGAAAACATTGAGCGGCCAGCCGGCGACGCCGCGCACCTCTTCCACAAACTGGACCAGGCGCCGATCCAGTTCCGGGCGCAGTTCCCGGTCGACCTTGACCGAGATAAAGTGCTGGTTCATCAATTTGCCGACCTCAGGGTCGGCATAACTCTCACGTTGCATGACATGGCACCAGTGACAGGAGAAGTAGCCGATCGAGACAAAGATCAGCTTATCCTCTGCCTGGGCCTGATGCAGTACCTTGTCACCCCACACCTGCCAGTCAACCGGGTCCTCGGCATGCAGTTTCAGATAGGGAGAAGGATGATTCTTGAGCAGGCTGGCATACGGGGAAGACGACAGAATCAGCAGAATTGATAGCCAGATGAAGAATATCAGAGGTTTTTGCTTAAGCATCATGGAAATATCCTAGCCGGGACCATAGTATAAGGCCATAGACACTTTATGACCTGAAAAATGGATGAATTATCATTTTTAACCGGACATTATTCGGTACCGGCCAAGCAATTGGGCGAACCCGCGCCTAGCGATACTGAACTCGAGCAGATTCTGCAGGCGGCGATGAGTGCACCAGATCACGGTGGGCTGGCCCCGTTTCGTTTCATGACAATCCAGGGCCAGGCCAGGCATCAACTGGCCGAGGTATTTGGCCAGGCCACCCTCGGCCGTGACCCCGCGGTCGATGAGGCTTACCTGCAGAAGCAACAGGCCAAGCCACTGCGTTCACCGCTGATCATCGTGGTCATCGCCAGAATCGAGCAAAATCCGCAGATCCCGGAAATTGAACAAATCCTGTCGGCCGGCTGTGCCGCCCAGCATATTCAACTGGCCAGCAGGGCACTGGGTTATGGTTCGATCTGGCTCACCGGTGACAACTGTTATGACCTCAACGTGCACCAGGCACTGGGCCTGGATATCGACGAGCGCATCATCGGTTTTATCTATGTTGGCACACCAAAACCACCATTTGAAGAAAAACCACGGAGCCCGTCCAGTGCGGTCACAACTGCCTGGGAAAGCCCGCATAATTCTGATTTTGCCATATAAATCATAAATTTAAGATAATCTACCCTACTCCCCAAGGAAAACCACTGGTCAATTTATAACCCTATCAACTTAATTTAGGGTTGACTTATATTAGAATTTAATAATATACTTCGCCTCGTTGGTTTTGAACGGCCTTTCTTATGGCTAGTTAAGAACGGTTTTTTATTTTACTTTCTCAAAGGAGATATCCATGAAAATTAAAACTTTAGTTGCAGCAGTTGCAATCGTAGCTACCACCTCTGCCCAAGCTTTCTGGACTGGAGATGATTCAAACACTTACGGTAACTCTGATTTCGATTCTTACGGTTCCGGTTACGGTAACTACTACGGTGACGGTCGTGCTTACGGTCGTGGTCGCGGTCGTGGTACTGGTCACGGCGACGGTGAAGGTTCTTTCGACCTGAACTTCAAAGCTCGTGGTCGCGGTAACATGGACGCTGACACCGATTGGGACGCAGACACCGATTGGCGTGGTGACAGCTACGTAGACGGTCG
>JASJBV010000198.1 GCA_030066335.1 Gammaproteobacteria bacterium
CGTCAGGAATCAGCCGGGTTTTAACCTTGCCTTGCTCGGGCGGCTTGGCGAACAGCTGGAGCAGGGTTTCAGGCATTGCTTGGATAATACAGACGATGCAGGGTTTCGGGTTTGATCCCGATCCAGTAAGCAAAGCGGATCAGCCACATCAGGCTGATGGTGCGTAAAATGCCATGCTGCTCCCAGCGCCGGCTCGAGCTGATCACCGGTTGCCGAATACAGGCTGGTTTGGCCAACTTACGCGCCTGTTTGCTGATCGCAACATCTTCCATCAATGGGATCGCTGGAAACCCCTGCAGTTGGTTAAAAAAATCCCGCCGGAAAAACAGCACCTGGTCACCGGTGGCAACCGAAGTCAGCCGGGAGCGCCAGTTCATCATGGTTTCGACCACGCGCAGCAGCCAGTGCTGACCGCTTAGCTGCAGGTCGAAACGTCCCCAGGGTGCAGAGCATTGTTCGATCAGGTTCATCCAGTCAGCCGGCAACCGGGTATCGGCATGCAGGAACAGCAGCCAGTCACCGCTGGCCTGTTGTGCTCCGTGGTTCATCTGAGTTGCGCGCCCCAGGTCGCCGGTCACTATCTGCAGCGGAAACCGGCGGGCCTGTTCGAGGGTATCATCCGTGCTGCCGCCATCGCTGATGATGATCTCGACGCGGGATGGATCGTCTGTGCCGGATAATAGTTGTGGCAGTTGGTCGGCTAGGCTGGTGGATTCATTCAGGGTGGGGATGATGATGCTGAACTGCATGTAATACCCGGCAGCTAGTCTAATGCCCCACCGCAACTGCTGCCCTGGCCGGCGGTACAGCCGTAACAATGGTCAGCGACAATGATATCGATAGCCTGCATGTCCATCGCCTGAATATCGCGGATATGTAACGCATCACCGGAGGTCGGATGCTGCAGGTGCAGTTTCAGCATCTGGTTGAAATCACAATCGAAGACATAGCCCTGCCAGTCGATGCTGAGCTGGTTTTTACACATGACCCCCTGCAGGTTGGCGAGGTTCATCGAATCCTTCAACAGGTTCATGTATTCCTCGAATTGGCCAAGAGAAATCAGGCTGCTGCCATAGCGGGCGATCGGCATATTGGTGATGGTGAACAACTGGTTGAACTGGATATCGAACTGCTCCTGGAGGAATTTCTTGTAATCGGTTTGCAGCTGTTGCTGGGCCGGTGGCAGGTAAGGCCCGGTCGGGTTATACACCAGGTTCAGCTGGAGCTCTGAATCATCCCGGCCATAACCGAGCGCGTTGAGCTTCTGCAAACCCTGGATGCTTTTATCGTAAACCCCTTTGCCGCGTTGGCCATCGACATTCTCCTGCAGGTAACAGGGCAGGGAAGCGACGATCTCGACCTGTTGTTCGGCCAGGAACTCGGCCAGGTCTTCATAGCCGGGTTCCATCAGGATGGTCAGGTTACAGCGGTCGATGACTTTCTTGCCCTGCTTGGTCACTTCCCTGACCAGCTGGCGAAACAACGGATTCATCTCCGGCGCCCCGCCGGTAAGGTCGATGCTGTGGATACCCGTGTGCTCAAGCAGTGCCAGCACATCCTGCATGGTCTCCTCGGTCATCAATTCCTTGCGTTTGGGGCCGGCATTGACGTGACAGTGCTGACAGGTCTGGTTACACAGGTAGCCGAGGTTGATTTGCAGAATTTCCAGCTGGTTGCGGGCAATGCTGGGGAAATCGGAATTTTTCAGTAGTGGCCAGGTATCGAGCATGATTATGGTTTTCGTTATGATCCTCTTCAGGAAGACAGGGAATATATCACAGAGTTCCATCGTCTTGATATCGAAAGCACCATAGCTTCAATTACCCGAGGAGAAAATCATGAAACCCAATAAATTACTATCCACAACACTGTTGCTTGCAGGCTTGTTGCTAAGCAATCTGGCGCAGGCGGAAATGCAGAAGGTCGTTATTCAGGTCAGTAGCGATGATCCCCGCACCCAGACCATAGCCCTGAATAATGCGGTCAATGTGCAAAAAGCCCTGGGCATGGATAATGTGATTGTGGAGATCGTTGCTTATGGCCCGGGGTTGAGCCTGCTGACCAGGAACAGTAAACAATCCCAGCGGGTATCCAGCCTGGCCATGCAGGATATTAACTTCAGTGCCTGCGGCAACACGATGGCCAAGATTGAAAAGAAGAAAGGCAAGAAACCTGCCTTGACCGAGGGGGTCGAGGTGGTGCAGGCCGGCGTTATCCGCATCATGGAGCTGCAGCAACAGGGTTATGCCTATATCCGTCCCTAATCCTACATAATCTGGCCGGTCGCCGTGTGGTGATCGGCCAGCTGGTTGGCCTAAGCTCAGATCACAGCAATTACCTTACTCGCACCAGCCAGTCTGTGAAAATTCAGGCCCTGATCTCGGCGGCCTTTTCCCCTACACTGTAGCTTCTGCCAACGACTTGATGACCTGATGTCAAACCGCGATGCGAGCAGCCCGGAGCAGCCCTCGGTAGGGGTTGCAGTGCTTATCATGCACGAGCATAAACTACTGCTCGGCAAACGCCTGAAGCCGCCCATGCAACACAGCTGGCAATTGCCCGGCGGCTGGCTGCGCGGGGCTGAATCTCCACCCCAGGCAGCAATGCGAAATATTGCCGGATTCACCAATTTGCACTACGACAAACTGGAGTTTGTAACCTATACTGATAATCAGTTTGCAGATGGTCTTCACTCAGTTTCGCTGTATTTTCAAACAAACTGTTTAAACCCTGCTACAGTTAGACTGAGTAATGCACAATGCAATGACTGGTACTGGGCTGACTGGTTTGATTTACCTGAGCCGTTATTCCTTCCGTTGCGCATATTGAAACAGTCCGGATACAAGCCATTTTGAGAACATAAAACAGGCGCTGAGGCACTGCCGGTATGGGTGGCCGAGCCAGCTGCACCCTGCGCAATCATAGCGGTAAATAATCTAGAAAATACTTTAACTAGAATCTATAGTCTTTCTATACAGCGAAAAGAAAAATTACATGACCGTTGAATTCGATATAGCCAGCGACCAGATTGATGGCGCTAGAGATTACCAGGAAGATGCCTACATGGTCTCCCAGTTGGGAGACAATGATGACGGTAGTTCCTGTTCGCTGGTTATCATGGCCGATGGCATGGGCGGCCATGCCGCGGGCAATGTCGCCAGTAATATGGTGGTGGCCACGTTCAACAAATCCTTTCAAAGTGATTTCCCTTCACAGAATGTTCCCCAGTCACTGACTTCCGCCCTGGTCCGGGCTAACCAGCAGATTGCCGACTCAATCAAGGAAACCCCGGCCTTGCGAGGCATGGGCTGTACCATGGTGTCAGGTTACCTGCAGGGTGAAGAACTTTACTGGGTCAGTGTCGGTGACAGCCACCTGTATCTGGTGCGTGACCGCGAGTTGATCAAGCAAAATGCCGATCACAGCTATGGTGCCTACCTCGATATGATGAGCGACCAGGGGGTTGATATCGAGGAACAGCCGGGGATGTCGAGAAATATGCTGATGAGTGCGATGACCGGCGAGGAAATCAGCAGCATTGACTGTCCGGAAGAGCCGATCACGGTGAAAGCGGGTGACCGCCTGATTATTGCGAGTGACGGTCTGGACACCCTAGGCGAGAGCGCGATCGTCCAGTATTCCTCCTGGTCGGCGACCGCCAGAGAATGTGTTTACTCCTTGCTGAAAGCGGTAGAAGAAGCCAACAAGATCAACCAGGACAATACCACGATCATCGTGGTCGATATCAAGGAGCGAGCAGGCAGCGTTCCAGCCGAGCCGGAAGTAGAGTCACTCGATCCGGTGTACTCAGAGTCCCTGTCACAAACCCTGGAAGAAGAGGCCGCCCGCTATCAATCCGAGGGTGGCGGTAAGATTGTCAAGGCCATGATCTGGTTGGTGGTTCTGCTCGCCATCGGCGGCGGTGGTTTTTACGCCTGGCAACAGGGCCTGCTGGAGCAACTGATTCCTGAAGAGGGTCTCGAATTACCGAAAGTGGAGTTGCCGGATATCGTCAGCAAACCGGAACCCACCGCACCGCCAACCAAGGCACCGGCACCGCCAGCGGCTCCCCCGCTGACCAAGGTGGAACCGGTCAAACCGGCAGCACCGGTGACGCCGGAACCAACGGCCAAGCCTGAGGCGCTGGTGCAGGATCAGTATGTGGATAAGTTTGATCCATTTACCGATAGACTGAAAACAGGTGGACGCGGCCCGATCATGGTCCAGATCCCTGCCGGTAACTTCAGAATGGGTGACCGCTCGGGTATGATCTCGGCCGATGAAACTCCACGCCATGAAGTTACGGTGTCGACGTTTGCGATGTCGGTGCACGAGATCACTTATGCCGAATATGACAAATTTGCCGATGCCACGGGACGCAAGAAACCTTCCAGCAATGGACTCGACCGTAATACGCATCCGGTCAGCAACGTTTCCTGGGATGATACGCTGGCCTATGTCAACTGGCTGACCAAACAGACCGGTAAAAAATATCGCCTGGCATCGGAGTCAGAATGGGAATATGCCGCCAGGGGTGGTACCCGTACCAGTTTCTGGTGGGGAGCGAGAAAGGGTTCAGGCAATGCACATTGTTTCGATTGCGGCACCGGCCTGAATATCAACCAGCCTACCAAGATCGGTTCGTTTAAAGCGAATCCATTCGGCTTGAAAGATACCGCCGGTAATCTATTCGAATGGGTCCATGACTGCTATCACCGTAATTACATCGATGCGCCGGCGGATGGCTCGGTGTGGGAAGGCGGTGACTGTTCGGTTCGGGTCGCGCGCGGTGGTGCCTTCCGCAGCCCGGCGACGTCGATGCGGGTGGAAAACCGCGAAACCTTTGCCAGTACCCAGGGGCATTATAACGTCGGTATCCGCGTCGTCCGTAATATGTAGTCAGCACCGCAGCCGGGCAAATTCAGCCGCGATGTCCGCGTTGCGGATCCGCGCAAAATCCTCACTATTACCCAGGGTTATCCTACCCATGATCTCGGACCAGGCAAAACCACCATTCCAGTCACTGGCTGTGGATTGTCCCTGGGCCTTGCGCCTGACCACGTAGATGGAGGCGTGACGGCAAAACAGATTGAACGCCTGTTGCTCCCGCTGGTACTGTTCAATCAGCGGCCAGGCCTCGACCAGGCTGGCAAAGCGCCTGACCTCGAGCGGGTAACGCTGACCTCCGCCATTGTGTGACCAGGCTGCAAGCTCCACCGGGTATGCAGTCTCCGCTAAAAACCATTGCCAGTGTTGATGGTTGACCGAGGCATGCGCACCCAGCGAGTTATAGGCCAGACCCAGCTCGGTCAATCCGTTCAGCCTGGCGAGTAAGCGCTGGATATCTGCACAATCCTCGGCCTGCAGGTATTGAGGCTTTTGCTGCTCGGGTCGCAGCAGCAGGATCCCGTGGTAATCCGCAAATGGAAACTTGTTATACATCAGGCGCATCGGGATGCCTGCAAGTTCGCCCTGCCACAGGATTTCCCTGCGTAGAAACGGCTTGTTGAAATGAAAAGCCTGTTCATCGAACGCCTGGTACAGCGCAATGTTGTTCTTGCCGCTGTTGCGCGGCGGGCGGAAGCTGCGAAGCTGGTTGTAATGCAATTGCCAGGGCTCGAGCTTGCGATGCCGGGATAATTGCAGATTGGTGAAACCGGTTGCTTGGAGCTGGCGGAACACGTCGATATCATCTGCAGGCAGTGACTCAAGCTCGCTGGCCGGGGCCCGGTCCAGGCGTTGGCATAGCTGCTGGAAGCGTTCCTCCAGGGCCGGCTGCAGTTGCTGTCGAATCTCGGCCAGCATGCTGGCGTTGGCGAGAACCAGAATAAACACGCCGATTTCATCATGTTGCAACATGGTCGTCAGCTGGCGGATGAAATGCTGTTTGAAATGTTGTGATGAGGTGAACAGGTTTGCGGGCATTACGCTATACTGGCAAAAAGCGCATAATAATGCCGCCAGCGTTGGCCAGATACAAGCTTGCCGCGGTAGTTACCGCGCACAATGGTTATAATCAATAAATGAATATCAAGATGGATCAGCCCCTAGAGATTTGTCCCGTCGGCGAACCCGATTGCCAATGGCTGCAGGAGTTGGCACAGCTGAAACGAGATGTCGAGGAACTGAAGTTACAGGCAATTATCGATCCGTTGACCGGGCTGTTCAATTACCGCCATTTTCAGCAGGTGCTCGACACCGAGATGCAACGCACGGTGCGCACCAGCCATCCAACCAGCCTGGTGTTGATCGACCTCGATCATTTCAAAGCAGTCAATGATAAATGGGGGCATGAAGCCGGCAACCAGGCGCTGAAAACCTCTGCCCGGTTATTTCAGCAACAGTTGCGCCAGTTCGATATTGTCTGTCGTTATGGTGGCGAGGAATTCGCCGTGATCCTGCCGCATACGCCGTTGCCGATCGCATTTAATGTAGCAGAGCGCTTACGTAAGCAATTGGCCCAGGTCAGCATCGAGGTTGATGAGGGACAATTTTCGCTGACCGCGAGTTTCGGTGTGGCCGAGTTTCAGCCGGACAGTCAATACAATCAGACCCTGCTGATCAATCAGGCTGACCAGGTCCTGTATCAGGCCAAGCAGCAGGGGCGCGACCAGGTCTGCGCCGCCGAACGATTACTGAGTCAAGCCGACACGGCGGTGAGCAGTGATGAAAAATCAGAGCTGCTGGGCGGATCAACGAGCAAAGACTAATCCCGGGCACGCGGCCGACTCGCCCGCGGGATGCTGCTGATCAGAAATTGGGTTTTTCCGGGGCATCCTTGTACATCTGGATGCTGTCCATAATTTCCTGCTTGGCCTCGTCGATGCCATACCAGCCATCCACCCGGACCCACTTGCCCTCGTCGAGATCCTTGTAATGCTCGAAAAAGTGGGAAATCCGGTTGAGAACCTCGCCGGACAGATCACGGAAGGTTTGCACCGGGCGGTAGGTCTTGCATAGCTTGTCCACCGGTACCGCCAGCACCTTGGCGTCATCGCCGGATTCATCGGTCATCTTGAGGACGCCAACCGGGCGACAGGCGATTACCGAGCCCGAGATCAGTGGATTCGGCGTCAATACCAGCACGTCAACCGGGTCGCCATCCTTGGACAGGGTGTGCGGCACGTAGCCGTAGTTGCAGGGGTAAAACATGGCGGTGGACATGAAGCGGTCCACGAACATCGCACCGGTGTCCTTGTCCAGTTCGTATTTCACCGGGTCGGAGTTGGCCGGAATTTCAATGATGACATTGATCTCGTTGGGTACATTCTTGCCTGAACTGACACGATCGAGGTTCATGATAAAGGCTCTCTACTGAGTAAAGCGCGCGATTATAACAGTCTGGCTGTAATGAATAGAAGCGTTTTACCATACAAGGATTAGCGACATCGGCTATCAACTCTGCTGCAAGCAAAAAAAAGGGCTGCAGTCGCAGCCCTCTATAACCGGTTGGCTTGTACAACTAGAGTTCGAAATCTTCCAGTTTCTTCGCCACCAGTTCATTGTTCAGGGTGACATAGATCGGCATCCCGTTTTCATCGTAATCCGGATAAGCTTCGCCCTTGATCAGCGGATACAGGTACTCCTTACACTTGTCGGTAATGCCATAGCCGTCATCGGTGATGAAATCCATCGGCATCATCTTCTCGACGTTGGCGACCTCGCTCAGCGGCGCTTCACCGATACTCCATTTGTACGGATTGGATGATTCGCGAACCACGGTCGGCATGATCGAGTTCTTACCTTCAAGGGCCTTTTCCACCGCGGCCTGGCCCAGTGCATAGGCCTGCTCGACGTCGGATTCGGAGGCCAGGTGGCGTGCGGCACGTTGCAGGTAATCGGCAACCGCCCAGTGGAACTTGTAACCCAGGGCGTCCTTGATCATGTTGGCAACTACCGGTGCAGCACCGCCGAGCTGGGCATGACCAAAGGAATCGCGGGTGCCCTGTTCGGCGAGGAAGGTACCGTCCGGCCAGTGACAGCCTTCGGAAACCACGATCGAGCAATAGCCGTATTCCTTGACCTTGGCATCAACCGCAGCGAGGAATTTTTCCTTGTCGAATTCGACTTCAGGGAACAGGGTTACCACGGGAATACCGTAATCCTCGACCAGGGCGCCGGCGGCGGCGATCCAGCCGGCGTGACGTCCCATCACCTCGATGACAAAGATCTTGGTGGAGGTGGCCGCCATCGAACGTACGTCGTAAGAGGCCTCCAGGGTCGATACCGCAATGTACTTGGCGACCGAGCCAAAGCCGGGGCAGTTGTCGGTGATCGGCAGGTCGTTATCCACGGTCTTGGGCACGTGGATCGCCTGCACCGGGAAGCCCATTTTTTCCGACAATTGCGATACCTTGTAGCAGGTATCGGCGGAGTCACCACCACCGTTGTAGAAGAAATATCCGATGTTATGGGCCTTGAAGATCTCGATCAGGCGCTCGTATTCGCGCTTGTTATCTTCCAGGCTCTTGAGTTTGAATCGGCAGGATCCGAAACCACCGGAAGGTGTCTTCTTCAACGCGGCAATCGCCTCGTCGGATTCCTTGGAAGTATCGATCAGTTCTTCGGTCAGCGCACCGATGATGCCGTTTTTGCCGGCCAGCACGTTACCGATCTTGTCGCTATGCTTGCGGCAGGTTTCGATGACGCCACAGCCCGAGGCGTTGATTACCGCGGTCACGCCGCCCGATTGTGCATAGAATGCATTCTTTTTGGTCATATCAGATTATCTCCACAATGTTTAGGCCACAGCAGGCCCTGAAATTAGCTTTTATGATTCCTGTAATTCGATGCGCATGTGAGCTTCTGCTGGCACAGGCGCAACGGCGACAGACAGCATGCAGTCACCGGAATAGTCGTATTCGTGAGTGCCGGCAGCGAGCAGTTAGGTCATAACTGCCACCCCGCT
>JASJBV010000199.1 GCA_030066335.1 Gammaproteobacteria bacterium
CAAGCACCCTTCTCGCCCATCCCTGGGCTTCAGGGTATACCAAGCCATGGATGGCCGTGGGTAGACAATGCAGGAGCATATTGTCGAAGCACATCCATGTGCAAGCGCCGCTCCCGCGCATCCCTGTGCTCCGCGGCATAAGGCCGTCCCTGGCCAAAAAAAAAGCCCCGATAGCGGGGCTTTTTTGGGTCTATATCCAGAGAAAGGATATCAAGCTTCCAACTGAGAAAAAGGCGCCTGCTCCGCAGACAACGATCTTTTTCACCAGTCGATCGTAATAGTCAGAGCGTTCCATAATTAAATACCTGGTTTAAAGAATTGAGTGAATCTTAATATAAATTTATCTTATGCACAAATAAACTGTAACTATGTCACATAGCCTACGCATAGGCCCGCTGAAGGCGCTGTGACTGGCCTTGAGCGGAAATGTCCGATTGTGAGCGGGGATAACCATGGTATGGCAATCAGCCCTCGATCCACAGCAAAGAGATGACGCTACCCAGGGTAAAAAACACCCCGGCGCCATACAGCACGATCTGTTTCACCAGTCGGTCGTAATAGTCTGTGCGTTGCATGTTATAAGCTCCTAAAATTAGATAATACTTATATAGCAAGTATTTTTCGGACTTCCATTGCACTGCAGCAATTTTGTGACATTGTCACTTTCAGGCACCGAAATAATGCGCATTTTTGCGCTTTGTCATGGAAGCGAAACAAAAAAGCCCGATCCGTGCTAGCGGGAACGGGCTCAAGCAGGCAATGACTGCAAACAGCTGGCGCCAACCCGGGCGGGATCTGCTGAAACCAACCCAGGCCGCGATTAATCCACCGCCTGGGATCAATATGCCCTCGCTGTGCCGGTCCGACTGTGCCAAAATTCGAACCTATAACTAGACGGATAACTGTAACTCTTGCAAAACCGACCCTGCCTGACATCATTGCTGCTATGTTGCCTGCTGCCCATCACTTCGTTTGCGGCAACCGATTGGAGCCAGTGCACGGTCCCTGTCATCCAACCCAGGCAGGATGTCAATTACGACCTGTTTGTAACCGAGATCGAAGCCGATCATCTGTCGACTCTCGACCGTCAGTACTATCAGCTGTCCGGTGATGCCAGCCTGATCCGAGGTGATCAGACTATCCGTGCCGACCAGATCGACTATTTCAAGGATCTGCAGCAGATCCGCGCGCAGGGCAATATTCTGTATGCCGATGACCGCTATCAGATCCTGGCGCAACAGGTCGAGCTGGATGACCAGGATCGCAGCGGCTCGTTCAGCGGCACCAGCTTCCAGCTGTATCAAAACCATATTCGTGGCAGCGCGACCGAGATCCAGCAATTCGATGCCGATAACAGCCTGCTGTACGATGTCAGCTACACCACCTGTGACCCGGGACAGAATACCTGGTCGATCAATGCCAACCGCCTGCGCCTGAACCAGCAAACCGGCCAGGGCACCGCCTATCACGCGGTATTGCGGGTCAAGGACATCCCGGTATTTTACTCACCCTGGTTCATGTTCCCGATCACCAGCGATCGCATGAGTGGATTTCTGCCCCCGGCGCTATCCAGTTCCGACCGGGATGGCACCTACCTGTCGCTGCCCTGGTACTGGAACCAGGCGGTCAATTACGATATGACGATCATCCCGATCTGGTATAGCCGCCGCGGAATCCAGCTCAATACCGAAAATCGTTACCTGTTTGACGGTCATCAGGGAACCCTGAATCTTTCCTGGCTGGACGATGATTTATATGACGATGAACGCTGGTTTCGTCACTGGAGTCACCAAAGTCAGTTACCCCTGGATATCCAGACCACGTTGCTGATCCAGAGAGTATCGGACGAGGATTTCCCCGACGATTTCGAACATCTCGATGCGGTCAACGATGCCGACTACCTGCAAAGCAAGCTGCAAATGTCGACGACCATCGGCGGCTGGTCCACGTCCCTGCTGTTAGAGGAATACCAGACCATCAACCTGGATAAAACCCCGCCTTATCGACGTGATCCGCAACTGAGCGTAGAACGGCTATTCTCGTTTGCCGACTCCGGGTTCGAACTCGACTGGCGCAACGAATGGGTCAGCTTCGACCAGGAAGACAGTATCACCGGCGATCGCCTGCATATCTCCACCGCCTTCAGTTACCCGCTCGAGGACACCTGGTACTTTTTATATCCCTCGCTGCAACTCGATTACACCGAGTATGCGCTGGATAACAACAGCAATGACATCAATGATATCGAACGCAGCCTGCCCCTGTTCAGCGTGGACAGTGGCCTGATTTTCGAGCGCCTGGCCAGCGCCGAACACAACCTGATCCAGACCCTGGAGCCACGCCTGTTCCTGCTGTACGTACCCTTCGAGGATCAGCAGGATATCCCGGATTTCGATACTGCGTTGTTGAGTGACAGCTACGCCAATCTCTTCATCAACAACCGCTTCTCCGGGGTGGATCGCATCGGCGATGCCAGGCAGCTCAGCTTCGGCCTGACCACGCGGGTGCTCGACCAGACCAGCAGTGATGAAATATTCAGTGCCAGTATCGGCCAGGCATTTTATGCGGAAGACCGTGAGGTGAGTCTCGGCAACAGCGTCGATGAGCGTGACAAATCCAATCTGATGACCTTGCTGAGTTACCGGCCTTATCCCAACTGGACCCTGCAGCTGGCATCGGTTTACGACCAGGAGGAGAGCGAGTCAAAGCAAACCGACATTACCATTCGCCAACGCGCCGACGACCAGTTGCTGAACCTGGAATACCATTTTCGCGAAAACAGTCTTGAACAATCCACCCTGTCCCTGGTCTATCCTTTAGCCGCCAACTGGACCGGTTTCGCCAAGCGCCAGTACTCGATCCTCAACCAGAAGCCGGTGCAGAACCTGGTCGGTCTGTCCTACGAGGGCTGCTGCTGGGGTTTGCAACTGTTGTATGAGAAGGCCTCCGACAAGGACTTTGAGGAAGTTGACCGGACCATTTACCTGCAATTGACCTTCAAGGGCCTGACCAGTGCAGGAAGGGATATCGATGCCATCCTCGAAGATGGTATCCTTGGCTACCAATCACGTAATTGATCTTACCCACATGAAATACCTACTGACCACTTTTATGCTCTGGGCCGCACTGGCCCAGGCCCAGAACCAACCGATCATGATCGACGAGATCGTCGCCCTGGTCGAGGATGACATGATCACCCGCAATGAGTTGATCCGCGAGGTATCCAGAATTCAACGTGAATTCCGCAGTCAGGGCCGCAACCTGCCCGCCTCAGCCTCACTCAATCGCCAGGTGCTGGAACTGATGATCACCCAGTCGATCCTGGTCCAGTATGCCCAGCAACGCGGCGTCGTGATCACCGATACCCAGCTCAACACCGCGATGCAAAACCTGGCCAGGACCAACAATATGACCCTGGCCCAGTTTCGTCAGGCGTTAATCGACAGCGATGTCGATTACAACCAGTTCCGTAACAGCGTCAAACGGGAACTGACGATCAATAGTATTCGCAATAGTTACGCCCGCCAGAATGTCGATATCACCGAACAGGAAGTTGACGACTTTCTCAAGCGCAGTGGATCGGACAGCGAAACCATCGAGTACAAGATCTCGCATATCCTGATTGCGCTGCCGGATGCCGCCAGCAGCGATCAGGTCAACGAGGCCAGATCCCGTGCCCGGGAACTGGTGCAACAACTGGACCAGGGCGCGGATTTTGCCGACATGGCCAGTGCCTTCTCCGACGGCGGCAATGCATTGCAGGGCGGTGACCTCGGCTGGCGCAAACTGGCGCAGACCCCGAGCCTGTTTGCCGACCTAGTGACCGCTATGGCGGTTGGCGCGCACAGCCAACCGCTGCGCAGTGCCAGCGGTTATCACATCATCAGGCTCGACGCTAAACGCGACAGCGATCAGGTGCTGGTGCAGCAGACCAAGGCGCGTCATATCCTGATCAAGACGGACGAATTGACCACCGATGCGATGGCCCGCCAGCAACTGGAGGATCTCCGCCAGCGGATTATCAACGGGGTGGATTTTGCTGAACTGGCCAAGCAGTATTCCGACGATCCTGGCTCCAAGGGACTGGGTGGTGATCTCGGTTGGTTCGCGCCCGGTATGATGGTGGCGGAGTTCCAGCAAGTGGCCGACGCCAGCCAGATCGGAGAGATCAGCGACGTGTTTCGCAGCCAGTATGGCTGGCATATCCTGCAGGTGCTGGACCGGCGCGTAGAGGACGAGACCGCCGAGAGTAAACGCAACAAGATTCGCCAACAACTGCAGGAACAGAAGAAGACTGAGGTCCTGGATTTATGGCAACGCCGCCTGCGTGACCAGGCCTTCGTCAAGATTCACGGACTCGATAACAGTCAATGAGCTATCGGCCCACGCTAGCCATCACCAGCGGCGAGCCGGCCGGTGTTGGTCCGGAGCTGATGGCCGCGATCGATCCCGCCGTCTTCCCCGCGCGCCTGGTGATCGTCGGTGATCAGGACCTGATCCGTGCGCGCGCGGAGCTGATTGGTCAGCCGCTGCAACTGGCTGCTTATCAACCCGGGCCACCACCCGACCCGGCCTGCCTCGAGATCCTGCATATCGACCTGGCGCAGCCAGCGACCGTCGGTCAATTGGACAGCGGCAATGCACGCTATGTGCTGGCATTGCTGGAGCGTGCCGCACGCGGCTGCCTGACTGGTGAATTCGATGCCATGGTCACCGCCCCGATCCAGAAAGATATCATCAACCAGGCCGGGGTCAGTTTCAGTGGCCATACCGAGTTTCTGGCGGAACTGTGCGGGGTGGAAAAACCGGTGATGCTGCTGCACACCGAGCAGCTGCGGGTGGCGCTGGCTACCACCCATCTGCCCCTGAGCAAGGTCGCGGAGGCGATCAACGCGCAGCAGCTGGAGCAGATTATCCGCATCCTCGATCGTGACCTGGAACGTCGCTTTGGCATTGAACACCCGCATATCAAGGTGTGCGGCCTGAATCCCCATGCCGGTGAAAACGGCTACCTCGGGCGCGAGGAGATCGACATCATCAACCCGCTGATTCAACGCTTGCAGCAGGAGGGTATCCAGGTCAGTGGCAGCTACCCGGCTGATACCGTGTTCACCCATGAATCACTCGAGGATGCCGATGCCGTGCTCGCCATGTATCACGACCAGGGCCTGCCGGTGCTCAAGCATGTTGGTTTCAACCATGCCGTCAACAGCACCCTGGGCCTGCCCATCATCCGCACCTCGGTTGATCACGGCACCGCCCTGACCCTGGCCGGCACTGGCCAGGCTCATGCCGACAGCCTGTTGGCGGCGATCAAGTCGGCGCTGGTCCAGGCTGCCAACAGCGCCAGTGGCAACGCCCCCGGTCAGGCACAAGATGACTGATCCAAATTGGGAAAACCATCACAGTCGGATCATCCTGAAGTTTTTATCCCGGGTGTAATAGTGTAGGCTAGTTGCATGTACCGCTGGATTCATGTGCATGAGAATGCGTGAGTTACGCCCCGGCTTCCCTAACCCTGGAGCAGGATTATTGTTTACAGCCCGCCGCCATTATCCTGGTCCGGTCCGGATGCTCAGGACGTGGATCAAGGATGCCAGATACCGCTTGGTTTCGCCCCGGTCGCGTCTTGCCGCACTAATATCATCATCACCGCCAGGCCAGGGATTGCCAGCTACCGATCGATCCTCGACCAGGGATAACGAGACTGCCAATGGCTGAATATCAGGGACAACCAATAAACCTGCTGATCGTCGAAGATTCCGAGGACGATGCGCTGCTGATCACCCGGGAACTGAGACGCGGAGGTTACGAGCCCACCAGTTTACGCGTTGATTCATCTCTCGACATGCGGACCGCACTGGCTGAACATGACTGGGACCTGATCATTGCCGATCACAACATGCCGCGATTCAATTCGGTCGAAGCGCTGAAGCTGGCGGCCGAACATGATCCCAATATCCCTTTCATCGTGGTTTCCGGCACCATCGGCGAAGAGGTCGCGGTCGATGCGATGAAGCTCGGTGCCCATGACTACGTGATGAAAGATAACCTGGCGCGCCTGCTGCCCGCCATCGATCGCGAGCTGCGCGAGGCGGAAAACCGCCGCGACCACCAGCAGGCCCAGGAGCGGATTCATCACCTGGCCTTCCATGACAGCCTGACCGGCCTGGTCAACCGGGCCGAATTCGAACACCGGCTGGCCGCCGCCGTCGATACGGCTCGTTACAACTCGGAACATCATGCCCTGATGTATATCGACCTCGATCAGTTCAAACTGGTCAATGATTCCTGTGGTCACCTGGCGGGGGATGAACTGTTACGTCGACTGTCACGGCGATTGCAGGATTGCATCCGCGACAGCGACACCCTGGCCAGGCTGGGGGGTGATGAATTCGGGGTGCTGCTGAATAACTGTCCGCTGACCCGGGCGCAGCAGATAGCGCAACAGTTACTGGATAATATCCGTGATTACCTGTTTATCTGGGGCGAGCGCAGTTTCAAGGTCGGTGCCAGTATCGGCCTGGTGCGGATCGATGGCGATGAGGCGGTCGCACCACTGCTAAGCCTGGCCGACATGGCCTGTTACGCGGCCAAGGAGAAGGGGCGCAACCGGATCCACGTGCACAGCAAAAGCGACAAGGAACTGGCCCTGCGCCGCGGCGAAATGCAATGGATTCAACGCCTGCAAACGGCGATGGCCAACAATGGCCTGGTGTTGTTCAGCCAACCGATCAAGCCACTGAACGCGGGTTTTCCGCACCGGGAATTGTTGTTACGCATGGTAGACGAGGATGGTTTGCTGGTGCTGCCGGAACATTTCATCCCGGCCGCCGAGCGCTTCAACCTGATGCCGGAAATAGATCGCTGGGTCATCCAGCATGCCTGCGAACAATTGGGATTACGCCATAGCCAGGGAGATAGCGAGGCCCTGACCTTTATCAATCTTTCCGCCAACTCGCTAAGTGATGACAGCCTGATCGATTACATCCACCATCAATTCAAGGACCACGCGATAAACCCGCAGCAGATCGGATTTGAAATTACCGAGACCGCCGCGATTGCCGACTTCGACTGTGCTTTACGCCTGATCAATCGCTTGCATGAGATTGGCTGCAAGGTGTCGCTGGATGATTTCGGCAACGGGATGAACTCTTTCTCATATCTGAAGTCATTAACGGTAGATTTCATCAAGATTGACGGCAGTTTTGTGCAAACCATGCTGGAAGACCCGATCGATGCGTCAATCGTCGAGGCGATCAACAACATCGGGCATAAATCCGGCAGCCTGACCATAGCGGAGAGCGTCGACAACGCGGCAATATTGAACCAGCTGATAGCAATGGGCGTGGATTTCGCCCAGGGCGAGATCGTTGCCGCGGCCAGTGAATTTTCCATCCCGCAGACTGCGATCGCCAGATAACCTTCAGCAGATAAGATTGCCTTATTGAACAATTGCCCCGGGCAGAGAAGAATCTATTGGAAGCAGACCCGCTTTCAAGTTAATCTGGGTTAACCAACCAAAAGCAAGGAGTGGAGTATGAAATATACACTGATGATCAACGGTCAACCGCGCCAGGTTGACGCCGAACCGGACACCCCCTTGCTTTGGGTGATACGTGATGAACTCAATTTAACCGGCACCAAGTATGGCTGCGGTGTTGCCTCCTGCGGCGCCTGTACCGTGCATTTCAACGGCAGTCCGGTCAGATCCTGTTCGTTACCGGTTTCCGCGGTAGGCTCCAACCAGGTGACCACGATCGAGGGCTTGAGCGGCCGGGTCGCCGACACGGTACAACAGGTCTGGCGCGAAACCGATGTCGTCCAGTGCGGATTTTGCCAGTCCGGCCAGATCATGTCCGCAATCGGCTTACTCAGCAACAACCCATCCCCCAGTGACCAGGACATCACCAACGCGATGGCCGGCAATGCCTGTCGTTGCGCGACCTATGTCCGGATCAAGCAGGCGATCAAACTGGCATCGCAAAAGTTGGAGGCCTGACATGAACACACCACTATCTCTATCACGTAGAGCCTTTCTCAAGACTGCTGCGGCCGGTGCCGCGGTGCTGGCGGTCGGGATCAATGCCCGCGGGGTATTGGCCGCCGGTAACATGCAAACCGTGGTCAACCCGTTTGTCGTCATCGACCGTGACGGTGTGGTCACGGTGATTATCAAGCACTTCGAAATGGGCCAGGGCACCACCACCGGCCTGGCCACCCTGGTGGCCGAGGAAATCGATGCCGACTGGAATAAACTCGAAATCGACTTCGCCCCGGCCGATGGCGAAAAGTACAAGAACCTGTTCTGGGGCATGCAGGGCACCGGGGGCTCTTCCGCGATCGCCAATTCCTTCACCCAGTATCGTGAAGCCGGCGCCACCGCTCGTGACCTGCTGGTGCGTGCCGCGGCGCAGACCTGGATGGTCGATGCCAATACGATCACGGTAGACAACGGAATCATTTCCGCGGGATCCAGGCGCGGACATTTTGGAGAATTTATCGGTCTGGCGATGACCCTGACCCCGGCGGAAAGTGTGTTCCTGAAATCACCCGACGAATTCAAACTGATCGGCAATATCGAGCTGCCGCGCAAGGACAGTTCAGACAAGGTCAATGGCAGCGCCATATTCGCGATGGACGTCAAGCTGCCGGGGATGGTTCATGCGGCGATCCTGCGCAGCCCCCGCTTTGGCGGAACCCTGCAATCCTTCAATGCGGACAAGGCGCAAAAAATGCCCGGATTCATCAATGCCAAAGCCATGCCCGACAACTCCGGGGTTGCGGTATTCGCCAACAGTACCTGGGCAGCGTTCAAGGCGCGCGACAGCATCG
>JASJBV010000200.1 GCA_030066335.1 Gammaproteobacteria bacterium
GAAGGGCTGGCCAAAACCATCATCGCGACAGATCAGGCCACCGACACAATGCGGAGATAAACCCGGTACCAGCTGGAACAGTTCATCCCGGTCGATCATTTCCTCGTGGTCATAACCCAGCCCGGCTACCAGCCTAGCGCGTTGTTGCAGTTTCTCCAGGTCGGCTGCATTTTCCGCTACCCGGATCTGTCCCGGGAAATGGGTGCCACAGTCATTATCCAGTAAATCTTCTATGTTGTGCCAGATTGCAGCCGCGGCCACGGATAACGGGATCTCGGCAGGATGACGATTGAGGCGGCGCAGACCACCGGCACTGACACCGGAGGAATGGCGTCCGGGATGTTCTCGGTCCAGGACCACACATTTCAGACCAAGTTTACTCAATTGCAGCGCGCTGGAGGCGCCCATCAGACCGCCGCCGATGATGATGACATCGGCCTTCATTCCTGTTCCTCGGGATACAGGCTGGCCAATTGGCCGAGGGTCAGCGGGGTGACCGGTGGACGTACCTTGTAAAATGCATCGTCGTGCATCGGCTGGTTGGATTCATTGGCCAGGATATGTGCCACCGCCAGCATGCACTGGCGACCCTGGCACGGCCCCATGCCGCTGCGCGTAATGAACTTGACCTGGTTACTGGCTTCATGTCCATGTTGGAATTCCGCTCGGATCTGGCCGGCAGTGATCTCCTCGCAGCGACAGACGATGGTGTCGTCATCGGTCTTCGCCAGCAGGCCCCAGGGATGGCGAAACAGTTTTTCCAGGAAGGGGCGGATATGCAGATCATCCCGCATCCATTTGCGGTCCTTGTTGGCCTCGCGATCACGCTGGGCCTGATCGATGATTCCCTGCTGGAACAGTACCTGGAACGCCGCCAGGCGGCCGGCATGTTCGGCGGTGCGGGCGCCGCCGATACCGGCATTATCGCCGGCGATAAACAGTCCGGGCTGGCTGGTAGCACCCCATTCATCGAGTTGCGGACGCAGGCACTGCTGGTTGTTGTCCCAGCTATGCCTGCAGCCGGCCGCGCGACTCAGGTGGGTCTGTGGGACCACGCCGAAATGAACCAGCAGCAGGTCGGTTTCGATCTCGTGGGTCTTACCATGCCGGCGATAGCTGATCTTTTCCAGTTTATTGTCGCCGTGAGCGCTGAGCCGGGACACGCCCTTGATAATCGGCACCCCGGCCAGTTTGATCATGTTCTGGTAGTGCAGACCACGGGTGATGTAGTGGTGGGCCATCAGGGCCCGCGGTAAATGGGGCAGAGCGCGCAGTAGGTTGTTATACGGCGAGGTATCGAGCAGGGCGCGGATCTTGACCCCGGCATGCAGGTACTGCCAGGCCAGTAGCAACAGCAGTGGGCCGGAGCCGGCCATGACCACGCCGTCTTCCGGGATGATGCCGGCCTGTTTGAACATGACCTGGCCGGCGCCGGCATTCATGACCCCGGGCAGGGTCCAACCCTTGAATGGAATCGGTCGCTCCATCGCGCCGTTGGCAAGTAACACATGGTCGGCGGTGATGATACGGGTCTGATCCTGGGTCAGAATGCCGATCTCCTGGCGGTCATTCAGGGACCAGACGCTGGTGTGGGGGTGATACTCGGCGCTACTGGCGCGAAATTGTGCGACCAGCTCGTGACCGCGCTGATAATCGCCGCCCAGCTGCTTGATACGCTCCGGCGAGATGGATTCGATGGCACGATAGATTTGCCCGCCCGGCGCGGCCTGGTCATCGATCACGGCCACATCGAGACCATGTTCAGCGGCGACGATCGCCGCCGACAGACCGGCGGGGCCGGCACCGATAATGAGCAGCGGGTAATGCGCCTTCATCGAGTTGGTCCCACGCCCTGCTGGCGTTCGATGCGCATGCCTTCACGCACGGTTTCCTGGCAGGCGCGGCGATTGGCCTGACCGTCGATGACCATCAGGCATTCGTAACATACGCCCATCATGCACAGGGGCGCCCGCGGGCTGTTGCTGACCGGGGTGGTGCGGGTGTGACCGATTGCGGAAACCAGTACCGCGGCCGCCACCGAGCAGTTGCGCGGAACCGATACCTCGCTGCCCTCGATGGTGACGGTGACCGTATCGGGGTTATCTTCCTGTGGAAATTTGAACATGGTTCAGTGCGCCCCGGGCTACAGAGGTTAACCCGGGATAAGAATGCCTATAACTTAACGTGTTTGATTATATCAGCATGTTCGAAGATCATGCAGTGCTGCAAGTCAAGTTCCTGCCCGGCGCCAGCCGCCTTGGCGCGGTGATACAGCGACAGGCCAATCGCAACATCGATATAGGCCAGGCCGACCGCGTTGAAATAGGTCCGCTCATCGGCAGATTCTCGTCCCGGCTTGTGGCCGCTGACCAGTTCGTGCAGGTTGGCATGGATATTACTGCCCGAGATCAGGCCCTCCTTGTACATGCGACTCAGGGTCTGGGTGCGGTGGGTGACCGTTTCCCAATCGTCACAGACGATCTTGTCGCATTGCAGGGCCACCTCGTACTCGTCTTCCCAGCCGCCGATGTGGCTGTAAAAGGCGCCGGGCTTCATCCATTCCGCGTGCAGCAATGGGGCCTGGGCACTGGTCGCGGTGACCAGGATATCGGCGCCGTCCATCGCCCGACGACTGTGGGTATCGGCGGCAACGAATTCCATGTCCGGGAACAAGGGTGCGAGTTCCTCGATGAACTGTTGCTCTTCCTGTGGCGCCTTCGAGGCTACCCGGCATTGCTTGAGGCCGGGACGTACCGATTTCATCGCCAGCATATGCATTTTGGCCTGTTCCCCGGCACCGATCAGGCCGATGACCTCGCTGTCCGCGCGCGCCAGGTGCTTGGCGGCGATGGCGCCCATCGCGCCGACGCGCATGTTGGAGGCGAGGGTGCCCTCCATCACCGCAATCGGGAAGCCTTTCTCGATTTCGGACAGGACAAAGATCGCCGACAGGTTTTGCAGGTCGTGTAACTTCGGATTGCGTGGAAACACCGAGACCCATTTGAGCCCGCAGATCTTTTCATCGAGCAGGGTTGCCGGCAGGCAGTTGATGCGGTCCTGGCTGGCATGGTCGAAGATCTGCACGGTTTTTTCCGGGAACAGGATGCTGTCCTCCTCGTATGCGAGCAGGGTTTTTTCCGCGGTCAGGATGGCCAGGCTGATATCGAAGCAGCCGGATTCGATCAGGTCTTCCTGCGACAGGTAGGTGAAACTGAGCCGGTGACTGTTATCCATAAAATCCCCCTTTTTGTTATAGATTCGTTCGAGTATAACCACTGCATCATGACAGAAATATGGCATGGATCATACCGTTGATTGGTTGGGGATAAAGCGCCTGGGTTTTCTCCGGGTTGTTACGGATTTGCCGGTGGGATTCAGCTTCGGCCCGGAGATCACTGGTTTAAATATGGGTGTCGTTCTACCGTTTATCGAAAAAAGTTCTTTGATGTCGGTCAGGGCTAGCTGGTGTTTAAGCCCGAAAATCAGTGCGATAGAGGGTTATCTTAGACAGAATCTATTAATCGATTAATTAAAACCATTTCACATGCCGGCGGGCCTGCGATAGTCTGCCTGGATGGAAAATCTACTCCAGACAACATCGGTGTTCACCCGGGAACTGCGCTGCAAGTGGTTAGCCATGCGCGGTCAAACCAGTCCCGACTGCGAGCATGACCCGGCTCCCTGGCTGGGTTGGGATGGCTGGGTTGATGTCAAGGCTACCGCTAACAAGCGCGAAGCCAAGCGTTAGCCGGCAGTAGATGAAAGCCTACCTCATCGATCCCGAACAGCAGAACATCCAGCACATCGACATCGCCAGCCGGGATGATTTGATCAGCCATATCGGCTACGAAACCCTGGAGACAGATAGTCTCGGCGGTAACGACACCCTGTATTTCGACGAAGAGTGTTTCCTGCGCGGCGCCAGTGGCCGGTTCCAGATCGACAAGTTGATCCCGGTCTCCGGCAAGGGCGTGATCATCGGTACCGACGCAGATGGGTCCCTGCAGGACGTCACTCTTTCCCTCGACGAATTGAAGTCACGCGTTCAATATCTTTAATTACTAATGGTATTGCTAACGGCTAACGCCTCCGTATGCTACCCCGGTCAGCCTGGCCATTTCAGCATCAAACGTGGTCAGGTCATCAATATTAAACTGGTTCAAATGATGATGCCCGGCGGCACGGGCCAGTACCTTCATTAAATCGACCGAAGCCGAGAGGTAACGCGACAGGCGTTCAGCGGCTATATCCACCGGCAGGCGTTTGCGCAGATGAGGCTTCTGGGTAGCGATGCCGACCGGGCAGTTATTGGTGTGGCAGGCCCGCATGCCCAGGCAGCCGATCGCCTGCAGCGCGGCATTGGACACCGCGATCCCATCCGCGCCCAGCGCCAGCGCCTTGGCGAAATCGGCCGGGTGGCGCAGGCCGCCGGTGATGACCAGGGTAACGTCGGTCGCATCGCTGCTATCGAGGTGTTGCCGGGCCCGGGCCAGGGCGGGGATCGTCGGCACCGAGATATTGTCGCGGAAGATCAAGGGTGCGGCGCCGGTGCCGCCACCCCGACCGTCGAGGATGATGTAATCGACGCCTATCTCCAGCGCGGCGTCGATATCCTTCTCGATATGCTGGGCCGATAATTTGAACCCGACCGGGATGCCGCCGGTTTTATCCCGCACCTGGTCGGCAAAATCACGGAACTGGCCGAGCTCGTTCCACTCCGGGAATCGCGCCGGGGATATCGCCGACTGACCCTCGGCGAGTCCGCGCACCTCGGCAATCTTGCCCTTGACCTTGTGTCCAGGTAGATGACCGCCGGTACCGGTTTTAGCACCCTGGCCCCCTTTGAAGTGAAAAGCCTGGGCTTGCTGCAGCTTGTCCCAGGAGAAGCCGAAACGGGCCGAAGCCAGCTCATAAAAATAGCGTGAATTGGCGGCCTGTTCTTCGGGCAGCATCCCACCCTCGCCGGAACAGATGCCAGTGCCGGCCAGTTGCGCGCCCCTGGACAGGGCCAGCTTGGCTTCCTCCGACAGGGCACCGAAACTCATATCGGAGACGAAGATCGGGATATCGAATTGCAGCGGTTTGTCGGCGCGCGGGCCAAGCACCAGGTCGGTCGCCACTGGTTCATCATCGAGCAGGGGCAGCTTGTGCAATTGGGCCACCACGAACTGCAGATCGTCCCACTTCGGCAACTGGTCACGCGGTACCCCCATCGCCGCAGAGGGTCCATGCTGTCCCATCTTGCTCAGGCCCTCATCGGCCAGTTTACGAATGAACTTCACATAGGGTTCATCGCGGGTACCGGTCGGGTCCTGATAAACTCCCTGGTAGCTGTCGCGTTGATAGGGTTGCGGATGATCATCCGCCCAGGCCCTGATCTCGTCTTCATCGACCCAGACCTGGCCATCCTCGATCCAGGCATTGAATTTGGGCAGGGTCTCGCTGTTGTTGTATTCGCTGACGCCGGTATCCAGCCGGTAATCCCAGCCGTGTACTCCACACATCAGGTTGGGGCCGTCAACATAGCCATCCGCCATCAACGCGCCGCGATGGGCGCAGCGACCGTAGAGCACCGAGACCTGGTCATCGAAACGGGTAACCACCAGGTCCACATTCGCCACCAGGGCATGTTCGGGTGATCGATCTGCGAGTTGTTCCCATTGTTTAAGCGCGATTTTTTTCATAGCAAAATTTCCCGGGTGAAGTTGGGTCCTGAGCTTACCGATCGATTTTTCCAGGGTAAGTAATGCTGATGCATGAGTCCTGTCCGACCACTGTGATGTAGTCAGTGCCATCTGCGCGGTAAACAGAGGTTCGGATGGGGCATTATTACCTGTTTCCCGACATCATGACAGAGCTGAATCGACCTGTGAGATATTTACTGTGACGCATTGCTTATTTGACAGGAAATAGGGTGATATACTGGCTCGACTATATCTATAACAACGAGACAATCCTTATGAATTTATATAATGAAATCAACCTGTGGCTCAGTGACGCGATATTCTGGATTGGCGTGCTGGTGGTGATTATCGGATTGTTATTTATCATTGTCCCCGGACAGGTTGACAGGTTCGCCAGCAGGACCAACAAATGGATCAGTACCAGCCAGTTTTTTGAAAGCCTTGACCGTCATCGGGACCAGGACCAGTTTTTTTACCTGCATCACAGGATTGTCGGTACCCTGATCGTATTGTGTTCAATCTATATCTTCAATCTGATACTGGTAAATCCAGGCTACGAGGTGATGGCCCGCACTCTGGAACAAATGGCCGGGTCGGCGTTCACCAGCTGGTTATATCCACAGTTGTTGATCATATTGGTGGTCGCCACCTTTATCGCGTTATTCGTCGGCGTCATCATTTTTATTCGACCCGCTATGCTCAAGGCCTTCGATGCCAGGGTCAATCGCTGGGTCGATACCCAGGGCAAACTGGAAGTCTTCGATTCAACCCATTCTTTGCCCGAAGACAAGGTAAAGAATAATCTCCGCTTTTACGGTGTTATCGTGTTCCTCGGCGGTTGTTATATTACGCTGACCATTTATCTGGCCCAGGCCTCATAATCCAGCAGATTAATCTGCCCCGTCAGGGCATTTCCTCGCCCGCGATCTATACTCAGAGTTATTGTGATCAGGTTTCTGACCTGATTGAGTCAATCATGGATAGCTTATGCGTAAACTTGTGATAATCACGGCGATCGTTGTCGCTGGTTGGTACTGGCAAACCGGCAGTTTGCCATTGATGGCGCCGGCGGGCGCATTCGATCAGGCGGGTAACCCGGTGACCTGGTTGTTCACGGTGGAAAATTGCGGCCGACCCTGCGACATGGGACGCGATAATCTGAACAACCGGCGAGTTGAGTTCGAAGAGAAACTGATCGATCCGAATAACAGCAGTGATCCCAATGTCGACCTGTGGAAACAGGTCGGTAAGGGAGGTTTTCCATTGATCGTTAGCGGTGATATACGGATCGAGGGCAGCGGCGACCAGTCGATGATCCGCAACATGCTCGGGACCAACTATGGAGACAGGTATTTCACGAGCTTCGAAAAACGTTTATTCAAGCAACATTTTTACCCGGATGGAACACCCAAGATCATCATGTATGGGGCAGACTGGTGTCCGCACTGCAAGAAATTACGCGAGGAATTCAAAGCCAACGACGTTGATTTCATCGAGATCGATGTAGAAAAAAGTGCCTATAAATCGCAGATCATCAAAACCATGGAAATCCCCGGCTATCCTGCGGTCTGGGTCGGCTATACCCGGGTCAACGGGACGGATCTGCGCGCGGTTGAGAAGGTACGCAAAACTCTGGGACTGTCCTTCCTCTAGCTAAAACGCTATCTGATAGAAGCCACCAACCATTGCAGATACCCGGTAGCCAACACCGGGAACCATGCCAGTGCGGCCACCAGATAACTCAGGTTGACGAAGCGCCTGACTGCTTCACCGCGCCTGATCCTGGTCCGGCGAATCACCGCAAAATGCGGTGGTGGGTAGCGCTCTGACTTGCTGATTTGTCCGGCCAGATGGACAAAAAATATACTCAGCAGTGCAGCCAACAGGATCGACAAGATCATCAACTGATCGAGTAGTCTGGTTAAATCGGCGATCGCCTGATCTATCGCCGCAAACCCGGCATTTTGTTGCGGCAGCAGATTCTGCAGCGTCGGCAGGATCAGGTAAACGCCATACAGACCCAGCAGGAGCACGCCGACCACGATGATCCGGGCTAGGGTGCTGGCCTCGACATATTCTTGCTTGGTCTCTTCTTCATCCATAACCGGATTGTAATCGAGAATTCGCAGGATAGCGGTCAAATTGCGCTAAACAGGGCTGAGCAGGCGGCATGCTTAGCCCACCCCGGAGCCGATGCAAGCGGGGCTTGAAATTATCCGGACAGCGCATCATGATTGGAACGAAGTCAAAGAAGACTTATCAAAATACTTAAGAGATTAGTGCGAATGGAGGTTGGAACCATGTCTTATGCGATTACTGATGATTTAAAGCCGGGAAACAATCCTGAATATCCGCATGCGCCGCAAGGCTGGTCTGAGCGCGATGCGTTGGAGCTGGCACAGCAGGAGGGCATAGAACTTGGCGCGGAACACCGCGTGTTGATCCGGTCTTTACAGGAATATTACTTTAAGCACAGCGATTCCGCGATCAAGGTACGCGAATTGACCGATGCCCTGGAAGAGGCCTTTCATCGCGAGGGCGGTATGAAATTCCTGTATACGCTGTTGCCGGCGGGCCCGATTGCCCAGGGTTGTCGTCTGGCTGGATTGTCGGCACCCGCAGGCGCGGTGGATAAATCCTTCGGCAGCGTTCAGTAGCTAAAACGGGTTAACCTGACTCGCGGCCAGCGGACGCTGACCGCAACGGCCTGTCAGTTTATGTGTTTACCGAGATGCTCCCTGATCGGGCAAAACGAGAACTCTGACAGCTTCACCTCGGGCCTTGCCAGTTGACTCTGGCATTGTTGGGCGGCCGAACAGGATTCACAGGTCTTCACGCATTCATCCAGCCGTTTAAACGGAGAGCCGTAAAAATAACGGGGTAAATTGATCCCCAGGGCCTGGATCAGGCCTGGCAGGGGCAGGGCCTCGACTCGCTGAATCAGGCCTCTGCGCAATTCCCGTTCCCGGATATGATTGAGCTGACTGCGGCGGACGATTGCGACACCGAGCAGAGCGGCCATGAAAGCGGTGAAAAGAGCGAGAATCAGACTAGACATTGTTGCATTTCCTAAGGATAGATGTTGCTTTTCACTAACTGCAGTTATGCTTAATAAACGGCAGCCAGTTCCCTTACTTTAATAGATATTG
>JASJBV010000061.1 GCA_030066335.1 Gammaproteobacteria bacterium
TGAAACACCAGGAAGAACATGCGGAACGAATAGAACGCGGTCACGAACACGCCCAGCACCACCATGATGTAGGCGAAACCGGCACCCGGTATCGATGAATGATGCACCGCCTCGATAATCGCATCCTTGGAAAAATAGCCCGAGGAGCCGGGGAAACCGATCAGGGCCAGGGAACCAATCAATGACACCCAGTAGGTGATCGGCAGATATTTCTTCAGTCCACCCATCTTGCGGATGTCCTGCTCGTGATGCATCGCAATGATGACCGCGCCGGCAGCAAGGAACAGCAGCGCCTTGAAGAAAGCGTGGGTCATCAGGTGGAAGATCGCGGCGGAATAGGCGGAGACGCCGAGGGCCACGGTCATGTAACCAAGCTGGGACAGGGTCGAGTAAGCCACCACCCGTTTGATATCGTTCTGCACGATACCGATCAGGCCCATGAAGAAGGCGGTGATCGCACCGATGACGAGAACGAAGGACAGGGCCGTCTCGGACAATTCAAACAGCGGCGACATCCGCGCGACCATGAAGATACCGGCGGTGACCATGGTCGCGGCGTGAATCAACGCGGAGATCGGGGTCGGGCCTTCCATCGAATCCGGCAGCCACACATGCAGCGGTACCTGGGCCGATTTACCCATGGCGCCGATAAACAACAGGATACAGGCCACCGTGATCACCGACCATTCGACACCCTCGAAGATTTCCATCGTCGAATTCGACATCTCGCCAGCCCCGCGGAATACCTCGTAGTAATCCAGCGAGCCGGTGTACATCAGGATACAGGCGATGCCGAGGAGAAAACCGAAATCGCCGACCCGGTTGACCAGGAATGCCTTCATGTTGGCGTAGATCGCGGTCTCTTTCTTGTACCAGAAACCGATCAACAGGTAGGACACCAGGCCTACCGCTTCCCAGCCGAAGAACAGCTGCAGGAAGTTATTCGACATAACCAGCATCAGCATGGAAAAGGTGAACAGCGAGATATAACTGAAGAACCGCTGGTAGCCGGGATCATCGTGCATGTAACCGATGGTGTAGATATGCACCATCAGCGACACCCCGGTGACCACGGTCATCATCAGCGCGGTCAGGTTATCGATCAGGAAACCGACCTCGAAGCGAATACCATCGCTGACCATCCAGGTATACACCGAATCGTTGTAGATCGGCGCCCCATCGAACACCACGTCCTTCAACACGATCAAGGACAGGACAAACGAGGTGGCAACACCGAGGATGGTTACCCAGTGGGCGCCGGCACGGCCGATTTGCTTGCCGAACAGGCCGGCAATAATCGCCCCGAGCAAAGAGGCCAGGGGGATCGCCAGGTAGACTTGCTCCATATCAGCCCACGCTCCTGGCCCGGAATCGAGGATTCCGGTTAAACCCGTATTGGTTTAATTTTAATAAACAGCCCACTAGTTAGCCCCATAATCATCTGATTTATTATCAGTAAAATAAATATAATCACCCGCCGCCGTTCAGGTAGGCAGGTTTAGCCCTTCATTTCGTTAATATCAGCAACATTGATCGACTGCCGATTCCTGAACAACACGACCAGGATCGCCAGGCCGATGGCGGCTTCCGCCGCCGCCACGGTCAAGATAAAAAATACAAACACCTGTCCCGCCAGGTCATCCAGGTAATGCGAGAAGGCGATAAAATTGATATTGACCGACAACAGCATCAGCTCGATCGACATCAACAGGATAATCAGGTTCTTGCGGTTGATGATGATGCCGGCAATGCTGATGCTGAATAACAGCGCCGCCAAGACCAGGTAATGGGTTAATGCAAGGCTCATTCCTTTTCCGCCTCCATCTTGATCACCCGCAGACGATCCTGTTTCTTGACTCTGATCTGATCTGATGGATTCTGATACTTGGTTTCCGGACGCTTGCGCATGGTCAGGGCGATGGCGGCGATAATCGCCACCAGCAGGATCACCGCGGCTACCTCGAAGGCAAACACGTAATCGGTATACAACACCGCACCCAGCGCCTTGGTATTGGAATAATCGGCCGCTTTCGGTGGTGGATCGGCCATCGCCTGCAGCGAGAACTGGTCACCGGACAGGGCATAATAAATCAGGCCGAACATGACCAGGGCCAGCGCGATACCCACCGGCAGAAACTTGATGAAGCCCTCGCGCAGCACCGCGATATTGATATCGAGCATCATCACCACGAACAGGAACAACACCATCACCGCCCCGACATAAACCAGGACCAGGGTGATGGCGAGAAACTCGGCCTCCAGCAACATCCACAGAAAAGCGGTACTGAAGAAGGTCAGGACCAGGAACAGCGCGGCGTGCACCGGGTTGCGCATGGTGATCACCGATATCGCTGACAATACCGTCAGCGTGGCAAAGAAATAAAAAACGACAGTCTCAATCCACATAGTTATTTTTACCGGTAAACCGCATCCGCTGACTTGCTGGCGGCGATGCGGGCTTCATACTTGTCACCGATCTCCAGCAGCATTTCCTTGGTCATGATATTTTCCCCGCGGTTTTCGAAGTGGTATTCGAAAATATCGGTTTCCACGATCGAGTCCACCGGGCAGGCTTCCTCACAAAAACCGCAATAAATGCATTTGAATAAATCGATGTCATAACGCGTGGTGCGGCGGGTGCCATCCGCGCGTTGCTCCGATTCGATGGTAATCGCCAGCGCCGGACATACCGCCTCGCACAGCTTACAGGCGATGCAGCGTTCTTCGCCGTTGGCATAGCGTCGCAGCGCATGCAGCCCGCGGAAGCGCGGACTCAGCGGGGTTTTCTGTTCCGGGTACTGGACGGTGAATTTCTTCTTGAAGAAATAACGCCCGGTCACGCTGAGACCTTTCAGCAGTTCCCAGAAGGTAAAACTTTTCAGGTAATACTTGATTCGGTTAAGCATCTGTTATTACCTCGTTAGGCTGCCCAGGGTCCGACCTGGTAATAAACCATGACGCCTTCCACCACCAGCCAGACGATCGTCACCGGCAGCAATACCTTCCAGCCCAGGCGCATGATCTGGTCATAACGATAGCGGGGGAAGGTGGCGCGGAACCACAGGAACAGCAGCATGAAGATACCGGTCTTGAAGAACAGCCAGAAAATGCTGTCCGGCAACAATTCCGGCCAGGGCGATAACCAACCACCGAGGAACATCAGCGCGGTCAGCATCGAGATCAGGATCATGTTGGCATATTCAGCGAGGAAGAACACGGCAAAGGTCATGCCGGAGTATTCGACATGGAAACCGGCGACGATTTCCGACTCACCCTCGGCCACATCGAAAGGCGCGCGATTGGTCTCCGCCACGCCGGCGATGAAATACACCAGGAACAATGGCAGCAGGGGAATGAAAAACCAGTTGGACCAATCGCCCCGTTGGGCATCGACGATATCACCCAGATTGAGGCTGCCACTGGCCATCAGTACCCCGACCAGGGCGAATCCCATGGCGATTTCATAGGCCACGATCTGTGCTGCCGAGCGCATCGCCCCCAGCAAGGCGTACTTGGAGTTGGAGGCCCAACCGGCGATGATCACGCCGTAGACCCCGAGCGAGGTCATCGCCAGGATATACAGCAGCCCGGCATTGATGTCGCTGAACACCAGGGTGTCATTGAACGGGATGACCGCCCAGGCCGCCATCGCTGGCGCGAAGGCCAGCACCGGCGCGATGATGAACAGGTAGATGTTGGCGTTGGTCGGGACCACGATCTCCTTGAACATCAGCTTGAACATATCCGCAAACGGCTGGAATAGGCCCTTAGGGCCGACCCGGTTGGGACCTACCCGGATCTGCATGTAACCGATGACCTTGCGTTCGGCGTAGGTGTAGTAAGCGACGATGATGAACAGGGGGATAACGATGGCGACGATCTTGATCAGTGTTACCACCAGGTATTGCAGTTCAGCCGGCAACCAGCTCATATAAGGCAGCAGGGTTTCCATCATGACAGTTTCTCCACTTCGACACTGCCAAAGGCATCGGACAGGTTCTGTACCGCCTTGATCCCACTTGGAATCCACACGCAGCCGGCGGGGATGTCCTCATCAATCTGCAACGGCAGGATCGCGGTGCCCTCGCCCTGCTTGACATGCACCTGTTGCGATTGCTCGATGCCGAGTTTTTCGGCCTGGGCCAGGTTCACCCGCAGGCAGCTCGACTGGTGCATATTATCCGTGGCCTGCAAGGCAGTGGAATTTCGAACCATTTCATCCACCGCATAGATCGCGGTCGCGGAGATTTTTTGCAGACTGCGTGGGCGGGTGGGTAATTTTTTCTCCGGCGACTGGATAGCAACGATATTTTCCAGCTGCAGGTCTCGGCACAACTCCTTCAACTCGTTGCGCACCGCGGCAGAATCAGCATAGGCATAATCATCTTCGGGTAATAACAACTGGGCCAGCGCGGTCAGGATCTTCCAGCCCTGGCGGCTGTTGCCAACCGGTACCGCGCAACCCTTGAACGGCTGCCACAGTCCCTCGGTGTTGACGAAGGTACCGGAGGTTTCCAGGTAGGTCGCCAGGGGCAGGACCAGGTCGGCATGCTCATCGATAAAATCATTGCTGAAGCTATTGATCGCAATAATGTAGTCATTATTGGCGGCGGCCGCGGTGACCCCTGGCCCGTTGTTGATATCCAGCCATGGATCCAGGCCCATGGTCAGCAAAAGCTTGTGCGGCGAGGACAGGAGTTCGGTCGTGTGCTGCCCAACCTGGGCGGATTTGCCACCGGCCGCGCCACGGTGCGGCAGCGCTCCGGCCAGACAGGCTCCAGCGGCATTCGCCGATTCCGACAGGTAACCGAGGCTGGCCCCGCTCATGCTGGCGATCGCTTCGGCCAGCTGCATCAACAGTGAATACTGGGGATAGGTAACCGCCTGCATACCCACGATTACCGCTTTTTGTTTGCCGGCCACCAGCGCTTTGGCGATAGCGTTATGCTCTCGCTTGGCCTTGACCTTATCCAGCAGCCCGGTCATCCTGGCGGATAACTCGGTGCCGGTCTTGCTGGCCACCGCCAGCACCACCGCAGCCAGGTCATGCAACTGCTGTTCGGCACTGCCGGCCAGATCCGCGGTCAGCGGGTAGTTATACATGCCACCCACCGAGCCGATGGATGCCACACTGGCACCATTATGCATGACCGCCTTGCGCAGGCGATGGTTCAGCATCGGCTGATCCGTGCGCAGGTTGGCGGCAATGATCAGCGCGCTGTCCAGTTGTTCAAGCGACTCGATCGAGCGCCCGAGCCATGGCATCAACGGCATCTTGTCCTGCACCGAAAAGTCAACCTGGCGCAGCCGATGATCGATATTATTGCTGCCGAGACCACGCACCAGCTTCTGCAGCAGGTAATGTTCTTCCAGGGTACATTGGGGGCTGACCAACGCCGCAAGATCGCCGTTTTGATTGGCCGCTGCCTGTAGTTGTTCAACCGCGACCGCGAGCGCGGTGTCCCAGTCGGTTTCCCTGAGTTTGCCGTTGTCCCGGATCAGGGGGGTACGAATTCTGTTTTTATTGTTGACCGCGCTGTAACTGAAGCGATCCCGATCGGCTATCCAGGACTCATTGATCTGCTCGTTATCGCGCGGTACCACCCGCATCACCTGCATGTTGCGGGTATGCACATAAATATTCGAGCCCACGCAGTCATGCGCGGCCACGGTAGGATGCTGGATCAACTCCCAGGGCCTTGCGGTATAACGTGACGGCTTCGCGGTCAGGGCGCCGACCGGGCACAGATCGATTACATTGCCGGACAATTCCGAGGTCACCGCTTTCTCGATATAGGTACCGATTTCGACATTTTCGCCACGGCCGGTCGCACCCAGTTCCGGCAGACCGGCAATCTCTTCACCGAAACGGACACAGCGCGTGCAGTGAATGCAACGGGTCATGTCGGTGGCGATCAATGGCCCGATATTTTTATCGCGCACCACGCGTTTGGCCTCGGTGTACTGGGAGACATCACTGCCATAACCCATCGCCACATCCTGCAACTCGCATTCGCCGCCCTGGTCGCAGACCGGGCAGTCCAGCGGGTGGTTGATGAGGAGAAATTCCATCGTCGATTTTTGCGCTTCGATGGCCTTTTGCGAACGGGTTCTGACCACCATGCCATCATTGACCGGGGTGGCACAGGCCGGCAGTGGCTTTGGCGCCTTTTCCACTTCGACCAGGCACATGCGGCAGTTGGCCGCCACCGACAGCTTTTTGTGGTAACAGAAGCGCGGGATATTGATGTTATGCGCATCCGCCACATCAATCAGCATCTGACCCGGCTCAGCCTGGACCTCCTGATTATCGATCGTGATGGTTATGCTGTCACTCATGCTGCCTACCTGTTACGCTGCCTTGCTCGTGGCATCCACCAGCGAGCGCTTGTGTTCGACGTAATACTCGAATTCATGGCGGAAATGCTTGATGAAACTCCATACCGGCATCGCCGCGGCATCACCCAGGGCACAGATCGTCCGGCCCTCGATCTTGTGCGAGACATCTTTCAGTTTGCCGATATCTTCCGGCCGCCCCTTGCCTTCGACGATCCGCGTCAACATGCGATACAGCCAGCCGGTGCCCTCACGACAGGGGGTACATTGACCACAGGACTCGGAATAGTAAAAGCGTGAAATACGCTGCAGGGCCTTGACCATGTCGGTGGTTTCATCCATTACGATCACCGCACCGGAGCCCAGCATGGAACCGGCCTTGGCGATGGAGTCGTAATCCATCGTGCATTCCAGCATCACATCAGCCGGTAATACCGGCACCGATGAGCCGCCGGGAATGACCGCCTTCAGTTGGCGACCGTCTTTGACCCCGCCGGCCATTTGCAACAGGTCCTTGAACGGGGTGCCCAGATTGATTTCGAAATTGCCCGGGTTATTCAGATGTCCGGACATGGAAAACAGTTTGACTCCACCATTGTTGGGGATCCCCAGATCGGCAAACCACTGGCCGCCGTTGCGGATGATCGCCGGCACCGATGCCAGTGACTCGGTATTGTTGATCGTGGTGGGTTTACCGTATAAGCCGAAATTGGCCGGAAATGGCGGCTTGAACCGGGGCTGACCTTTCTTGCCTTCCAGCGATTCCAGCAAGGCGGTTTCCTCACCGCAGATATAGGCGCCGGCGCCCAGGGTCGGATACAGATCGAAATCAACCCCGCTGCCGAGAATATTTTTGCCCAGGTAGCCCTGCTCGTAGGCTTCCTTGACCGCCTGTTCGAACCGCTCGTAGGGCTCGTCCATGAATTCGCCGCGCATGTAGTTGTAGCCTACTGTGGCCCCTATACTGTAACCGGCGATGATCATGCCCTCGACCAGGGCATGCGGGTTATAGCGGTGAATATCGCGGTCCTTGCAGGTACCGGGCTCGGATTCATCCGAATTACAGACGATATATTTCTGCCCGGGCGCAGAGCGTGGCATGAAACTCCACTTCAGACCGGTGGGGAAGCCGGCACCGCCGCGTCCACGCAAGCCTGAGGTCTTGACCTCCTCGATCACGTCATCCGGCGACATGTTGGTGTCGAGGATTTTCTTCAGCGCCTGATAGCCACCGGATTTCAAATAGCTGTCCAGGGTCCAGGGTTGCTCATATTGCAGGGTTGCAAAACAGACTTCATTCGCCATGGTTATTCACTTCCCGTCTCATTCCAGACCATCCAGGATTTGATCGATCTTTTCCGGGGTCAGTTTTTCGTAATACTCGTGATTGACCTGCATCATCGGTCCCGCGGCACAGGCCGCCAGGCATTCTTCCTCCGGCTTGAGGTAGATACGCCCGTCATCGGTGCTCTCGCCGACCTTGATCCCGAGCTTGTTCTCGATATATTCGACCACGCTGTCGGAGCCCATCAGCATGCAGGAGATATTGGTACAGATCGCTACGCAATGGCGGGCACAGGGCTGGGTCTCGAACATCGAATAGAAACTGGCGACCTCGTAAACCTGGATTTTCGGCAGTTCCAGGTAATCGGCCACTGCATCCATCAACTCGGTGGTCAGATAGCCGTGATTCTGATGCTGGGCCTCACGCAGTGCAGCCAGCACCGCCGAGCGCTTCTTGTCCGCCGGATACTTCTGCAACCAGCCATCGATCTCTTGCCGGGTATGCTCGGATAGAACCTGGGCGCTGGAATTCGATTCAGTCATTATCGATCTATCTCGCCAAAAACAATGTCCTGGGTGCCGATGATGGCGACCACATCCGCCAGCATATGCCCCTTGGCCATTTCATTCATACTCGACAGGTGGGCGAAACCCGGCGCCCGTACCTTCAGGCGATAGGGCTTGTTACTGCCATCGGACACCAGGAACACACCAAACTCACCTTTCGGATGTTCCACCGCGGTATACACCTCGCCGGCGGGCAGACAAAAGCCCTCGGTGAACAGCTTGAAGTGATGGATCAGGCCTTCCATATCGGCTTTCATTTCCTCGCGACGCGGCGGCACCACCTTGTGGTTGTCGCTCGCTATCGGACCCGGGTTGTTGCGCAGCCACTTGACGCATTGTTGGATGATACGGTTGGACTGGCGCAATTCCTCGACCCGAACCAGGTAGCGGTCATAACAGTCGCCGTTGGTGCCGACCGGGATATCGAAATCCATATCGGCATAGACCTCGTAGGGCTGCTTCTTGCGCAGATCCCAGGCCACGCCGGAACCTCTTAACATCGGCCCGGTAAAGCCGAGTTGATAGGCTCGCTCTTCAGACACCACGCCGATGCCGACGGTGCGCTGTTTCCAGATCCGGTTATCGGTCAGCAGGGTCTCGTATTCATCGACATAGGTCGGGAACCGCTGGGTAAAGTCATCGATAAAATCGAGCAGACTGGACTGGCGGTTTTCATTCAGTCGATTGGCGTCTTTCTGGCTGCGCCATTTGTTCGCCTCGTACTGCGGCATCGCGTCCGGCAGGTCGCGTGCCACCCCACCCGGGCGGTAATAACTCGCGTGCATACGCGCACCGGACACCGCCTCATACATGTCCATCAGGTCTTCACGCTCACGGAACGCGTACAGGAACATGGTCATCGCGCCGACATCGAGCGCGTGGGTACCGATCCACATCAGGTGATTGAGGATCCGGGTTATCTCATCGAACATGACCCGGATGTACTGGGCCCGTTCTGGGACTTCCAGTTGTAACAGCTTTTCGATCGCCATTACATAGCCGTGCTCGTTGCACATCATCGAAACGTAATCGAGCCTGTCCATGTAACCGATGGATTGATTGAACGGCTTGGATTCGGCCAGTTTCTCGGTAGCCCGGTGCAGCAGGCCGATATGCGGGTCGGCGCGCTCGATAACCTCACCATCCATCTCCAGCACCAGGCGTAACACGCCGTGCGCGGCCGGATGCTGCGGACCGAAGTTCAGGGTGTAGTTCTTGATCTCCGGCATTATTCGGCAACCTCGTCGGAGGCCTCGATGTAGCGATGGTCATCGCGCGATACCCTGGGCACCAGCACCCGCGGTTCGATCGACACCGGTTCATAGATCACGCGCTTCTGTTCGGGGTCGTAGCGCATTTCAACATGCCCGACCAGGGGGAAATCCTTGCGGAACGGATGGCCGACAAAACCATAATCGGTCAGGATGCGGCGCAGATCCGGGTGTTCGCTGTACAGAATGCCGTAAAGATCGAAGGCCTCGCGTTCATACCAGTCAGCAGATGCCCAGACCTGGGTCACCGATGGAACGACCGGAAAGTCGTTATTGTCGGCAAAGGTCTTGACCCGCAGACGGCGGTTGTGACGGTAGGACGTCAGGTGCATGACCGAGGCATAACGCGGAGCCTGATCATCTTCGACTTCCAGTTCATCACCAAAACTCAGGCGACCCATGGTGGCAGCATCGACCCCGCGGCTGAATCCGGTATTGGTGGTCTCATTGGTCTGCCATTCACTCTTGGCGAATTGCGAATAATCCACCCCGCACAGATCGGCCAGTTGCTGATAGCCGAACTCGGCCTCATCGCGTAAGCCAGTGGCTACTTCGAGCAAATCGGCCGGCTTCACTTCGATCGTGATTTCATCATAATCGAGCAACAGCTTGACCAGCTTGTCGGCAAAATGATTGCGCAGCGCATCTGCGTGTTGCGTGAGTTTTTCTGACATGTTAGCGGGCTATGGTATTGGTGCGCTTGATCTTGTTCTGTAACTGCAAAATGCCATACAACAGGGCCTCGGCAGTTGGCGGGCAACCCGGCACATAGACATCCACCGGCACCACGCGGTCGCAGCCGCGCACCACCGAGTAGGAGTAATGGTAATAACCGCCGCCATTGGCACAGGAGCCCATCGAGATCACCCAGCGCGGTTCGGCCATCTGGTCGTAGACCTTGCGCAACGCCGGCGCCATCTTGTTGACCAGGGTACCGGCCACGATCATGACATCGGATTGGCGCGGACTCGGCCGAAACAGGATGCCGAAGCGATCCAGGTCATAGCGCGAGGCGCCGGCCTGCATCATTTCCACCGCGCAACAGGCCAGACCGAAGGTCATCGGCCACATCGAACCGGTGCGTGCCCAGTTGATCAGCTTATCGGCACTGGTAGTAACAAATCCCTGGTCGAATTTACCTTCTATTCCCATTCCAAGGCTCCCTTCTTCCATTCGTAGATGAAACCGATCACCAGCACCGCGAGGAATACGGCCATCGCCAGCAGGCCAAACACGCCGATCTCGTCGAGCACGATGGCCCAGGGAAACAGGAAAGCAATTTCCAGATCAAAGATAATAAACAGGATCGCGACCAGGTAATAGCGCACATCGAATTTCATGCGGCTGTCTTCGAAGGCCTCGAATCCGCATTCATAAGGAGAATTTTTTTCGGCGTCGGGACGCGAGGGCCCCAGCAATTTACCCAGGATGATGAAAACCGATCCCATGACTGCCGTGACCAGCAGGAAGATCAGGATGGGTAAATAGTTTTCAAGCATGCGGGTTAGCGCCCCTACGCTAAACAAATCATTTCTTCAGTCAGCCCGCGAGTCTATTAGGCACCGGTAATAGAGTCAAGAAAAGCGAGATAATGTTTCGTTATATCTGAATAAGTCAATTTGTGTTGACAGCATGCAACAACAAAAATGCCGGATATCGCTATCCGGCATGTTGTGATTCGCAGCTGAGTGCAGGGTGGTAATGCTGGGGCTGTAGCAGTCGGCTCAGCCCTCCAGAATCCGCTCCAGGCGATCCATGTCGTTGATTACCCGCCAGCTACCGCCGCCCTCCTCGACCCGGCGCTGCCAGTCCTCAAGACGGTCCATGTATTCGCGCGGATCGACGTTGTCGCTGCGCAGCTTGGTGACATTGAGTGCCACCACATCAAAACCCTCGAGTTGGAACGGAATATCCCGGTTGTAGCCTTTCGGCAACTCCTCTTTTAAATCAGAGTAGATCAGGATGGTTTTCTTGCCGGTGGATTTCTCGTTGAGAAATTCCGCGGCCTGCAATACCCCGCCGGTGATATCGGTATATTTGGCGGGTTTGACTGCTTCGACAAAGCTGTCCATCGCATCGCGAAAATGACGTTTCTGGCGGTTGGCCTCACTGGGGCGATCGCTGAAGGTGACCTTGGTGATAATATCCTTTTCACTGAAACTGCCGGTATCGATACGCGCCACTGCGAATGAGTCGCTCGGCTCCAGTTTCACCAGCATCACATTGACCAGCTGCTGCGCGCTGGATAATTCCTGGGTATAGGTGCCCGAGGTATCCAGCAACAGGTAGACACCGGTATTCTGCGGCCCGGCATTTTCCGAACAGCCGCTGATAAATCCAGCCGCGATTAATAGAGGAACGGTTATATATTTAGCTAAAATTGAATGTTTCATGCATCACCCTTGGACAATGAATTTGCGGAAGGTACGGGAAAGGCAGATTCGATCTTGGGTTTGCTGATGACGATATTTTCCAGCCACAGCGGGCCGAAGATCAGCAGATCGTAGAAATTGACCACCACCTTGCCGGTGTAGCGCA
>JASJBV010000062.1 GCA_030066335.1 Gammaproteobacteria bacterium
CGATGGCCACAGCGTTTCTGCATGACCTGGTCCTCGATATGCACCGCGGCCGCGCCGCCCTTGGTCATCGAGCGGACGGTGCGCGCGATATTGAACGCGCCGCCCCAGCCGACATCGATATCGACCAGTACCGGCAGCTCGGTAACATCGGTGATCCGGCGCAGGTCGATCAGCACATCTTCCATCGTCGTGATACCGAGGTCGGGGATGCCGCAGGAACCGGCCGCGACCCCGCCGCCGGAGATGTACAGCGACTTGAAACCGCTGGCCTCGGCCAGGCGCGCATGGTAAGCGTTGATCGCGCCCACGCACTGCAGGGGTTTTTCAGACGCAACCAGTTCGCGGAATTTCTTTCCGGGTGAAATCATACTCATGTACCTATGTCTATAATTATCTTCTACTCGTCATTCCCGCGTTGGCGGGAATCCATTATCGACGGAGCCAGTGCTTTTACTCTGCCTCCTTTTGTAATAGATGCCGGATCAAGTCCGGCATGACGATCTATTTCAATTCGTCATTGCGAGACAAAAATGTCGGAACATTTTTGAACGGCTCTGCTGGCCCGAAGGGCGGAGGGCACGGATGCCCGCAGTAACCGTATGCGACGTGGCAATCTTTCAACACGTTCGAGATTGCCGCGCTTCGCTCGCAATGACAGTTTTATTTCGCGTATCCCAAGGCCTGCAACGCCTCGGTAATCTCATCCAGGATCACCGGATCATCGATCGTCGCTGGCATCTTCCATTCCTTGCCATCGGCGATGCTGACCATGGTGCCGCGCAGGATCTTGCCGGAGCGGGTCTTCGGCAGGCGCTTGACCACCTTGGCCATCTTGAACGCGGCAACCGGTCCAATCTGGTCGCGTACGCGCTTGACCAGTTCCTTGACGATATCGGCCTCGTCGCGGTCGACCCCGGCCTTGAGCACGATCAGGCCCAGCGGCATCTGGCCCTTGAGGTCGTCGGCGACCCCGATCACCGCGCATTCTGCGACATCGGCATGGCCGGACAACACCTCTTCCATCTGGCCGGTGGACAGGCGGTGACCGGCGACATTGATGACATCGTCGGTGCGACTCATGATCCACAGGTAACCATCGGCATCCTTGTAGCCGGCATCACCGGTCAGGTAATAACCGTCGTACTTGGATAAATAGGCATCGATGAAGCGCTGGTCATTGCCCCACAGGCTGGGTAGGCATGAGGGCGGCATCGGCAGCTTGATCACGATGTTGCCCATTTCGCCGTCGGCCATCTGCTCGCCTTCCTCGGACAGCACCTGTACGTCGTAACCCGGCATCGCCACCGTCGGTGAACCCGGCTTGACTTCCATTGCTTCGATACCCAGCGGGTTGGCGGCAATCGCCCAGCCGGTCTCGGTCTGCCACCAGTGATCGACCACTGGTTTCTGTAACTTGTCGCGCGCCCAGAATAAGGTGTCAGGGTCACAGCGTTCGCCGGCGAGGAACAGAGATTCCATGCAGGACAGGTCGTATTTAGCCAGGTACTCACCGTCCGGGTCTTCTTTCTTGATCGCGCGGAAAGCGGTCGGCGCGGTAAACAATACCCTGACCCCGTGCTCGTTGATGACGCGCCAGAAAGCGCCTGGATCGGGGGTGCCGACCGGCTTGCCCTCGTACATGATCGTGGTGCAACCCTTCAGCAGCGGGCCGTAAACGATATAGCTGTGACCGACCACCCAGCCGACATCGGATGCGGCCCAGTAGACATCGCCGGCATCGATGTTGTAGATATTCTTCATCGTCCAATGCATCGCCACCGCATGGCCGCCGTTGTCGCGCATGACGCCCTTGGGCTGGCCGGTGGTGCCGGAGGTGTAGAGAATATACAGCGGATCGGTGGCTGAGACCGAGACGCAATCGGCCGGCTCGCTGTCGGCCATTGCAGCGTCCCAGTCGAAGTCGCGGCCGTCGATCATGTTGGCCTCGGCCTGGGGTCGTGCCTTGATGATCACCCTGGACACCTTGTGACTGGCCTGGTCGATCGCATCGTCGAGCAGTGGCTTGTATTCGACTACCCGGCCCGGCTCGATCCCGCAGCTGGCGGTAACGATGATATCGGGCTTGGCATCGTCGATGCGGGTCGCCAGTTCATGTGCGGCAAAGCCACCGAACACCACCGAATGGATGGCGCCGATGCGCGCGCAGGCCAGCATCGCGATCGCGGCTTCCGGGATCATCGGCATGTAGAGAATGACCCGGTCGCCTTTTTTCGCGCCATGGCTGGCAAGTACCCCGGCAAAACCGGCGACTTGCTCCTGCAGTTCGCTATAACTGATCTTGCGCTGCTGATCGGTGATCGGGGAATCATAGATGATCGCGGTCTGGTCGGCACGGCCGGATTCGACATGGCGATCGACCGCGTTATAACAGGTGTTCAGTTCGCCACCGATAAACCAACGCGGGGCAGGTTTGGCAGCGTTATCGACGACTTTGTCCCATTTTTTATACCAGTGCAGTTCGTCGGCGGCACTGCCCCAGAAGCTATCCGGGTCGGCCAGCGACTGCTGGTAGATATCCTTGAATGTACTCATGATCTGGTCCTCTTCTGATAGTTGTATTTTTTGTTGTATAAATCTTAATCCTGCGCGAACGACAGGTTCTTGCTGCTGACCACGATACCGTCATGGTCGGCATACAGGTATTCACCGGGTTTGAAGCTGACGCCGTGGAAGCTGACCTCGACATCGATTTCGCCGGTATTCTTCTTCTCGCTTTTCTTGGGGTGGGTACCCAGGGCCCTGACCCCGATCGGCATCTGGTTGATATCGTCAGAGTCGCGAATCAGCCCGTACATGATGACCCCGGCCCAGTGGTTATCCACCGCCATCGCCGCCAGCATATCGCCGAGCATCGCACAGCGCCTGGAACCGCCGGCATCCACCACCAGTACCCGACCATGCCCGGGGCTCGACAATTGTTCACGGACCTTGCTGTTGTCCTCGAAACACTTAACCGTCGAGATCGGCCCGGAAAATGTCGGGTTACCACCAAACATCAGGAAGCCGGGTTCGACGATGTCCAGCACGTCGCAAAATTCATCACAAAGGTCGGCGGTTTTTAATGTCATATCATTCATCCATTCGTTGCTATTAATGGACCCCAACAATGCCACTAACCAGCCGAAAACCAAAATCGTCAATCCGCGACAGAGCCTGTGCCGGACTTGATCCGGTACCGGAATCCATTATGCAGCCTGGCTCCGATTGCAATGGATGCCGGATCAAGTCCGGCATGACGATTCTTTTTATCCGCTGTAACTGCTAAACCTTTCTTACCCTTCCTGCTTGCGGGCAGGGTCAGAAACTAAATTGGCCAGTAGTGACCAGGGGTGCTTATGGTAACCGTCTATCTTTTCGCTTTCCTCAAGTGAATACCAATAGTAAGCATTGAAAATAGCATTAGGTTTTTAAATGATTATTGGAAAAGCATTGGTTTTCCTAAAAAACCAATTAAATTCAACAGCTAAGCTGCATGCTACTTTACTGACTAAGGCTCCTTATGGGCAAAACGGATGCGGCGGGAGTAGGGGAAGATATCGCGATAACGGTGTTGGCGGATATCTTCCTGCACCGATTTCCAGTAGTCCGCATCGAACAGTTCAGGATAGCGTTGCCTGATCAGTCTGCGTAATTCGTTATTACCGGTGATGAAGCGGATGAATTCCTCCGGGAATACATCGTAATCGCCGATCGAGTACCAGGGTTCGGCGGCCATCTCCTGTTCCGGGGTCATCGGCTCCGGGATATGGCGAAAATTCATGTCGGTCATGAACTCGATTTCATCGTAGTCGTAAAAGATCACCCGGCCATGCCGGGTCACCCCGAAGTTTTTCAGCAGCAGGTCGCCGGGGAAGATGTTGGCCACCGCCATGTCCTTGATCGAGCGCGCGTAATCGAGCATCGCCGCCTCCGCGTCGTTGGCCGGATCGGCGAGGTACAGGTTCAGCGGGTCCAGCCGCCGTTCGATATACAGGTGACGGATGATCAGCATGTCATCGTCGATCTCGATGCTGGACGGGATCTTGGCCTCGAATTCGGCCAGCAGCTCGGGCGAGATGCGTGCCAGCGGAAACGCGGCATAGGAATATTCCAGGGTGTCCGCCATCCGCCCGACCCGGTCATGCATCTTGATGATCTGGTACTTCTCCTTGACCTGTTGCCTGGTGGTCTTTTTCGGCGGTGGAAACGAATCGTTGATGACCTTGAACACGTAGGGGTAGGACGGTAGGTTGAACACGGTCATGACCATGCCCTTGATGCCGGGCGCGATCTCCAGCTGGTCCGACGAATGTTTCAGATGATGCAGGAAGTCGCGGTAGAACTCGGACTTGCCCTGCTTCTGCAGGCCGATCGCGGTGTAGATGTCGGCCTTGGACTTGGTCGGCAGCATCCGCAGCAGGAAACTGACCACCGCCGACGGGGTGTTGGTATCGACCATGAAATAGGCGCGGGCGAAACTGAACAGGTTGGCGACATCGTTGCTTTCATGGATCAGGGTATCGACATAGACCCGGCCGTTTTCATTGTTCAACAGCGGGATCGCGAACGGGATAATCTGGTCGCCATTGACCCCCATGCCGATGATGTAACCGGCCTTGTTGCGGTAAAACAGGCTCTTCAACACCCGCAGCTGGAAGTGCTTGCGGAACACCAGCTGCGGCAGCAGTTTTTGCTTGATGATATTGACCAGGCGTCGCACATCGCGGTTGAGGTCTTCGAACGGCAGCGCCAGGTCGTTGAGTTGCAGGATCTGGCGCACGGTGCGGGTCAGGCCGTCGCGGGTTGGGTAGTAACCGATGTAGGTGGTTTCATCATCATCCAGGTAATCGGTGGACAGGCCCGGGCGCACGAAAATATGGTCATTGTTGTAATAGCGCCGGTGGAACAGCGAGGTGAATACCGAGTTGTAAAAGGTTTCCGCCAGTTCCGGCTGCTTGTGGCCGTAAAGGATATGCAGGTATTCGATCTTGACCTGCTTCCACAGGGTTTCATCGAATTCATTGAGGTCGAAATCCTGGTGCAGGGCCTCGATCGCCTCGCGCACCCGTTTGCTGTACAGGGTGATGCGTTTGCGCGATGCCTTGCGGTCGGCCTTCCACTTGCATTTTTCAAACCGCTCCTTGGCTTCACGGGTGATGTCGAGAAAGATGCGGTAATGCTTGTTGAAACCCTTGAGGATGGTCTGGGCAATGAGCCGGGCATCGATTTCCATGTTAATCCCGGAAACCAGGGCGGTGGGTTTGGCTGCTGGATGTGCGCATGGAGGCATGGTAAACGCCCGTGGCCCGATCAATCAATATGTGACCGCCACATCGCACTATCCAGTGGATGTGGCGGCCGCAGTAACGCGGTTAACCGAATTGCTCTTCTTCGGTGGAGCCGGTCAGCGCGGTAACCGAGGACGAACCGCCCTGGATCACCGTGGTCACATCGTCGAAGTAACCGGCGCCGACTTCCTGCTGATGCGAGACGAAGGTATAACCCTGCTCACGGGCAGCGAATTCCGGCTCCTGCACCATCTCGGTGTAATGCTTCATGCCCTCGCCCTCGGCATAGGCATGGGCGAACTGGAAGGTGTTGTACCAGTTGAGATGGATACCGGCCAGGGTGATGAACTGGTACTTGTAGCCCAGTGCTGACAGCTCGTCCTGGAACGACGCGATCTCGGACTCGGACAGGTTGGCCTTCCAGTTGAACGATGGCGAGCAGTTGTAGGACAACAGCTGGCCCGGGTTCGCGGCCAGTACCGCCTGGGCGAATTCACGCGCGAAGCCGATGTCCGGCTTGCCGGTTTCACACCAGACCAGGTCGGCATAGGGCGCATAGGCGACGCCACGGCTGATCGCCTGCTCGAGGCCGTTCTTGACCCGGTAGAAACCTTCCGCGGTCCGTTCGCCGGTGCAGAAAGGACGATCGTTGTCATCGACATCCGAGGTCAGCAGGTTGGCAGCCTCGGCATCGGTACGGGCGAGGACGATGGTCGGCACACCCATGACGTCGGCGGCGAAACGCGCGGCGATCAGTTTTTGTACCGCCTCGCTAGTCGGTACCAGGACCTTGCCGCCCATGTGACCGCATTTCTTCACCGCGGCCAGCTGGTCCTCGAAATGAACCCCGGCGGCACCCGCGGCAATCATGTTCTTCATCAATTCGAATGCATTCAGGACGCCGCCAAAACCGGCCTCGGCGTCAGCCACGATCGGCAGGAAGTAATCGACGAAGTCGTCATCGCCGGGGTTGATGTCACGGCTCCACTGGATTTCGTCGGCACGTTTGAAGGTGTTGTTGATCCGGCGCACCATGGTCGGTACCGAGTCATAGGCATACAGCGACTGGTCCGGGTACATGGTTTCCGAGGTATTGCCGTCGGCCGCGACCTGCCAGCCGGACAGGTATACCGCTTCGAGCCCGGCCTTGGCCTGTTGCATGGCCTGGCCGGCGGTGATCGCACCGAAGGCATTGACGTAGCCCTTCTTGGCGCCGCCATTGACCAGGTCCCAGAGTTTCTCCGCGCCACGCTTGGCCAGGGTGTATTCGGGCTGGACGCTACCGCGCAGACGGACCACGTCCTCGGCGCTGTAGCCACGTTTTACGTTGGCCCAGCGAGGATTGCTGGCCCAGTCGTTTTCAAGCTGTTTGATCTGTAATTTTCTATCCACACTCTTTCTCCAAAAACATTATGAGTCACGGCAGTGCTTATGTAGTCTTATGTTGCGCTGCAGCATTGATAGAAAAATACTACTCGTTGGCAGGCTCGGCAAGCTTTAAACCTGCGCCGGTATCGACTATATGTAAATACTCTGTATTGAAAATATCAATCGGTCGGATTCAAGCATTAAAAAAGCACATGCCTGAGCGGCCGGATCATGCTTAAATGGCAATCAAAACCGGGTATTCGATGCTGCATTCTTCACACCATTCAATCATTCTGCGAACGCTGCTGGCGCTGATCCTGTTGCTGCCTGGCGCCGCATCAGCACTACAGGATCAGGGCCTGGCCTCGATCATGTCGATCATCGACAAGGCGATGCAGCAATACAGCGACAAGATGCAGCAGGAATTCGCCAGCGACGAGGACCGGCAGCTGGCCGCCCAGGTCTCCGCCGATGCGGTGGTCAACCTGTCGCGCACCCTGGGTAAGCTCAGTTATTCGCGCCTGCAATGCGGCCAGACCGAGGTGCTGGCGGAATTCACCCAGCGCGTGCAGCAGATGCCGGATATGTATCGTGATCCGATGCGCGACGCTTTCCAGCAGGGTTTCGATCAAAGCCGCCAGGAGACGGCCCTGTTGTCGGAAGATGAATGCGAGCGCCTGACCCAGTCACGTAACCTGGGCGAGCGGGCACCGCAGGCCAATGTCGAACAGCCGGCGGCAGAACGAGCGACCGCCGAGCCGGAACCGCCTGAGGACCCGAACCTGAAACATCTGCGCATCGCCGAGCTCAGCGGACAGCTGGCGTTCAAGAAGAAGTTCTGTGGTGATGACCGGGTGGTGACCCGTGATTACAACGAACTGATCGGCAACATGCCGCCAGAGATCCAGGCCGAGGCCAAGGAAGCCTACTGGTCCGGTTACCAGCATGGCAAACGCCTGAACAAAAACCTCAACCAGGATCAGTGCCAGTAAGCACTGACATCGCCCATCACGTCGTACTCTAATAACAGTAAAGACAACAGATTAACCCGGGCTATTTAGCCTTCAACTCAGGCTAGGCTTTTCCGATCGCGGTGATTGACTGGTTACCAAATAACTGGTGTTATCTTTGCTGCGCCCGCTACAGTCGTGCTTTCGCAGCGGTATCTACCCCAATCAAACATAGAGGCAAACCATGACCGATCCCTATATCGCTGATACCAAACCCGGAGCAGTGGAACTCAAGGAGGGTGAGACCGTTTGGTGGTGCAGCTGCGGCCGTTCCAACAACCAACCGTTCTGCGACGGCTCGCATCAGGGTACGGAGTTCCAACCGGTTGAGTTCACCGCCGATAAGGACGGCAAGTTCTTCTTCTGCCTGTGCAAACGCAGCGCCAACCAGCCATTATGTGACGGCTCGCATAAACAGATTAGCCAGGACGAACTGGATGCGCAGGATGGGCTGAAGACGGTCTGGTACAAGGTAGCCGAGCGCGGAGAATTGCGTGACGGCGAGGTGCGCAGCGTGCATGCGGGTACCCAGACGCTGGCGTTGACCGCCTATGACGGTAAGCTCGGTGCGCTCGATAATGCCTGTCCGCATCAGGGTGGGCCACTCAGCGAGGGTAGCATCGAGTGCAACGACGGGGAGCAGGACTGCTGGCTGCGTTGTCCCTGGCATGGCTGGGACTTCCACCCGCTGACCGGGCGCTCACCGGGGTCGCATGATGACGGAGTCCCGACTTATCCGGTCGAGGAGCGTGACGACGGTATCTACGTGGCGGTGCAGGAGTCGACCGCGCATGTCGCCACGGTCAGTGACCTGATGGCGGAAACCATGGTCAACTGGGGCATCACCCACGTATTCGGTATGGTCGGCCATTCCAACCTGGGCCTGGCCGACGCGCTGCGCTTGCAGCAAGAGCAGGGCCGTCTCGCCTACATTGGTATCCGCCACGAGGGTGCTGCCGCGTTCGCCGCCTCCGGTTATGCCAAGCTGTGCGGCAAGCCGGCGGCCTGCCTGAGCATCGCCGGGCCGGGCGCGACCAACCTGATGACCGGCCTGTGGGATGCCAAGGTCGATCGGGCGCCAATCCTGGCCCTGACCGGCCAGGTCAATACCCAGGTGCTGGGGCCGGGTGCGTTCCAGGAGCTCGACCTGGCCAGTGCCTTTGCCCCGGTCGCCCATTTCAGTCAGACCGTGTTGCGTGATTCCAACCATGTCGAGCTGATGAACCTGGCGTGCAAGAACGCGCTGGTCGATCGCGACGTCTCGCACCTGATATTTCCTGACGAGGTACAGACCGTGGCGGCGGCCGAGGGCGCCCGGGCCGGTGGCCCGCAAGGACGGCTCGGTGATCGCGCGATGTTGCCGGCGAGCGATTCGCTGGCCGCGGCCTTGCAGATGCTGCAACAGGCCAAACGTCCGGCGATCATCGTCGGCTACGGAGCGCTGGGGCGGATGCAACAGGTCATCCAGCTGGCGCAGAAACTCAAGGCGCCGATCCTGACCACGTTCAAGGCCAAGGGCCAGATCGCCGACGATCATCCGCATGCCGCCGGGGTGCTCGGGCGCAGCGGAACCCCGGTCGCCAGCTGGTTTATGAATGAAAGCGATTTATTGCTGGTGTTCGGATCGAGCTTCTCCAACCATACCGGCATCACCGCCAAGAAGCCGATCATCCAGGTCGATTTCGATGCGATGACGTTGGGCAAGTTCCACCCGGTGGAGCTGCCGGTGCTGGGCGAAATCGGTCTGACCGCGGAGTGGCTCGAACAGGCACTGCCGGCCGATACCGGCGCGGTCGATCAGCGTCCGGAACTGGCCGAGCGCTGGAAAATCTGGCGCGCGGAAAAGGCCAGCAGGCGGGAGCGTGATCAACAGCAGGGCATTAACTCCGCGGTCTTGTTCGAGCTGTTGTCCGAGCTGGCGCCGGCCGATGCGGCGATGGCGGTGGACGTGGGCAACAACACCTACTCGTTCGGCCGTTACTTCGAGTGCCGGGGGCAACGGATCCTGATGTCCGGATACCTCGGTTCGATCGGTTTTGCCTTCCCCGCTGCGATGGGTGCCTGGGCGGCGACCCAGGCGCAGGAAGAATATACAGGGCGCAAGGTGATCTCGGTCAGTGGAGACGGCGGCTTCGGCCAGTACATGGCCGAGTTCACGACCGCGGTGCATTACGCTATGAATATCTGCCACGTGCTGTTGAACAATGCCGAACTGGGCAAGATCAGCAAGGAGCAACGGGCCGGACATTGGCCGGTATGGCAGACCTCGCTGAGCAACCCGGATTTCGCCGCATATGCCAATAGCTGTGGCGGGCTTGGTATCCGTGTCGACAGCGCCGACGGGTTAAAGGCAGCGCTGCAGCAGGCCATCGCCCACCAGGGCCCGGCACTGGTCGAGGTCATGGCCGACGTGGAATTGATCTGATCCGCGATTGGAGGCAACTGAACAAAAGTGTCATAGCCAACAAAGTAGACCCTTACTGGAACACGTATACTGCTCCAGAGAGAATGGCATCGTTATTCGTTTCATTACCATTTATGCCGGTGGCATTACTGTCTTCGCGCTGTGCACCTATAGCCACGGTATCTCCAGATAATGAAAGACTGCCGCCGAATTGATCATATTCGCCGGAGTTGCTCGCCTCTAGTTTATCTTGTTGTGACCAGATATTGCCATTTCGATTATAGTAATAAACATATTCGGGTGTAGAAGTGCCCCCGAGGTTAGCACCAACTACTAGGCTATCTCCGGAGAGGTCGAGGCTCCAACCAAATAAAATAACGTAGCTGTTGTCTTGCAGATAAGCCTGCTGAGACCAGTCAGTCCCGCTACGGGTGTATATATAAACCGCACCTTCTTCTAATAAGTCAATATCTTCATATGGCTGACTAACAGCTAGAGTATCTCCGGAGAGGGCAACACTAAAACCGAATTTATATTCCTGGCCAGTGTTGGTTGGCTTGATGTAAGCTTGTTGAGTCCAGCTTCCATTGCTGCGGGTGAAGACATATGCAGCTCCCCGGTGGGTATGTTCTCGACTTCCCCCAGTGGCGTTGATACTCTGATCGCCATTAATGCCGGTGGCAGTACTATCCTCGCCTGTGGCACCCACTGCCAGGGTATCTCCAGACAGCGCCACGCTCCAACCGAATCTATCATACTGATCTGTGTTACTCGCCTTGATGTAAGCTTGTCGAGTCCATGTATTAGCTGTGCGTGTATACACATAAACTGCACCAGATTTTGTCTCATCAGAGTTGTTTTCATCGCCATTGATTCCGGTTGCATTACTGGCATCTCCCGGATTACCTATCACCAGAGTATCTGCTTCGAGAGCGAGTCTTCCGGCTGTCACGTCACTTAAGATCTGTTGCTGGGTCCAGTCACTTCCATTGCGGGTAAATATATATACCGCGTTCTCTCCTGGTGCAGTTATAACCAATGTATCCTGGTCAAGGGCAAGACTACTGCCAAACTGATTATTGAACAACGAGGTGCTGGATTTAATGTATGCTTGTTGTGTCCAAATCCCCCCACTTCGAGTGAAGACATAAACGGCTCCTGACAAGTTTTGATCATTATTGCTCTCATCCCCGTTAATCCCGGTGGCATTACTTCGTTCTCCAGGCGCTGCGACCGCCAGGGTGTCGCCAGAGAGTGCAACGTTTCTGCCGAATGAGTCCTGCTGTTCAGTATTGCTGGCCTTGACGTAGGCTTGTTGTGCAAAGCTGGCGGCATTGGCACGGGTGACGTCGACAGTATAGGTTTGCGTCGTGGTTCCATCTTCAGCCGTAACTATAACAGTCAGGGTATTCGACCCTTCAGCCAGGGCAATGAAGTCGGAGGCATCACCGGATTCGACACTGGAACCATTAACCTCAATACTGGCATATTGATCACTAGTCTGCGGGGTTACGGTTAGCGAATTCTGCAGAAAGCCAGTACTTGCCGTGTATGTGGTCTGGTTTGATTGAAAGACTTGGTCTAGCGTAATGTCAGAGAGAGCCAGGCCGGCAAGGTCAGCATCTGAAGCAGGGGGTAGACGGGTGACATCTACAGTGTAGGATTGGGTTGTAGAGCCATCCTCTGCAGTTACGGCAATCGTTAGGGTATTGGAACCAGTGCTAAGCGATATCGCGCCTGAAGCGGCTCCCGAGGTAACATCCAAACCATTAACCTGGATAGCAGCGTTAGTATCGCTTGCCACCGGAGTAACCATGACCGAACTCTGGCTAAAACGCCCACTTGCAGTGTAAGCGGTCTGGTTGGATTGGAAAACTTGGTCC
>JASJBV010000063.1 GCA_030066335.1 Gammaproteobacteria bacterium
CTCGCCTTTCTGGCCATGACAGGAATTACAGGAGCGCAGCATGCGCGAGGGATCACCCTTGTGCACCAGCACCGGAGGTTCTGCCGAAGGATTAGCTTTCGGCGGCATCGGCATGGTCGCATAGTAGGCCGACACATCCGCCAGATCCTGGTCACTCAGCTTACGTACCGCCCGGTACATACCGCGTTCATCGCGACTCTTGTTCTGGTAATCCTTCAATTGCTTGAAGATATAAGTCGCTGACATACCGGTGATGTTCGGATCGTCGGTATCTTCAGACAGTCCATCCATACCATGGCACTTCTGGCAGCCATCGTCAGCCAGGACTTTACCATTCTCCACGTCGCCGGAACGGATCAGGGCCCGGGTTTCCTTGTCATAGGCGACCAGGGATGATGGTTCGGCAAAGGCGACACCGGAGAAACACAGCATTAAAGCAATCGTTGTTATTTTTTTCATGATTAAACCCCCCAAGGTGTTGCGCCAAACGTTGGATTCAGGAAGAACTGGGCTATCGGATAGCCGTAGCTGGCGACGATGTAAATCAGGATCACCACGTTCCAGAATGCAAAGCTGTTGAGCAGGTGAGGTACGCGCGGGGCTGCATGAATCGGCTCTGCGTATTCCATCGCCGATGCCTCTTGCGGTGCACTATGGGTTTTCAGCAGGTTCCACACCAGCATCAGGCCGGACAGCAGCAGCAGCGCGCCACCGACGATCATCGCGCCCTCATGCACATCCCATTGTTGTACCAGCGGGGTATCGTAAGGGGTGGATGAAATGCGGCGGGGTTGACCCAGCACACCGATCACATGCCAGGGGATGGTCAGTACGAACATGCCGATGGTCCATAACCATAGCTGTTTGACCGCCATTGACTTGGAATACAACTGCCTTCCCAGCATGCGTGGAAACATATGGTAAAGAATCGCGCAGTACATGACGACGACGGTACCACCGAAGATCAGGTGGAAATGGCCGGTTACCCACTGGGTATTGTGGACCATGGTGTTCAGCGAATAACTGGCATTGACCATGCCGCCGAAACCACCGAATGCCAGCATAATCATCGCCAGGCCGGATGCAGCCATCATTGGCTCTTTCCAGGGCAAGGCGCCGATCCAGCCCAGCAAGCCTTTACCACCGCGCAGGCGACCGGCGATCTCCATCGAGGCGATGACGGTGAAGCCGGTGAACAGGGTGGGCAGGGCTACCATGAAGGTACCGAACATGTGGACGAATTTCCAACCAGCCTGGTGGAAGGGATCCATGTACAGGTGGTGGAAACCGATCGGCACCGAGAACACCAACAGCATGACAAAGGCGATGCGGCCCATCTCATCACTGAACAGCTTACCGCCGATAGCCTTGGGCATGATTGTGTACAGGGCGATGTAAGCCGGGAACAGCCAGAAATATACGATCGCATGCAGGGTCCAGGAGAACAGGGTCCGCGCCAGGCCGACATCGACCGTTTCCAGCAGACCCAGAGACCAGGGAATCAGCTGGAACAGCATTTCCGAGGCGACACCGATGGTGGTCCATAACCACATGACCGCATTGGCAGTGTTACCGAAATGGACCAGGGGAACCGCTTCACCCGGGTGCTGTTTCTTCCAGATCATCATCATCCAGATCATCTCGATACACCAAACCCAGGATCCGACCACCAGCAGGGTCGCACCGATGTAGAAGGCCGGATGCGCCACCAGCGGAGGATAGAAGGTATAGAGTACCGACGCATTACCGGTCAGCAGCGGCACCGCGGCGATCAGCACCCCGACCAGGGCCAGCCAGAAACCAAACCAGGCAAAGCCTTTACCCGGCAGGGACATTTTCAGACTGGTGGTCGCGGCATAATAGCCGAAGCCCATGATCATGAAGGTGGTCAGGACAAATCCCATCAATACGCCATGGGTCGAAACCGAGGCAAAGTAAAGGGTTGGAGATTCGAGCGCCGGAAAGAATCCGCTGCGTTCGGCCACCTGGTAGACACCGAGGATAAGGGCCACGACCAGGAAGATCATAGCCACCCAGAAATTGGCCAGGCCGAGGCTGACCGAATGCTGTCCTTTGGATTCGGACAGGTTTTCTTGCATTGAAGCTGTAGTAGTTGCCATGGTATCTCCCCTATGATCCGGACTTCTCAACGACTTTCAGACGAGACCACATGTGATCATGTCCCAACCCGCAGTATTCGTTACACAGCAGGCTGAAATCGCCGGTCTTCTGGAATTCGGTATTGACCTCTGCGACATAACCAGGCACCACCATGGTGGTGTAATTGGTGAAGGGCACGTGAACACCGTGCAGTACATCAGCCGAAGCAATCCGAATCTTGACCGGGGTATTTACCGGTACTTCTATCGAGGAGGGGTAAAAACCATAACGTGCAGCGACCATGGTCAGGGTAATACTGCCATCAGGATTGGTCTTGACGCCCAGGTTTTCCTCCATAAATTCACCCTCGACGTGCAGGCGGGTCGAATCTATCGGCTCAAAACCACTGGGGGGATGAACGTTACTACCGACAGCATAGGCGGTGAGAACACCGACCATGATGGCGGTCATGATGATGGTTATCCAAACCCATCTTTTTTCTGTTTCATCAATATGCATGCCAGCCTCCTAGTTCACCGGACCGTGGGTCAGGAACATGCCGAAATACATGTATAACCAACCTAGGATTGTTGCAATTGCGAATATGATCAATAAGGTCATCGTGCCCTTCGGGGAGGACTCAAGGACCTTTTTTTCTTCTTCAGGAGATAAATCACCCATGGTTTGTTGCCTCTATTATTATGTTTACGTGAATCCGGCTGCTAATGCGTGCCGGTAGTTGTTATTTGATTGATAATCTTATACCCAGCGAATCATAACCAAATAACAACTCGCTTAGAACTAACATAGATCAATTTTCCAGCTGAAAGCTAGTTTAACCTTGATCAATTTCTCAGTCGAAAATTTATCTTATATTTTTTTCTTTTATTAGTCATCTCCAAGGCCCAAAATAACCCAAAATAATTGCGATTCATCAATTTCAAGTTATTGAATATCAACAATTTATCGGTGCAATTAGCTTTTTTTATGGGATGTCCAAAAAATGTCCTAAAAATAACAAAGAACTGGATTAATCCGTACAAAATATGGGCTGAATTTACTTCCACGATTGGATCTTTGCAGGGATCAGGCAGGGCAATTAGCCCCGGTTGGATATCCCTCTCAGTTGCAGGGGAATTAATAACGGAATAGAGAATTGCGCAACGAAATTAAGTATGGCGAGGGAGTCGATGAAGCCTGCACGGGGCAAGCCTGGATAAGTGACCTGAAACGATTAAGAGGCAATCTGGTAACCGTTGCGGCCCTGATTTTTTACCTCGTACATTTTCTGGTCGGCAATTTCAATCAGATCAACCAGGTCATCACTGTTCTCCGGAAAGCGTGATATACCCACACTGGCGCCCACTGTAACCTGTTTGCCATTGGTCAGATCAATCGGCGTCGGCAGGTTTTTGACAATCTTCTTGGCGATAGGCACCGGGTCAAGCTTGCCTCTGCTGCCCTCGATAAAGATGACAAATTCATCACCGCCCCAGCGGATGATCATGTCTTCACCGCGGACACAGGTGTGCATTCTGCGCGCGATCTCCTGTAACACCTGATCACCCGCCTCCTGACCTTGCACATCATTGATCAGCTTGAATTTGTCCAGGTCTATCATCAACAGGGCGCACTGGGTCCCCTTGGCGTAGGCATTCTCCAGCGCAGATTGCATCCGCTCTATACCTGCCCGACGATTCAACAGCTTGGTTAACGGATCGTACAGCGCTGATCTATTTCCCTGTTGATCACCCCGCAGCCTTTCCGAAGTATCGTACATGATGAGCTCAACAAAAGATCCAAGACTCTTATCATGGACCTTGGCGAAAACACAATGGAACCAGCGACTTTCATCGTCACCGTCGGACTTGGCCTGGAGATCTTCACCGATGGGATGCTTGGCCAGTAACGCCTTTTTCATCAACTGGTTGAACAAATCTTCATCTGCAAAAAATTCGGCTAGTTTCGCCGGTGGGTGTTTAGCGGTGGCCTGGAAGTATTTCTCGCCGAACAGTTTTTTGAACGCCGTGTTGGCGGTGCGGGTTTTCCCGGTAAAATCGATCAGGGCAATGCTGGTGCTGGAATGGTCGAAAACCAGGCGTGACTGGTTTTGTAATTTTTCCACGAACTGACGTAACTTATGCTGTTCCAGCAATGCCTCCTGAGCCAATTTCAATACCCGGTTGGTTCCCTCAACCAGCAAACCAATTTCATTGTTACGGTGTGATTGCAGGCTTTTTAGACGATTGGAAGTGCCGGGTTTTACATTGGCTATCTGCAACGCCAGTTTCTTCAGCGGTAAAGTCAGTTGCCAGGTAAGTAAAGGAATCAGTATCCCAATCAACAACAGGGTATAAATCACCATGGTGAAAACGAAACCTGTAGCATTATCACTGGCGCGCATTTGCATGAAATCGTTGTTGGGATTGATGATTAATTCACCGACTACCTCGCCGTTGATAAAAGGAAAGGTCAATGTGTAGCGTTGCGACAAAGTACTGCCATTCTGGGTAATTTTACCGCCTGAGTGTAGTACCCGCTCATTGCTGATAATCAGCACACCGTCGACGATATCATTGCCGGCTAAACCGGTAATGATCTCCTTGGCCAGCTCTTTGTCACTCAGATAGGCGGAGATTGCCGCGGATTGTTGCGCGGTTTTGGCCAATTCCTGCAGGTTGTTATTGATATGCTCCAACTCGGCCTTGAACTGAACCTGGTACAACACTGCCGAGCCCAACACGATAGCCACCACTGCGCTCAGCGCCATCGTCAGTACCAGACGGATTGAAAGACTAATTCCAGCCTTCTGATTAGTTGGTTTTGATTCTGCCTTGTCCTGATCATTCACCATGCTGCTGCCCACTTAAACACTAGCCCACATTCTCGCTGTGGCTTGAGAAATGCCGATTCATAAGAAACCCATCTGATACGCTGCATGAAATATCAATAACCTCTGCCAAGCCATGAATGAAAACCAAGCCGTATAGTTAGCACCAATCGACTATATCACTTCGCGCAATAGAAATGCAGGTTATCAACAGAAGTAGCGATTGAATGCAGCCAAATCATACGTTTGATTATCCGAGATTAGTAGAGATCTTTGAAAAACCAAGCCTTTATCCTCTGTTTTACCAACGAATGCGGATTAGTGGTCAATTATGCTGAACAGATAAAGCTACAACGAGCGGTGCGGAGAGTCGGGCAGCGCTGGATAGCGCTGATCGACCACCAGGGCGGCCAACAACAACACCCGGTTTTGTGGGTACAATTCGGCATATTCGATTGCTGTGATCAGCATCATAGAATTTTTCATGCTCAACAACGAACTTGCGCTATGGATCAACCAGGCCCGGATGGGTTAGGATAGCGACTATTGTCTGCCTTTGATGCCGTTCGACAGCCACGTATTGTTTGCGTTGACCGGCGATTCCATCACCCCGGGCTCGACCATCGAGTTTAAGTAATGAAACAGGTCCTGATAAAAACATTCTGGTTTATTCTCCGACACTTTGAAAACGGCCAACAGGATTACGCCTACAAACCGATGAATCGGATCATCTTATTGGTGGTCGGCATTTTGTTTTGTGCCCTCGCGATCACCAGCCTGCTGTTTTCATTTGGCGCCGAGGGTTACGGGTTTCTGATTCCGGTGATCGTTTTTTTCGTGGTCGGCCTGGTTTGCCTGATCGTTGCCTCACTCGGTAGCGACCAGGCGGTGGCAAAAATCTGGGGTAATCGCTAACCGGGTCAGTGGCTAGCTCAGATGCCGGGTGAACTTGCGGTAGCGACCGAGCAGGTGGGTATCGCTCTGTGGTTGAAAAAATTCACCCTCCGGCGGATTGATCCAGTGCGAATGATCCGGCATCGCCAGCCAGGCAATGCCCCGCGCCGTGGCCTCGGTGGTTTGTTGTTTCACCACCTGCAATCCGCTCAGGTTCGCCAGGCACTGGCAGATATAATCATTATTGGATAAGCCGCCACTAATTTCGATACGCTCCAACGCGGTTTTAATCTTTACCATCGCTTCGATATTGAGCATCAGCAGAAACACAATACTCTCCAGCACCGCGCTGACCCGATCTGCTGCCCGGCCATTGTCATCGATGAACTCGGGGAGTAAATCACTACGCCACAGCGGTGAGCCAATACTGCCGACCGCGTTGATAAATACCACGCCATGTTCCGGTTTTGACTGGATGGGTGTTTGCAGGTAACGCTCAATATCGATCGCGGGATCGGTATTCTGCAGCCAGTCCAACGCCGCACCGGCACCATTGACCGTACCCTCGATGTAATACTCCCTGGTTTCCGCATCGCTACGTGAAATGCCCGCCAATAATCCACTTTGGCGAAATGCCTCTGTTTGCAGCAGGTCTTCGCTTATCGGGGTCAATACAAAAGCACCGGTCCCCAGGTTGATATACAGGCTGCTCCTGCGGGTCGGGCCATTGGCATACAGGGCAGCCGTCTGGTCGCCATTGATGCTCATCACCCTGATCTGACTTTGCTTTATGGTGCCATAGTCATGCTGGATTGGCATGACCCGTGGTAACAGCTTGTGATCGATATTGAACAATTCAGTCAATTGCGGCTCCCAGTCCTGTTGCAATAGATTACATAACAGGGTTCTTGCCGCATTGGCAGAATCGATCAGGATATTTGGTGCCTGGCAAATATGGAACAGGATCAGGCTCGCCAGCGGGGTAATGACACAATCCTGTGCAGCTGCCGCCGCTGCCACCTGTGGATTATGCTCCAGCAACCATTGCATCTTCGACGCCCCGTAATGGGCAGTCAGGCGTAAACCGGTTAGTTGCTGGATCCATGATGCCTGCTGCTGGAAACGCTCCAGGTTCTGGTAAGCCCGGGTATCCTGCCAGCTCAACACCGGGCTCAGAATCTCGCCGTTAGAGGGTCTCCAGGCGACTATACTGGAGCGCTGGGTCGCGATACCGGCGGCGAGGATAAGTACAGAGCTAGCCTGATGTCGACCTAGAACCTGGTCCAGGGTCGCCTGCATCACCTGCACAATCTGCGCGGCATCCTGTTCCACCCAGCGCGGGCTGATGCGATTGAGCGTGATCGGTTGCTGGGCACTATCGATCAGCCGACCCTGTTGATCGAACAGCAGGCAGCGCCCGGAAAAGCTACCCAGGTCCAGCGCCAGAACATGGAATTGTTCTGTCATCACCGGCTTAATTCAGCGACCGGTGCCAGCGACAGGCTGGCGGTATACGCGACAAGTCGCCGCTGCGGTAACAGCGGGCAAAGATGATCCAGCGCCGATAGTAATGATGTCGTAACATTCGGATTTTTCGTCCATCTTCCCCTTTATTCACAGCTTGCTCCGCAGTACGGAATCGATTGCGCAGACGCTTTGTTGAATTACTTGATATGCCGAGATGACCCTGATCAGAGCATGACAGATCAGGCTGTACTCTTGTTTATCAGGCAGTTTCTTATCCCTCCAACAATCGGGAAGTTTATCCTCGCACCCCCTGCACTATGGAGGAATGCGCTAAAATGAGTTATAACTTATACAAAATAAATAATCATTACCCATTATCCAACTTGGCGTTTTCCCACAACCCAAATATCAAGATGCCAACTGATAACACACCCAGGATGAGCTTAAAGGAGACAAGTGTTTGAAAGCCAACCCGGCTAGACTATTCATCGAGCCGTTATCCAAGCGCTTGATGCTACCACTGGTCACCAGCCTGGTATTGCTGGTCATCGGCTTTTTCCTGGCCTTGTCTGCACTGCATCAGCGGCAGCTCAATATTAGCAGTGAACAATTCATCCAAAATACCTTACGCACACTGGATTTGACCATTGACAGTCAAACCCAGTTATTGATCGCGTTAGAGAGCCTGATCCTGACCGAAATTGACCTGGCTCCCATGCTCAAATACCAGCAACGCGAGCAGATGCTGCAGACTTTCGCCCCGGAATATCAACGGCTACTGACCAACCAGGGCATTACCCATTTTTATTTTCACAAGCCCGACGGCACTAACCTGGTACGCCTGCATCAACCCCAGCGTTATGGTGACCTGATCGACCGCGTGACCATGCAACGGGCCCAGGATTCGGGCCGGACCACCTCGGGATTGGAACTGGGTCCATTCGGCAACTTCACCTTACGCGTCGTCACCCCGGTGGTTCAGGACGATAACGTGATTGGTTACATGGAATTGGGCAAGGAAATGGAAGCCATCCTGCCCAACCTGCAATCCCTGGAAAATGTCGACATCGGCTTATTGATACATAAGTCCGAGGTAAACCGTGCAGCCTGGGAAGAAGGGCATGCTGATCCCGACCACCTCGATAAATATCCCTGGGAACGTTTCGAGGACACCCTCCTGACCTATACCACTACCCCGGCCATCGTCGACTTCCTCGATCGATTTCATCGGCATGGCGAGCCGGATGATGGTCACTTCCACCACCAGGATGAATTACATGATCTCAAGCTGGCTGATCCCCATGATCATCAACTCGGCCATAACTATGAGATCGAGTTGCAGGGCAAACCGGCACTGTTGAGTATCCTGCCGCTGGAGGATATCGCGGGCAGAGCCATAGCCGACCTGGTCTTGCTGCATGACATAGCCGAGCCGGTCGCCACCTATCGCTACTGGATCAGTATCAGTGCCGCGGCCACTTTCTTCATTACGTTAATCCTGACCGGGTTTCTTTACCGCTACCTGACCCGGGTCGATCGGGCCATAGCTTCACAACAACATAATTTGCTGGAGAGCACGGATCGTCTGGACAAGGCGCGCACGGTGACCAACGATGGTATCTGGGACTGGAACCTCAAAACCAATGAAGTGACCTTCGATGATCGTTACTACACCATGGCCGGTTACCGTCCCAATGAATTTTCCGCCAGTTATGAAAACTGGCGGGCACGGGTACACCCTGACGACGTGGCGATGGCAGAACAGACCGCGCTGGAATTCAGCCAGGAAATCCTGGATAAATTCGACATCGAATTCCGTTTTCGGCGCAAGGCCGGAACTTATATGTGGGTCCGCGCCCGCGCCAGAATCTTTGCCTATGACAAGGCCGGCAAGCCTTTGCGCATGGTGGGTACCCATACCGATGTCACGGATCGTAAACGGGTGCAGGAGTCGTTGATCAAAAGCGAGGAAAAATATCGCTTGCTGGTAGAGAACCAGTCGGACCTGGTGGTCGAGGTCGATCCCGAGGGTCATTTCCTCTTCGTCAGTCCCTCCTATTGCCGATTATTTGGCAAGACCGAGGAGGAACTGCTGAATAATACCTTCATGCCATTGGTCCATGAAGATGACCAGGCAGCGACGGCGAAGGCGATGGAAGCACTGCAGCGCCCGCCCTACTCCTGCTATATCGAACAACGCGCGATGACCGAGGATGGCTGGCACTGGCTGGGCTGGCAGGACAATGCCATCCTCGATGACAAGGGCGAGGTACGCTCTATCATCGGGGTCGGTCGTGACATCACCATACGCCGCCAGATCGAACAGCAATTGCGCGAGAGCGAGGAAAAATTCTCCAAGGCATTCTATCAGCAGGACGTCGCGATGGAGTTGGTCGACCTCGACCAGGGCCTGAGACTGGAATTCAACGACAAGTATTGTGATATCACCGGTTACAGCCGCGACGAATTACTCAATTCCAGCATCTATGAAAAGAACCTGTGGATCAACCCGGAAGGACAACAAAAAGTAGCCGAGGATCTCCGGGCCAATGGCATCGTCAGCGCTGTGCCGATGGATATCCTGAATAAATCCGGTGAACCGCGCAACCTGCTGTTGTCGGCGGCGACCCTGGACCTGGAAAAAGATCACAATATGGTCATCGCGACCCTGATCGATATCACCCATCTGAAAGAAGCAGAACAGGCCCTGCGCGAGAGCGAGGCACGCTATCGAATTGCGTTTGATCAACAATACCAGTTCATCTGTCTGCTCGATGCCGACGGCGTGGCATTGGAGGTCAATGACCTGCCACTCAAGATCGGCAAGATCCAGCGGGACCAGGTTGTCGGCAGGCCGTTCTGGCAGGCTGCGTTCTGGGAACAGATGCCGGAAATCCAGGAAGTCTGGCAACAACGCTTTGCCGCCCTCAAAAAAGACTTCCAGCCAATCCGTGACACTGAACCCTTCATGGACGCGGACGGCGGCATTCACTATGCACAATCGACCACCTCCGCGATCCTGGATGATGAGCACAACCTCAAGTATATCCTGATCGAGGCGAATGAAATTACCGAACGCCGCAAAGCCGAGCAACAACGCGATGAATTATTGAAAAAGGTGCAGGAGCTCAACGTCAACCTGGAGTTACGGGTGAAGAAGCGTACCTCCGAACTGAAGGCGGTGAACAAGGAACTGGAGGCCTTTTCCTATTCGGTTTCGCATGACCTACGCGCTCCATTACGCTCGATCGATGGTTTCAGCCAGGCCCTGCTCGAGGATTATACCGACAAGTTGGATGAGCATGGCCGGGACTACCTGAACCGGGTGCGTAAAAGTGCCCAACGCATGGGCCAGCTGATTGATGACCTGCTCCAACTATCGCGGGTCAATCGCAATGAAATCTCGCATGAAAAGGTGGATTTAGCGGAACTGGCAGAACAGGTCATCGAGGAATTACGCAACGGTGACCCTGACCGGCAGGTCGATTTCGTGCATGGCAAGGACCTGGTCGTCGAGGGTGATCCGCGCTTGCTGCGGGTCATGCTGGACAATCTGATTGGCAACGCCTGGAAGTTTACCGCCGATCAGGAACAGGCCAGGATCAGCTTCGATCGATCAGCGGACAATCCCAAGGTGTTTGTCATAGAAGACAATGGTGTCGGCTTCGACATGAAGCATTCAGACAAACTATTCGGTGCGTTTCAACGTCTACATCGGGTTACCGAGTTTCCGGGCACCGGTATTGGTCTGGCCACGGTCCAACGTATTCTGAATCGGCATGGCGGTAAGATCTGGGCCGAGGCCGAACCCGACCAGGGAGCCATCTTCTACTTCTCGCTGGTCAGGACCCGCAAACCCAAGATGAAAAAACGCCAACCTGCCAACAAACCAGGTTAAGGCATCCTCACTACCGAGACCCGGGGGAGCCTGGGGTTTTCCTCAGCATACTGAACCTTATCCGCTGCCCTGCCCTCTAAGCAGCATGAACAAGTCTGTCACCTATCCTGTTTTCCTGTTGATTCTACTGCAATGGGCCGTTGCCGGTACGGTCATGGCAGATAACGAGAGTCTCGATCAGTTATTTCTCGGATTGAAGGATGCACCCGATGAGAGCACCGCGCGCGAGTACGAGCATAAAATCTGGTTACGCTGGTTCGAATCGGGTGATAGCAAGATCGACGCGCTGATGGAGCAAGCGGTAAAAAAACGTAATCAGTACGATTTCAACGGCGCCATCGAGATCCTGAACCAGGTGATTGCGTTGAAGCCGGAATATGCCGAGGTGTGGAATCAACGCGCCACGGTATATTTCCACCAGGGCGAGTATGAAAAATCATTGTGGGACGTGGCCAAGACCCTGGAGCTCGAGCCGAGGCATTTCGCTTCCATGGCCGGTCGTGCGGTTATCCGCTTACTGCAGGGCAAACCTGCGCTGGCCCAGCAAAATATGCTGCAGGCACTGGAATACCACCCCTATCTCAAAGAGCGCAGTTTTTTCCCTCACCTTAAATAAACTTTTGAGCTGGTTTTTACTCCGGCTTGAAAACGACCGCGGACATCGAGATACCCAGCGGACCGCGCGGGACGCTGGCGGTGAACCGCTCGCCATCACGGTTGAGTTCAAGCAGGATGGTCTC
>JASJBV010000066.1 GCA_030066335.1 Gammaproteobacteria bacterium
TTCACCGACCCGACCTGGTACAACGGTTACATCAACTCGATCATCTATGTCGTCATCAACACCGTGATCTCGGTGATGGTTGCGTTGCCGGCGGCCTACGCTTTCTCACGCTATCGCTTCCTCGGTGACAAGCACCTGTTTTTCTGGTTATTGACCAATCGCATGGCACCGCCCGCGGTTTTCGCCCTGCCCTTCTTCCAGTTGTACTCGGCGATCGGCCTGTTCGACACCCATATCGCCGTCGCCATCGCCCATTGCCTGTTCAATATTCCGCTCGCGGTGTGGATACTCGAGGGCTTCATGTCATCGGTACCCAAGGAACTCGATGAAACCGCCTACCTGGACGGTTACTCATTCTGGCACTTTTTCCTGCGCATATTCGTTCCGACCATTGCCGCGGGTATCGGCGTAGCGATGTTCTTCTGCTTCATGTACTCCTGGGTGGAATTGCTGCTGGCGAAAACCCTGACCTCGGTCGAGGCCAAACCGATCGCGGCGACGATGACACGTACCGCCAGCAGTTCCGGTTATGAACTGGGCCTGCTGGCTGCTGCGGGTTCGCTGACACTTATTCCCGGGGCGATTGTCATATACTTTGTACGTAACTATATTGCCAAGGGCTTTGCCCTCGGCCGGGTTTAACGGAGGGAAATACTATGGGATTATCCTGGATGGCCTGGACCTGGCCGACCGCGGCCTTCTTCATCGTGGTGCTATCGTCGATTGTCACGATGATTGTGTGGGAGCATTTCAGCCCCGGTGGCAACCCACGGCGCGGGATCTTCGGCCTGGATACCACCCGTGGTGACCGCCTGTTCATTTCCTGGCTTGGCACCGGTTTTATCAACCTGGGCTACCTGGCCATCTTAGGCCCGCCGCTATGGGGCGGGCTTGCCCTGACCATTGCCTGGTTCGTGTTTGTGTTCAGGTATGTATAAACCAATAGTATTTCTCTGCTCTTATTAATTTGAAACAACCGAATGAAACTGCGCCAAAAAAACATCAACCAACTCGCCTCTCAGGAACTCGATGTGCTGATTGTCGGTGCCGGCATCAATGGCGCGGTCTCAGCCGCGGCATTGGCCAGCAGCGGTGCCCGGGTCGGCCTGATCGATGCCCAGGATTTTTCCAGCTTCACCAGCCAGCAGTCCTCGAACCTGATCTGGGGCGGCATCAAGTACCTGGAAACCTACGAGATCGGACTGGTCAACGATCTGTGTAAATCCCGTAACGAACTGCTGCGCAGCTTCCCATCGACGGTCAAGGAGATCCGCTTCCTGACCACCGTTTCCAGGGGATTTCGCTTTCACCCGATGTTCATGATCCTGGGTACCTGGTTTTACTGGCTGTTGGGTCGCGGCAGAACGCGGATTCCACGGCTGCTGTCTACCAGCAAGATCAAAATCACGGAACCCCTGGTCAATATCGATGACAGTTCCGGCGGCATCGAATACTCCGATGCATTCCTGCATGACAACGATGCACGCTTTGTGTTCAATTTCGTGCGTGATGCGATGAACAAGGGCTGCATAGCCGCCAACTATGTTAAATCGGTCGGAGCCCGACATGAAAACGACCGCTGGATCACCACCGTCGAGGACCAGGTGAGCGGCAGAAAATTCGACATTCGCAGCAAGCTATTGATCAATGCGGCCGGCCCTTTTGTCGATCAGCACAACGCGATGACCGGGGTGGAAACCGAATACCAGCATGTCTTCTCCAAGGGTATCCACCTGATCGTGCCACGCTTGTCACGCGAACACCGGGTGCTGGCATTTTTCGCCGATGACGGCCGCTTGTTCTTTGCGATCCCGATGGCCAATCGCACCTGTATCGGTACCACCGATACACCGGTCGAATCGCCGATTACCCAGGTCACGGATGAAGACCGCGAATTTGTCCTATCCAACATCAACTCGCGTCTCGACCTGGAAACGCCGTTGCAGGCCAAGGACGTGTTCGCCGAGCGCTGGGGGGTGCGCCCGCTGGTGATCAAGAAAGGCCAGAAATCCTCCGGCGATTTTCTGCAATTATCGCGCAAGCACGAAATAGAAACTTCCGCGGAACTCAAGCATATCAGTATTTTCGGCGGCAAGCTGACCGACTGCCTGAACGTTGGCGAAGAGATCTACGAGGACGTCAAACGGCTCGGGATCGACCTCGATGAGCTGCCAAAAAGATGGTACGGAGAACCGGAAAAGTCGGTGCGCACACAATTTTTCAAGCATGCACACAAGCTCGGCGTCGACGAAATTATCGCCAGCGATACCGGTGAAATGCTCAGTGAGCGTTTGTGGCGGCGCTACGGTGAACACGCGCTGCCGATGCTGGAGAGCATTGAAAAGGATGCGACCATGGCGGATACCCTGATCGAGGGCTCCGGTATCCGTCGTTGCGAAATCGACTACCTGGCGGAATATGAGATGATCGTCAAGCTGGAGGATTATCTGCGCCGTCGATCCAAGTTCGAATTGCTCGTGTCGCAGGATACCCTGAGACAATCGAAGGGCCTGTTCGAGGTCTGTGAGAAACTGTTTGGTGAAGAGGCGCAAGCCAAGTACGATGAATACTTTAACCGCTCCGATCAAGAGCTACAGGAGCAAGCCGGCAATTTATAATTATTGGAGGGCATCTCGATGACGCAATATCTGTTGAGCATTGACCAGGGTACCACCAGTTCACGTGCGATGTTGTTCGACGATCGAGGCAACGTGGTTTTCAGCTCTCAACTCGAATTTCCCCAGCATTTCCCGGATGACGGCTGGGTCGAGCATGATCCCGAGGATATCTGGTCAACCACCCTGGCGACGGTCAGGGATGTCATCGCTCATGCCGGTGAAAAAAATTATCCAATCGCCGCTATCGGCATCACCAACCAGCGCGAGACCACGGTGGTATGGGAGCGCGCCACCGGCAAGCCAATCTATAATGCCATCGTCTGGCAGGATCGGCGTACCGCAGCGTTCTGTGATCAGCTAGGCGCCCAGGGCAAGGGTCCGACGATTACCGCCAAGACCGGTTTACTGCTGGACCCTTATTTTTCGGCGACCAAGGTTAACTGGATTCTGGATCATGTCGAGGGCGCTCGCCAACGCGCCGAACAGGGTGAGTTGGCTTTCGGCACCATCGACAGTTTCCTGATCTGGCGCCTGACCGGTGGCCAGGTGCACGCGACCGATGCAACCAACGCGTCGCGCACCATGTTGTTCAATATCCACGAGCAGACCTGGGACCAGGAGTTATTGGACCTGTTCGGGGTCCCGGCGGCGGTATTGCCCGATGTGCGTGACTCCGCTGCCGATTTCGGCGTCACCGACAAAGCACTGCTGGGGGTGGAAATCCCGATCAGCGGCGTCGCCGGTGATCAACAGGCGGCGTTGATCGGCCAGGCCTGTTTCGAGCCGGGGATGCTCAAAAGCACCTACGGCACCGGCTGTTTCATGATCCTCAACACCGGCGATCAGGCACTGGTGTCCAATAACAAGTTGCTGACCACGGTCGCCTACCGCATCAACGGTAATACCACCTATGGACTGGAAGGGTCGATCTTCATCGCCGGCTCGGGTGTGCAGTGGTTGCGCGATGGACTTGGGATCATAGACTCAGCGGAGCAGACCGAGGCGATGGCGGCCGCGTTGGAATCCAACCGCGGCGTTTACCTGGTGCCGGCATTTACCGGACTTGGCGCGCCTTACTGGGATCCTGATGCACGTGGCGCTATTTTTGGCCTGACCCGGGATACCGGCCCCCAGGAACTGGTGCGAGCGACCCTCGAATCGGTGTGTTATCAGACCTATGATTTGCTGGAAGCCAAACGCAATGATGGCATTCGTCCAACCCGGCTGCGCGTAGACGGTGGGATGGTACGTAACAACTGGATGTGCGATTACCTCGCCGGTATTCTCAACATCAGCGTGGAAAGACCCGAGGTCATCGAAACCACCGCGCTCGGTGCAGCCTATCTGGCAGGACTGCAGATTGGCCTGTATCCATCGATCGAATCAATCAGTGCTCACTGGCAGGCTGAACGGGTATTTGAACCGGCTATGGAGCAACAGGAACGGGACGAGCACATCAGGATGTGGCACAAGGCGGTTGCTAACGTCAGGAGTTAGCAGCGGCTTTTGCGCAGCAACTGAATGATTGCAGTCTGCACTAGAAACTTTGCAGCAATTTGCGCATGTTCTGAATTTCTTCTTCGGCCTTGTCGATAAAGAACTGGCCGTCGTCCTGATATTCGTACAAGCCGAGCTTGTCGATGACAGGCAGCTGGTACAGGTCCGGCACCGGCAGTTCATCCTGCTGCTGCAGGTAAAACAAACGCGCGGCGATAATGATATCGCAGTAATCGACTTCGTCGCCAATATCGCGGGTCCAGTCCTTGCCATGCTTGACGATCTCGAGGAATTCGGGATCGAAATTCCATTCATGGAAGATCAGGGTGCTGATCGGTAATTGCAGGTTATCGATGGTTTTCCCCAACTGCTCGGTCGTTTGCATCAGCGATGGATGTTCATCGATGTATTTCAATATCGGGATCAGGCCCAGGTCCTGGATAAGGCCGCTCAACAGGGCCTGGTCAGGGTCCAGTTTCGGGACCTGGTATTCGGTGATGACATAGGCGATCGACGCGATCGCGATACTTTCCTCGTAGATGCGCTCGATCTGCTGCTTGATCAGGCTGGTCTTGGCCGAGAACAGCAGCTTGAACGACATGCTGAAACTGAGGTTCTTGGTGTTTTCCAGGCCCAGCCTTCGGACCGCATCACGCACGGTTTTGATCTCGCGCCAGGTCCCGTACAGCGGGCTATTGGCAATCTTGACCAGGCGTGCACTCAAGACCGGATCGGTTTGCACGATCTGGATGATTTCATCGCTGCCGACCTGGGGATTGTTGATGACCCGGCGAATCTGCAGCGCGGCCTCCGGCAATGCCGGCAGTTTCAGCCTTTTCTGTTTGAACGCATGCAGCAGGCGCTGGAACAGCTCGTTCTCACTGGCGCTGAGGTCGATGATCGGCAGCTCGATGGTCGATGAAGCCTTGGTCTGTGAGTAAAGCCCGCCGAACAGTTCCTGGTCGATCAGCAGGATACGGCCATGACTGGTCAGGATCGCCGAGTCTTCCTCCAGCATCTCGTTGAATAGCGGACTCAGCGCTCGCTTTTGTAAATGGGTGAAGGATTCGGTGACGAAGCCACCGGATAACAGCGACACCTCGCCTTCGAGCAGATAAGCCAATTGCCCGGTTTCCGCCATCACCAGGCTGCGCGGCTCCAGTTCCTCGATGTCTGCCTGGGAGTAGAGGTAGATCAGATCGTTTTCATCCAGCTCGTTGAGCGGCTTCAACTGATCCCACTGGGCAAATTTACCTTTAATCGCCATAGCTAGGGCCTACTGACACCATTTGTATCGTAACTGTTGCCCCTGAAAATGTGCCAATTCAGGCGCGAGGCGCGTGGTTTGGTGACTCCAAACGAGCAACGAGCAACGCAAAGTGGCGCTTTTTCAGGCGCAACTCGAAGGGCCGGGTACATTTTCCCGCTTAACTGCGTTATCAGTCGTTCATTTAGCATACTAAACTTCTCTCCTTCTGCCTTTTTAAGCAACTAAATGTCTCCCGGCAGTAATGATCCAAATGATGTCAGTAGGCCCTTAAGCCGCATCATCAGATCTGTGAAGATATTTCATCACGCGATCGGCCATCGAAAAACCACTCAATACCGCACCCTCAATGCGTGGTGAGGTACACCAGTCACCGCAGGCGCCCAACGCGGCAGCGTCGTCAAATACACAATCCTGGCCCAGGGTGTTGATCGGCAACGCGTGTTTCCACAGGTGCACGTTGGAGGTCACCGGTTTCACCGACGGTATGTCGCAGGCCTCGAAGAATGCATCGAGCAGGGCGTGCATGACCCGCCCGCGGAAACTCGCGGCATATTGCAGCGACCATTCGGGCGAGGCCTGGATCACCCAGCATTCCTGGTCATGCTCATTGTGTGGATTGACCTCCTGGTAGCGCGCAACCCAGGATAGCGGTGAATTGAGCACGAAAGCCGCATCGAATGGCAGGGACAGCGGTTGCTCGAATACAAACAACGCACTCCAGCACATGGTCATATCGATATTCCGCGCCGGTCCGGCAATGCTATCGATATTTTTCGCCAGGTCGGCGACATCCGGTGCCGCGGTGGCGATGACGACCACATCGAACAGGCCCTGGTAGACCCCGCGATTGTCGAACAGACGCCAGCTGCCATCGTCCTGCTTTTCGATTTCGCTGATATTGGATGAGATTTTGACATCGCAGTGATGGGCCAGGCTGTCGGTAATCGCCTGCATGTGCGGGTAGCCGGTATAACGTTGGGTCTGGTCTTCCAGGTTGATCAGCTGACCATTGTCCAGCTCGACGATCCAGCCATCCCAGGGGCGGACCAGGCCGGAGGTCTGCCAGGCCTCGACCAGGTTCAGGAACAGCGGATTGGATACGGTGAAATACTGGCCGCCGTGATTGAAGCTGAATTCACCCACCTGGTAACGGCTGATGCGGCCTCCGACGAATACCGCTTTTTCGAATACCGTCACCTCGGCAAAGCCCTTCAGGGCGGTGGCACAGGTGAGGCCGGCCAGGCCTGCACCGATTATGGCTACGCGTGGCGTAGACGCTGTTTCATCGGTCATGAGTCAAGGGATGGAAAGCCATCGGCGTATCGGCTAATCCATTCCTTTGCTGCCTGTTCTATGCTGATCGCTCTGCCCTCCTGTTGCCGCACCTGTTCGCGATAATGCTCGATATGGCAGATCTGCTCGATCATGCGTAAGCGATACATTTGCTCGGAATCGTCAAACTGCAGGCCGATTTCATAACCGTTTTTGAGCTTACGGCTCCACACTACCCGGCCGTGAAAGCTGTGGGTTTCGTCCAGTAATGGGAAACTGACTTCTACGATCTGGGTGGTGGGCAGGGGTTCGGGCGACTGGAACGCCAGCCCGCCAAGGCTGACGTTATGCAATTCATCGCAGGGGTGTTGCGCCACATCATCCTGTACCCGGTCCAAAGCAACCCGTATCGGCACTGAGGACGGGTGTCGAATGAATTGTCTTAACTTCGCTAACGTTGGCTCTTTACTCTGCAATGGTTACCAGCATTTCATTCAATTTATGCACAAAACTGGCCGGGTCTTCCAGTTGACCACCCTCGGCCAGTAACGCCTGGTCAAACAGGATATCGGACCAATCGTTGAATTTGGCGTCCGATTTTTCCTGTCCCATTCTTTTAACTATAGGATGATCCGCATTAATCTCAAGTATCGGTTTGCTGCTCGGCATCGCATGCCCGGCCTCTTTCAGCAGGCGCTGCATGTGCATCGCCATGTCATGCTCATTCAACACGATACAGGCCGGCGACGTGGTCAGGCGATTGGAAATACGAACTTCCTCGACTTTTTCCCCGAGCGCCTCCTGCATCCGCTTGATCAGGTCCTCGGATTGCTTGGCCTTCTCTTCCAGTTCCTTCTTCGATTCCTCGTCATCCTTGTCCAGGTCGAGCTCGCCCTTGGCCACCGATTGCAACTGCTTGCCGTCGTACTCCGTGAGGTGGGTGGTCAGCCATTCATCCACGCGGTCGGACAGCAGCAGCACCTCGATACCTTTTTTGCGGAAGATCTCCAGGTGCGGGCTGTTCTTGGCCGCGGAATGGCTGTCAGCGGCGATGAAATAAATCTTGTCCTGGCCTTCCTGCATGCGCGCGATGTAATCATCCAGCGATACATTCTGATCTGTGGCATCGCTCTGGGTGGAGGCGAAGCGAAGCAGCTTGCCGATCTTTTCGCGGTTGGCGAAATCCTCGCCCGGGCCTTCCTTCAACACGCGGCCGAATTCGTTCCAGAACGACTGGTATTTCTCCGGATCGTTCTTGGCCATTTTCTCGAGCAGGCCAAGCACCTTTTTCACCGAGCCATTGCGAATGCTGTCGATGACCTTGCTGCTCTGCAGAATTTCCCGCGACACGTTCAACGGCAGCGAACTGGAATCGACCAGGCCGCGCACAAAGCGCAGGTATTTCGGCATCAGCTGCTCCGAGTCCTCCATGATGAATACCCGCTGCACGTATAACTTGATGCCATGCTTGGATTCACGATCATACAGGTCGAACGGTGCGCGCTTGGGCAGGTATAACAGCGAGGTATACTCGTTGGTGCCCTCGACCCGGTTGTGGATCCAGTCCAGCGGTTCTTCGAAGTCATGTGCGACATGCTTGTAGAATTCCTTGTACTCGTCGTCGCTGAGTTCACTCTTGGGCCGGGTCCATAACGCCGAGGCCTGGTTGACGGTCTCTTCTTCGATGCTGGTCTCGCCGCCCTCTTCCTCGGGCTCGATCACGCGGTCCATCAATACCGGGAAGCCGATATGGTCACTGTACTGGGTGATGATCGAACGCAGTTTCCAGTCATTGAGGAACTCGTCCTCGCCGTCGCGCAGATGCAGGGTGATCTCGGTGCCGCGGGTGGGTTTATCGATGGTTTCAATGTTGTATTCACCCTTGCCCTCGGAGTGCCAGAGCACGCCATTGTCAGCATTCTCACCGGCCTTGCGGGTTTTCAGGGTGACCTCGTTGGCAACGATGAAGGATGAATAGAAACCGACCCCGAACTGGCCGATCAACTGGGCATCCTTGGACTGTTCGCCGGTCAGCGAATCGAGAAAGGAACGGGTGCCGGACTTGGCGATGGTGCCGATATGTTCGACCACTTCATCGCGGCTCATGCCGATGCCGTTGTCGCTGATCGTGATCGTGCGCTTATCCTGGTCGTAGGCGATCTTGATCTTGAGGTCGATATCTTCCTCGTACAGCTTGTCATCCGAAATCGCCAGGAAGCGCAGCTTGTCACAGGCATCGGAAGCATTGGAAATCAATTCGCGCAGGAAAATCTCTTTATTCGAGTAGAGACTGTGGATCATCAGATCCAGTAGCTGGTTGACCTCGGTTTCAAAACCACGGGTTTCACTGTTGGCTTCAACACTCATGTTGTTTTCCTCATGTAAATCTTATACTTGGCCAGGGGCCGCCCATACGTGTGGGGAATATGCGGTTAATTCCACACATTTCAAGCTGATAATCGTGGGATTTTGCGGGGCTGTTAAAGCGCTGCAGCGGCCGGATCAGCCGCTATCCTGGGTCAGCCACAGTTGCTGGATCTTGTGCCTGAGCACCGAGCGCCGGGTCGGCTCCTCGGTGACCTTGAGCAATGACTCGTAGACCCGCCGCGCATCGTCGACCAGGCCGGCCTTTTGCAGACTTTCCGCGGCATTGAAACGCGCGGTCTGGGCCCAGGGGTCCATACTGTCGGGGCCGGTGAACATGGCCGATTGGAAGTACATCAGCGCCGCCCGCTGGTATTCCTCCATCGCCTTGAACGAGTCACCCATCCAGAACATGATCTCGCGCCGCTGCTTGGGTTCGATGGCCAGGTTCAACAAGCGGCGAAAATGCTGGATCGCCTGCTCATTCAGCTGCAGGTTTTGCAGGTCAAACAGGACCTGGAGGATGCGGTCGGTGTCTTCCTGGTTGGGTTCCTGGTATTGCTGGAGTAATTGCAGCAACACATCGTTGCCCTGCTCCAGTTTACCGCCCAGCAGTAACACCCGGGCCTGGCGCAGCAGCCAGTCGAGTTCACGGGTATCCGGCGGAATCGAATTCAGGTCCGACATCAGGCGCGTGGCCTCGATGATATCGGCCTTCTTCAAAGCCATGTCGACCAGTTCAAAGCGGATTTGCACCGGGATCTGGGCCGCATCGGAGAAGCGCTGGCTGCGATTGAACAACTGGTCGAGCAGCACCCTGTGCGCCTGCTGGTCCAGTTTAAGGGTCTTGAGAAATCCACTGGTGGCCTGGTTGCGGATATCTTCCTGCGGACTCTCGGTCATCAGCAGGGCGTACAGGCTACGCGCCTTGATTGGTGTCATCAGCCGCGCATTGTCGGCCACCTCCAGCCAGCTCTGGTCATCGCCCATCAGCAGTTCGCTGCGATTGCCGACCAGGCGCGCGTAATCGAGGTAGGCCTGCCACAATTGATCGGCATCGATCGGCGCCGGCGTGATATTGTCCTGGCGATCGATCCCGAGACGGCTTTCCAGGGCGATGACCTGGCTCACCGTGTTGATCGATTCGGCGGCTATCACTGCCAGGCTCCAATAGGAAGCCAGCTGTAATTGATCATCCTCGATGCTGTCGATGCGTTTCTTCGCCAGATCCCACAGGGTGCGCGGCTTATGCAGACCGTTACGGTATTCGGCGAGTAACTTGAGGGTCAGCGACTGCCAGTCGAGGCGGGATTTCAATAAATCTATCGCCTCCTCGAAGCGCCCGGCCTTGATCAGCACTCTGGCCCGTAATAACTGCCATTCCTTGTCGTACTCGTCATAATCCTGTTGCAGCCTGAGCATCGCGATGCGCGCATCATTGGTCCGCTCTTCATTCAAATAGGTCTCGATGACCAGTTGCCGCCAGCTCTTGTATTCCGCCGATTCTCCCGCCTCGTCCTGCCACAATTGCTGACGCAGCAGTCTGCGTGCAGTCAGGTTCTGGCCCAGCGCAATATAGGCCTTGATCTGGTACGTGCTGGCCTGTTGCTGGAACTGGAGCGGGATGTCTGACGGCAGACCCTCCACCCGCACCAGCAACTCGTTCCACTGCTCCCATTCACTGAGAATTTTCAGTCGCTCCTGTTCCCACAGAATCCACGCGTAAAGATCGCGATCGATACTGGGCTGGGCCTGGTCGAGCATCTTCAGGGTCAGGAACGGGGCGCCGGCAGCGGAGATATTTTTCAGCGAATTCAGCTGTTGGTCAGCCGACAAACCAGGGCTAGCAAAAACCACATAGCTAAGAAGCAGCGTTTGGATCGGAAGAAAAAATCTATTCATATGTAATAAGGGCGCTATTCAGAGCACTTGGCTATTGTTTCAGTTCAAGGCATTTTCGCACGGAAAATGGGACTGGGCCAGGGATGGGCTGAGTTAGACCAATGCAGGAGCTATTGTCGAGCATATAAATAATATGTGACCATTTGAGTACGAAAATAACGCAGAAATGGAGCGATAGACAAGTGCTCTGGATAGTGACCAAAAAAAAGGTGTGCAGCGAAGCTTACACACCTTTCGGGGAAATCTGAAACAGATTTTTGTTATAACTTTTCCTTGATTCGTGCTGCCTTTCCGGTACGGCCACGCAGATAATACAGCTTGGAGCGACGGACCTTACCACGACGCTTGACCTTGATTTCAGCGACCAGCGGGCTGTGGGTCTGGAACACACGTTCCACGCCTTCACCATTGGAAATCTTGCGCACGGTGAACGCGGAATTGATGCCGCGGTTGCGCTTGGCAATCACCACACCTTCGAACGCCTGCAGACGCTCACGATCACCTTCCTTAACCCTGACCTGGACCACGACGGTGTCGCCAGGACCGAATTCCGGTAAGTCTGTCTTCAGCTGTTCAGCTTCCAGTTCAGCGATAATATTACTCATGATAGTTCCTCGATAATCTCTTAATCAGTTCGACCGCGACGCCCGCGTCTCGGCTATAAATTCATCCAGCAATGCCTGTTGCCTGCTGTCCAGTTCAAGCTGTTGCAGCAAATCCGGCCGGCGCTGCCAGGTCCGGCCCAGCGCCTGCTTGTCACGCCAGTCCGTGATCTGCTGATGGTGGCCATCCAACAGCACCTGCGGTACCTTCAGACCTTCCACCTGTTCCGGCCGCGTATAATGCGGACAATCGAGCAGACCGTTGGTGAAAGAGTCCAGCTGTGCTGAATCCTCGTGGCCCAGGGCCCCCGGTAGCTGCCGGGTAATGGCATCGATACAGATCATCGCTGCCAGCTCGCCGCCGCTGATGACATAGTCACCAATCGACCATTCCTCATCCACTTCCAGTTGGATCAGTCTTTCATCGATACCCTCGTACCGACCACACAGCAGGATCAGATTCGCCTGTTGTGCTGCCTGATTGATCAGGCCTTGTTGCAGTAACTTTCCCTGCGGACTGAGATAGACCAGTTTCGCATCCGGGTTGTGCTGCCTGACATCTCGGATGCAGGCACGCAACGGCTCGACCTTCATCAGCATCCCGGGGCCGCCTCCATAAGGCCGGTCATCCACGGTTCGATGCTTGTCCACCGTGTAATCACGCGGATTCCACAGCTTAAGCTCGAGCAGACCCTGGTTCGCGGCACGGCTGACGACACCATGCTCGACCACCGTCCGTACCATATCGGGGAACAGTGTTATGACGTCAATGCGCATCTGCTGTACCCTGCCCTGAGTTACTCCGTGGTCTGCTCAGAACTCGGCATCCCACTCGACGATGATCTGTCCCTGGTCCAGATCTACCTGTTTCACCACCTCATCCATCACGAATGGAATCAGGCGTTCCCGGTCACCCTGCACCACCATGACATCGTTGGCGCCGGTTTCCAGCATATGGTCGACCCTGCCGAATGCCTGGTCCTCGGTAGACACCACGTCCAGGCCGATCAGTTGCGACCAGTAAAATTCTCCCTGCTCCAGCTGCGGCAACTGCTCAGACCGGATCAGGATACGCGCCCCGCTCAGTCCAATGGCCTGGTCACGGTCATCGATACCTGCGAGCTGGGCAATCACATTTTTGCCCTGGCGCTTGCCCGTCACTTCGACGGTTTTTTGCTCCCCGGCCTGTTCCAGAACCCAGGGGCTGTAAGTCACGATATTCTCGCGCGGGCTGGTGTTGGAATACACCTTAACCTGCCCTTTTACCCCGTGTGCGGCGAGTATATGACCTATTTCTATCAGGTCATCATCCGGTGATGACATAGTTCGCGGATTGTTTAAGCCGCTTTCTCCGCACATTTGATTAGGTTAGCAACACGATCAGACGGTTGCGCACCCTGGGATAACCAATAGTTGATGCGATCAGAGTCCAGGCGAAGATCTTCCGCTGCACCACGGGCACCCGGGTTGAAATAACCCACACGCTCGATGTAACGACCATCGCGAGCACGCCGGCTATCACTGACTACAACGTGATAGAAAGGACGCTTTTTGGAGCCGCCACGAGCCAAACGAATTGAAACCATATTAATTAAACCTCTAAATTACCGACAGGCAATAGTATTCCGCCTCACCGGCGGGTCAGGAAACCGGGTATTGTACCCATAAAGTTACGTTTGTGAAGGGTTTGCGGGGACTATTTTTGCCCGGGACGGAGAAAAAAGCGGGTTAAAATGGCATCCCCGGCGGCATCTTGCCCTTCATCTGCTGCATCATGCCGCGCATGGCGCCCTTGTTACCCATTTTCTTCATCATCTTCTGCATCTGCTTGTGCTGCTTGAGCAGGCGGTTGACGTCCTGGATCTGGGTGCCGGAACCGTTGGCCACCCGGCGCTTGCGCGAGCCGTTGATGATCTCCGGTTTACGCCGTTCCTGCGGGGTCATCGAATCGATGATCGCCACCATCCGCTTCATCTGTTTCATATGCTCCGGGTTCTGCAGTTGCTGGCTGATATTGCCGCCGACGCCGGGCAATTTATCGATCAGGCTGGACAGGCCGCCCATGTTTTCCATCTGGGCAAACTGGTCGCGCAGATCCTCGAGGTCGAAGCCCCTGCCCTTGCGCACCTTTTGGACCAGCTTCTTCGCCTTATCCTGGTCGACTTTCTGTTGGGCCTCCTCTACCAGGGTCAGGATGTCGCCCATGCCAAGGATACGTGAGGCGATCCGATCCGGGTGGAATGGCTCCAGGGCCTCGGTTTTCTCGCCGGAGCCGATGTATTTGATCGGTTTGCCGGTAATCTGGCGCACCGACAGCGCCGCGCCGCCGCGCGCATCACCATCGGTCTTGGTCAGGATCACCCCGGTCAGAGGTAACGCATCGCCGAAGGCCTTGGCGGTGTTGGCCGCGTCCTGACCGGTCATACTATCGACCACGAACAGGGTTTCCTGAGGTTCGACCGTCTGGTGGATGGCCTTGATCTCATCCATCATCTGCTCATCGATATGCAGACGTCCGGCGGTATCGACCAACAGTACATCGGCATTCTGCCGGCGCGCCTCTGCCACCGCATCGCGCGCGATGTTGACCGGTTTCTGGCCTGGATCACTGGGAATGAAGGTCGCCTTGACCTCGTTGGCCAGGGTTTGCAGCTGGTCGATCGCGGCCGGACGGTAGACGTCGGCACTGACCACCATGACGTGTTTTTTGTGTTGTTCGACCAGGCGCCGCGCGAGTTTGGCGACGGTGGTGGTTTTACCGGCACCCTGCAGGCCGGCCATCAGGATCACGATCGGCGGCTTGGCGTTGAGTTCCACCCCGTCATGGGTTTGTCCCATCAACGCGACCAGTTCGTCATTGACCACCTTGACCAGAGCCTGGCCGGGCGACAGGCTGGACAGCACTTCCTTGCCCACCGCTTTCTCGCGGATATGCTCGATAAAGCTGCGCACCACCGGCAGCGCGACATCCGCCTCCAGCAGCGCCATGCGGATCTCGCGCAGGGTGTCCTTGATATTGTCGTCGGTTAACCGGCCCTGACCGCGCAGGCTCTTGACCGTACGACCGAGGCGTTCGGATAGATTGTCAAACATAATGATTGGTTGTGCTCGGAGTTGAGCGGCAGATTATAGCGCGAGTTTTACAACTTGAATACTTCGCCGCCGGACAGGTGATGGACTTGAAAATCCTCGATGGATTGCTGGCACTCCTGGTAGATGAGATCTTCCTCACCCGGTTTGAAATGGGTCAGCCAGATCTGCGGCCGCTGCTGCAACTTTTCCAGGTCTGCCGCCAGCAGGCTCGGACAATAGTGCTTGGAGATACGGGCGATCTCCAGATCATGGTTGGCAAACGCCGCCTCGACGAACAACAGGTCGACATTATCGAACTCGTTGAGCCGCGCCCATAAGCTGTCATTGGTCGTGGTATCGCCACTGAACACCACCCGGTGGCCGTCCTGGCTGATACTGTAAGCGACACTGGGCACGGTATGATTGACCGGAATCATCTCGAAATCACGATTATTAATGCTGACAATCTCGTTCGGTTGCATTTCCACGAAACGGATGGTCGGCTCGTCCTTGTTCGGCAGCTCGGAAAAATCCGGCCATATCACCCAGTTGAAAACGTGCTTCTTCAAGGCCTCGATGGTCGCGGCCTGGGCGTGCACGATGATCGGTTCCTGATGGACACCGAACATACTATCCGCCAGCAGGGGCAAGCCGGCGATATGATCCATGTGGGTATGGGTCAGAAAGATATGACGAATGCCAGTCATTTGATTGAGCGGTAAGTCACCCAGACCGGTGCCCGCATCGATCAACACATCATCGTCAATCAGGAAGGATGTGGTGCGAAGTTCACCACCTATACCCCCAGACCAGCCCAGTATCTTGATTTGCATATAGTCTTGATCAGCTCTTTATTTATTCTTAAGGTCCGTGACAGATTTTCCTAAGCCTCTGTATTCTCTAACAGAATATAGCAATATGTAAGGATAATGCATTGAATATCCATCGGCGATGGAAATATTTCCCCAAACTGGAGAAGTTGCAGCGCCCCGCCCGGTAGTTTCTATCATCAAGCGGTCAGAATATGCTGTGAACCAGTTCAATAAAACTATGATAGCGCCCGCAACCACATTCGTCAGCATCTAACCATAGTGAAACTTCTACTTGTCGGGTATTTGGGCTAGAATTCTGCTATCCATCCAATAACACCAATTCAATAGTGACCTTTCTCAGTTTTTTCATTCTATTCAGTTACAGCCTGTCCGCCGTTCTAATCTTTAAAAACCTGGGAAAAACCACCTCGACCTCACGCTGGATGGTACTGACCCCGGCCCTGATCGGCCTGGCTTTGCAGGCGCTGTTGCTGAACCACCTGATCTACCAGGAAAATGGTCTGATCAACCTGGGTTTCTTTATCGCGTTTTCCCTGATCAGCTGGCTGGTCAGTGCGCAGATTTTAATCAGCAGCCTGTATCGGCCAATGGAAAGCCTGGGCATCATCATGTTCCCACTGAGTGGCCTGGCCAGCGTATTTTCGATGGTCATGCCGGCATCCGAACCGCTCAGCGGTGTCACCAGCCAACTGATTCAGTGGCATATCATGATTTCGATCATCGCCTATAGCCTAATCATGCTCAGCGCATTGCAGGCCCTGGCCCTGGCTTACCAGGACCACGCCATCCGCTCGCATCATCCCGGCGGCTTTATCCGCTACCTGCCCCCGCTGCACGACATGGAGACCCTGTTGTTCCAGATGCTGGGGTTTGGTTTTATCTTTCTCAGCACGGCCCTGGCCAGCGGCTTCTTTTTCGTCGAAGACCTGTTCGCGCAACAGCTGGTGCACAAGACCGTGTTGTCGATCATCGGCTGGTTTATCCTGGCGATCCTGTTATTCGGTCGCTACAAGTTTGGCTGGCGCGGCAAGATAGCCATCCGCTGGACCCTGGTTTCATTCGTGTTCATTATGCTGGCTTATTTCGGCAGCAAACTGGTGCTGGAATTGATTCTGGCAAGATAGTGTCAACCGACTCTCGACCTCAGCTCAAGCCTGTCATTTCGTGAACGAAATCCCCATCAGTGTTCTGTTCATCATCCTGGTCGTCCTGATCCTGTTATCCGGTTTTTTCTCCGGTTCGGAAACCGGCCTGATGAGTCTAAATCGTTACCGCCTGAAGCACCTGGCGGAAAAAAAGCACGGTGGCGCCCGCCGCGCTTTCGACTTATTGCAAAAACCCGATCAGCTGATCAGCCTGATCCTGCTCGGCAACAATTTCATCAACATCGTCATTACCCAGCTGGCGACCCTGATTGGTTTACGCCTGTATGGTGATGTCGGCATCGCCATTGCCACCGGGGTGCTGACCCTGGTGTTGTTGCTGTTCGCCGAAATAACGCCGAAAACCCTGGCCGCAAGCAAAACGGAGAAGATTGCCTTCGTTGCGTCTTATGTCTACCAGCCCCTGTTGAAGATCCTGCTGCCGGTTATTTTCCTGATCAACTGGCTGGTGAAAAGGATATTCAACCTGTTTCAACTGGATGACAACAAGCCGGTCAGCGCCGATGCCCTGACCTCGGATGAACTGCGGGTCGCGGTCAGTGAAACCTCCGGCCTGATTCCGGATTCGCACCGCGATATGCTGTTGAGCATACTCGACCTGGAAAAGGTCAAGGTCGATGACATCATGGTCCCGCGCAGCGACATCGTCGGCATCGACCTCAACGACGACTGGGACGACACCCTGGACCTGATCCCGAAAATACCATTTACCCGGATTCCGATCTTTAACGAAACGATCGATAACATCGTCGGCATCGCGATGATGCGCAAGATCATGCCGTTGTTGATGGCGGATGATTTCAACCGTGACAGCCTGGAAGACATCATGCGCAAGCCCTATTTCATTCCGGAGGGCACCCCGCTGACCACCCAGCTGCTGAATTTCCAGAAGAACCGGCGGCGGATGGGATTTGTCGTCGATGAATACGGGGATATCCAGGGCCTGGTGGTGCTGGAAGATATCCTCGAGGAGATCGTCGGCGAATTTACCACCGATCCCAACGCTCCCGTGACCAGCTTCTACCAGGACGCCGACGGTGCCTACCTGATCGATGGCGCCACTCACATCCGCAACATCAATCACCAGTTGAATATCAAATTACCGACCAAGGGACCGCGCACCCTGAACGGGCTCATCCTGGAGCACCTGGAAATGATCCCGGAAGCAGGCACCGGGCTCAAGATCGGTGATTATCCGATGGAGATCATGCAGATCAAAAACAACATGGTTAAAACCGTGCGCATCAAACTGCTGGAAAAGGAAGCAGAGTCAGATGCGAGTGATGAAAGTGGCCATACTTCCTGAGCATGGCCAAGCAGACCGCGAAATTCCAATGCCAGCAATGCGCTACCGTATTGACCAAGTGGGCCGGTCAATGCCCGGAATGCAAGAGCTGGAACAGCATCCAGGAACTGCAGCCGGTCAGCAGCGGCGCGGCCGGTCGCGGTAACTGGGCGGAGCACAAAACCAGCAGCGAGATCGTGACCCTGCAGCAGGTACCCGACAGCGAGGCGGTGCGCTTCAGCAGTTGCATCGATGAACTGGACCGGGTTCTCGGCGGCGGCCTGGTGCATGGCTCGGTGGTATTACTCGGCGGCGATCCGGGGATCGGTAAATCCACCATCCTGCTGCAATGCCTGACCCAGGTCAGCCAGCAGCAGGAGGCGCTGTATGTCACCGGTGAAGAGTCGCTGCAACAGGTCGGCTTGCGCGCCAAACGGCTCGAGTTGCCACGCGACAACCTGCAGTTGCTCAGCTCTACCTGTGTCGAGGAAATCATGGCGCATGCGGTCAAGCGCAAGCCAACGGTGATGGTGATCGATTCGATCCAGACCATCTACACCGACAGCCTGCAGTCCGCGCCCGGCTCGGTGAGCCAGATCCGGGAGAGTACCGCGCTGCTGGTACGCCTGGCCAAGCAGTACAACATCGCGATCTTCCTGGTCGGTCATGTCACCAAGGAGGGCCAGCTCGCCGGACCGCGGGTGCTCGAACACATGGTCGACACGGTGCTCTATTTCGAAGGTGACAGTTCCACCCGCTACCGGGTGATCCGCGCGGTGAAAAACCGCTTCGGAGCGGTCAACGAACTCGGTATCTTCGCGATGACCGACCTGGGCCTGAAAACGGTTAGCAACCCTTCAGCGATCTTCCTCGCCAATCACCAGCAACCGGTGTCCGGCAGTGTGATCATGGTGTCGCGCGAGGGCAGCCGGCCGATCCTGGTCGAGGTCCAGGCCCTGGTCACCGAGAGTCACCTGGGCAACCCGCGCCGGATCAGCGTCGGTCTCGAGGCCAACCGCCTGGCGATGCTGCTGGCGGTGCTGCAGCGCCATGGCGGGGTGCCGTTGTATGACCAGGATGTGTTCATCAACGCGGTGGGCGGAGTGCGCATCAGCGAGACCGGCGCCGACCTGGCGGTGATCCTGGCAATCCTGTCCAGCTTCCGCGACAAGCCGGTCAGCAATCGCCTGCTGGTGTTCGGTGAAGTGGGCCTGTCCGGCGAGATCCGCCCGGTGCCCAATGGCGAGGAGCGACTCAAGGAGGCGAGCAAGCACGGGTTTGAAACCGCGATCATCCCGGCCTCCAACAAACCGCGCAAGGGCCAGTTCAAAAATATGCGCCTGATCCCGGTCAACCATTTGGCTGATACCCTGAATGCTATATAATGCCGCGGTGTTTCTGACCGGGTCCAAGCCATGGCATCCTCTGATAAAACGATAAAAGATTTCGAAAAATCCCTGCAGCAGCTCGAGACCATCGTGCAGCAGATGGAAAATGGTGAACTGGGGCTGGAAGAATCCCTCAAACAGTTCGAACAGGGCATTCAACTGGCGAAAAGCTGCCAGGATGCATTAACCAACGCCGAGTTGAAGGTCAAACAATTGATCGAACAGAACGGCTTGCAGCAGACGATGCCGTTCGACGAACCCGATGCTTGACCCCGCCAGGTTCGAGCAACTGCTCGACGACTACAAACAGCGGGTCGATGCGGCCCTGGAACACTGGTTACCGCCCGCCGAATTGAATCCGGGCAGACTGCACCAGGCGATGCGCTACGCGGTACTGGGCAGCGGCAAACGGGTACGCCCGGTGCTGGTGTATGCCACCGCCAGCGCTCTGGATATTCCGCTGGAGCGGGTTGACGGGATTGCCGCCGCGATCGAGATCATTCATGCCTATTCCCTGATCCATGATGACCTGCCGGCGATGGATGACGACGATCTGCGCCGTGGCCGTCCCACCTGCCATAAACAGTTTGATGAAGCCACCGCGATCCTGGCCGGTGACGCATTGCAATCGCTGGCGTTTTACATCCTCAGTCATGACCCGCAGATGACGCCGCATGTCGACAAGCGGATGCAGATGATCGAGATTCTGGCGCTCTACTCCGGCTCGCGCGGGATGGCTGGCGGCCAGGCCATCGACCTGGCCTCGGTCGGCAAAAACATCAATATCACCGAGCTGGAAACCATGCATATCCACAAGACCGGCGCCCTGATCCGCACCTGTATCCAGATGGCGGCGCTCAGCGGTGACGACGTCAGCAATCACCAGTTCGATGCGCTCGACAGCTTCGCGAAAAAGATCGGCCTGTCATTCCAGGTCCAGGATGACATCCTCGATGTCATCGGCGATACCGAGACCCTGGGCAAGCCGCAGGGTTCCGATGCGCACCTGGATAAACCGACCTTTCCCAGCATCATCGGCCTGCCCGCAGCGCGCGAGAAGGCGCAGGAATTACACCAGCAGGCCCTCGCCGCAGTGGAGGATTTTCCGGCCAAGGCAGATATCCTGCGCAGCATTTCGCAGTGGTTCGTCGAACGCAGTCATTAACAGCCTGCTACCGATTGGCGTTTACCTGACATCCGGCCCTATTTTTTACACGACAAAACACCATATATATGCTGTACTTAGCGGTCCATGAGTGAGAATGTATTACGGTCATGCCAAATTCAGCCATGTTCGATCTGTCTGGCCAGCAGCATAGGCTAGCTGCATAGCACTGCCGGGTAATTTCGATGAATATCTTCCAGGATCGTCGCTATCCGCTGCTCGATACCATTAACCTGCCCGCTGATTTGCGTCAGCTGGACAAGGACCAATTGCCGCAGCTGGCCGACGAATTGCGCCAATACATCATCGAGCTGGTATCCCGCACCGGTGGCCACCTGGCTTCCGGCCTGGGCGCGGTGGAAATCACCATCGCCCTGCACTACCTGTTCAATACCCCGGATGACCGCCTGATCTGGGATGTCGGCCATCAATGCTATCCGCACAAGATCCTGACCGGACGCCGCCATCTGATGCCCGGCTTACGCCAGAAAGATGGCATTTCCGGATTTCCCAAGCCCGCTGAATCGGAATACGATCATTTTGGCGTGGGCCACTCCAGCACCTCGATCAGCGCCGCCCTGGGGATGGCGATCGCGGCGCAGGCGCATGATGTCGAACGGGATATCGTGGCCATCATCGGCGATGGCGGCATGTCCGCCGGCATGGCGTTCGAGGCCCTCAACCATGCCGGTGCGCTCGACACCAACCTGCTGGTGGTCCTGAATGACAACGAGATGTCGATCTCACCGAATGTCGGCGCGATGTCGAAATACCTGTCTCGTATCTGGTCCGGCAGTTTTTACTCGCATCTGCGCTCCGGCTCGAAGAAAGTCCTGTCGACCATACCCAGCGCCTGGGAACTGGCGAAGCGGGCGGAAGAACATATCAAGGGCATGGTCGTGCCCGGCACCCTGTTCGAGGAGCTGGGCTTTCATTATTTCGGCCCCATCGACGGGCATGATCTGCCCAGTCTGCTCAAACTGCTGAGCAACCTGAAGAAGATCGAGGGCCCGCGTCTGCTGCATATCGTTACCCAAAAGGGCAAGGGCTATGAACCGGCGGAATCGGATGCCTGCAAGTACCATGGTACCGGACCATTCGATATCGCCACCGGCGCCGGCACCGCCTCGCCCAGTACGGATAAACAAACGTTTACCCAGGCCTTCTCGGCCTGGGTCGTGAAAAAGGCCGAGGCAGATCCTTACCTGCACGTCATCACCCCGGCCATGCGCGAGGGTTCCGGCCTGGTCGAGTTCTCGAGTCAATATGCGCAACGCTTTCATGATGTCGGCATCGCCGAACAACACGCGGTAACCCTGGCCGCGGGGATGGCCACGGAGGGCCTGAAGCCGATCGTGGCGATCTATTCCACCTTCCTGCAGCGGGCCTATGACCAGCTGGTACATGACGTTGCCATCCAGAACCTCGATGTGCTGTTCGCGGTGGATCGGGCCGGCGTGGTCGGCGCCGATGGCGCCACCCACAGCGGCAACTTCGATATCAGTTATTGTCGTTGTATTCCGGGGATGCTGATCATGACCCCGGCCAATACCGAGGATTTACACGCCCTGTTGAATACCGGTTATCACTACCCGGGGCCGGCGCTGGTGCGTTATCCGCGGGATAACTGCCAAATCAGCCCAGACATCAATACCGACGTTTCCATCGAGATCGGCCAATCAGAACTGCTGCGCGAAGGCAAATCGATTGCGATCCTGGTATTCGGTCCGTTTCTCGATCTCGCCGGCGAGCTGGCCGAGCGCTATGACTGCAGCCTGGTCAACATGCGCTTCGTCAAGCCGCTCGATGCACAACGCCTGCATGAACTCAGCCAAACCCATCAGCATCTGCTGTGCCTGGAAGACAACTCGATCATTGGTGGCGCGGGCAGCGCGGTCGGCGAATGGTTGCAACAGCAAAATCTTCCCCTGCACTGCGTATCCGTGGGCTTACAGGATAGCTTCCCCAGCCAGGGCAGCCGCCAACAGGTGCTCGAGGAATACCAGTTTGACCAGCAGCATCTGGCGCAAAAAATAGAACAAATCCTCGCTAAAGCTTAGATCAGCCGGCCGCCAACAGCGCAAACTGAAATAAAAGCCTGGCATTTTGGATTGCAGATAAAAATCAAAGTATTTTTCCAATTTTTGGTTACAAACCCCCAATCAGGTCGTTGTTTAGATCCGCACAATAATAATTTTTGATTGCCAGCAGTAAACTTTCTCGCATACAATGATCGCAACAAACTGGTATAAAAAAAGTTTGATTGTTTTTCCACCACCAAAGAGATTGCTATGTCTGATCAAGTAGCCGGCACTGTGAAATGGTTCAACGATGCCAAAGGTTTTGGCTTTATTTCACAGGAGAGCGGACAGGATGTGTTTGTCCACTACAGCGCCATCAATGCAGATGGTCACAAAACCCTGAAAGAAGGCCAGAAAGTTACCATGAGCGTAACCGAGAGCGCCAAAGGGTTGCAGGCTGAAAACGTTACTCCCGAGTAATAACGTTTTCCAGAACCAACGATCAGAAGCGCTCTTTCTGATCGTGTTTGCAGCAAACACCGAACATTCGACTTCGGACTCGATCACTTGTGCCTGATCTGGCACAGATCATCATGCCTATCCACAGCGGCTTCAGACTCGCAGCCGTTCATCAATGTGATCGCGCGGCCGCATCTTCAGCTCCTTTAACCCTATGATTGCTGTGTTTAATCTGGGTACATAAAGTCTAAAATACCTGACTAATTTAATCAGGTATTTACGAGGATACTATGCAAGCACAAGTGAATGGTCAAACCATCCAACTCAGTGAAGCCGGCTGGCTGGAAAACCTGGATGAGTGGAGTCCGGAACTGGCGGAGCAAATTGCGGTCAATGAAAAGGTAGCGGAACTGACCGAGGAACACTGGGATATCATCAACATGGCGCGTGAGTATTTCCATGACAACGGTGTCGTCTGTGAACCCCGGGCCTTTTCCAAATTGATGAAGCAGAAATATGGCAGGGATCGCAGCGATCAGAAGTATATCTATTCGCTGTTTCCGACCGGTTTGATCAAATGCGCCAACAAGATTGCCGGCCTGCCCCGACCCAAAGGTTGTAGTTAGCAACTATTGATTGACATTGCTAAAACCTGGCCGAACAGTATAATGATCGGCCTTTTTTACATCGAGACCGTGGGATTGCAGTTCAACGGCCTCGCCCGATTGAGGTACTCAGATGAATCAATCTGCCACCATTCCTGACGTTCAAGGTAGCGCAGATAAACGCAAGATCGCCATCAACAAGGTTGGGATCAAGGATATTCGTCACCCGATAGTCGTCCGCGACCGCTCCGATGGTCTGCAGCATACGATCGCGACCTTCAGCATGTACGTGTTCCTGCCGCATCATTTCAAGGGCACCCACATGTCACGTTTCGTCAAAATCCTCAACGATCACGAAAAAGAGATCAGCGTCGATTCCTTCAAGGAAATGCTGAAAGAGATGTCCGAGATGCTGGAAGCGGACTCCGGCCATATCGAGATGAGCTTCCCCTATTTCGTCAATAAGAAGGCGCCGATTACCGGGGTAGAATCCTTACTCGATTACAATGTTTGCCTGATCGGTGAAATCCGCGATGGCAAGACCCAGACCCGGATCAAGGTCGAGGTACCGGTCACCAGCCTCTGCCCCTGCTCCAAGTCCATCTCCGATTACGGGGCGCACAATCAACGCTCGCACGTGACCGTCAATGTCCGTACTCAGGGCTTCATCTGGATCGAGGAAATCATCGAGCTGGTCGAGAACCAGGCTTCCTGCGAACTCTTCGGCCTGCTCAAACGCCCGGATGAAAAGTACGTCACCGAGCGTGCCTACGACAACCCCAAGTTTGTCGAAGACATGGTGCGGGATGTTGCCGGTACCCTGAATGATGATGAGCGGATTCGCGCCTATATCCTGGAGTCAGAGAATTTCGAATCCATCCATAACCACTCGGCTTATGCGATGATCGAGCACGATAAGGACCTGGACGCCTGACCCGCAGGGGTTAATCGAAATTCGCCGTCCTCGCGACCTGGTTGATCGGTCGTACGACCAGACCCGACTGGCCCACCGAAACCTGATAGTGAGCACCATCACGCATCGGCATATACACACTCTGACCAAACAAGGCATCGACGAAACTGAGCCTGTCGCGTAATACCTGCTTCAGTTTCCAGATATCCAGGCCGCGCGGGGATTGACTGAGGTCGTGCATGCTGGCGAGACTGGTGCTGGCCTGGGCAAAATCCTGATAGCGTCCGCTGAGCCGTTCCAGCTGATAGAAACTGTCAAGGCCCAGCAAGTTGGCCCAACCCTTCCACTTCAGAATCCTTGCATCCAGCTGCCACTGGTCACCCTGCAGTACGTAATAATGCTGGTCCTCGTCGGCATTGGAATAGGAAAATGACAATTGATATTTCTGCGTCTGCAACTGGCGCACATAGATATCCGCAATCACCGACTCATGGGTCAGGCGCTGGTAACTGTAGAGGTTGGAATACACCAGCAGCACCAGGATAAAGCCGAGGAAGAACAGGCCGGCCTGGGTGCTCCACAGGATCCCCGAAACCAGCCGGCGATGTTTTATCTGGTAGATGAAGCGCCAGCCCAGGGTCAGGAATAACAGCGCCAGAACGCCACTGAGTACTAATAGCCCGTCCATGTACAACTATTCCTGCTTATATGTTGATCCAACCAAATCCCTGTTGTTGGCAGGCTAACACCGGGGGAGCGTTGAGTTCCAATTGCTCCAACAGGCCGGCGACGATGTCCGGCGAGTTATTGTTCTCGGAGATATGCGCCGCGATCAGGCAGTCGAGAGCGGAGATATCGATCTTCTGCAGCAGCTGCAGTGACTGCTCATTGGATAAATGCCCATGACTTCCGGCGATACGTTGTTTCAACATCGGTGGATAAGATCCTTGTGCCAACATATCTTTATCATAGTTGAATTCCAGCAACAAACCATGCAGACCATCGTACATTTGCAGCATATGCGGGCTGACGTGGCCACTATCGGTCAATACGCCGAGCCGGCGCCCCGATTGCTGATCGGTGAATACGAATTGCACCGGTTCCGCGGCATCATGCGGCACGGTGACCACCTGCACCGCCAGATCGCCGAATTGCAGCTGTTGACCGCCATTGATGGCACGGTATTCCGTCAGCTGCAGGGCATTGGCGGTGCCGACCGTCGTATACAGGGGTATTTGATAGTTGTCTGCCAGGCGACAGACTCCGGCGGCATGATCGGAATGTTCGTGGGTTACCAGGATCGCATTGATAGCGGCGGGGTCCAGCTGCAAGCGCTGGATTCTTTTTTCGAACTGGGCCAGGGAAAAACCGCAATCGACCAGTAAACAGCTATCTGCACTGCGCAACAGGGTGGCATTACCCTTGCTGCCGCTACCGATGGACGCTATCTGCATCGCGATCGCAGCGGATTATTTCAATTGTTGTAACAGAAACTGCAACAATTGCCTGGCCTCGTCGCTCGGATTGACCGTACCGTTATCATTTAATACCTCGATGCGCGTGGTATTGGTACTACGCGACCCCTCGAGATGCAGGTTCAGGGATTCCTGATCCGGCTCGAAACTGGGTAGCACCTCCCTGGCCGCCATGATTAACCTAGCCTCGTTATCATCCTTGTCGACCTGGTCCAGATTGATATCCAGACGATCCATTTGATGGATAAATCGGTTCCAGGTCTGGGAAAACCCCTGTTTGACCAGCAGATAACTGTCACTGTTATCGTCTTCGTCGTCATAAAAAGCTAACCTGGCACGAGATGCAAACAAGCCGATTTTCTCCAACTCCAGTTTGATCTGTGGCTCTTGCATGCCCAGGAAAAGCATGAATCGCGACAATATTTCGTATTCCTTGCCCGGATCGGCCGGCGTCAATCTCCAGCCTTTGGTCAGCTCACCCTGCCACTGCGGCCCGTCATCTTCATCGACCATGTATTCGAGCCCCCGGTGGGCGACGCTAACCAGCGACATCTCCGGTTGTGGACCACGTTGAAGACGGGTTTTATACATATCCTTGTATTCCGACGAACGCAGGGTGGCAAGTATTGAAGCAAAGAAAGATTCATTGTTGGGCTTCATTGACAGCCATTCAGTTTCCATGATGCCGATTGCCGGTTCGTCAACCGCCAGGCGGAAACCCTGCTCGGCCCAGAATGTCCGCAGTTGTTGATAAACTTCGTGGGGAGGGCTGTTGACCTCCAGCCAATACCAATCACCCTGGCCCTGGATCCGAATACCCTCGATTTCGGGCAGGGTTCGAAGCTCAAGATCCAGCGCACCGGTTTCGACAAATCGACCGCTGCGCGCTGCGGTCCCGACGTCTGAGCCTGGTAATGCTAGATTTTCATCGGTGCTGCGAGCGATCAGGTCGGGCGGCAATTCCAGGGTCGGGGTGACCTGGCTGCCGCGGTAATTGATCTGGTTGGACCCGCCGGAACTGCAGGCCAGCTGGGTTAACAACATCATGGCTAAAACCGATAGTGCGCTGAATCGTTTCATAACACACCCGCATCCTTCAGCGCCTGGCGCAGCTGAGCATGATATTGACTGGATAAGGGCGTCATCGGCAGACGCATGGTCGGTCCGCACAAACCCATTTCGCTGACCGCCCATTTGACCGGAATCGGATTCGCCTCGACAAACAGGACTTTGTGCAGCTGCTCGATCTGCTGGTCGATGCGCAAGGCTTCCTCGGCCTCGCCCTGCGCCGCCGCAGCGCACATCGCGGCCATTTGCGCCGGCGCGACATTGGCGGTCACCGAAATCGTGCCATGGCCACCCTGCAGAATAAACTGGCGGGTGGTGGCATCATCACCGCTGAGCAATACGAAGGCGTCATCGACCAGATCTTGAATCTCGGCCAGGCGCTGCAGGTCACCGGTTGCCTCCTTGATACCGATGATGTTGGGGACCTGGGCCAGACGCTGCACCGTTTCCGGCAGCATGTCACAGGCGGTACGCCCCGGCACGTTGTACAACAACTGATCGATCGCGACCGCCTCGGCAATCGCTTTATGGTGCTGATACAGCCCTTCCTGGGTCGGCTTGTTGTAGTAAGGGGTAACCAGCAAAGCGGCATCCGCCCGGGCCTGCAGTGCACAGTCGGTCAGATGGATCGCCTCCTTGGTCGAATTGGCGCCGCTGCCGGCGATCATCGGCAGCCGTTGATTGATGATTTCACGGGACTGGTTGAGAAACTCGCAGTGCTCCTCGAAATCCAGGGTCGCGGATTCACCGGTGGTACCGGCGATGACCAGACCATTGGTGCCCTGATCAACATGAAAATCGATCAGTTTTTCCAGTTTAGGGTAATCGATATCACCACTTTCCAACATCGGTGTAACCAACGCCACTAAACTACCTTTGAGCATATACTAAGTACCCCTGAATACTGTTCATAATTTGCAGCTGGCTATGGTATAAAGACTGCCCTGATTTAACAAGCAAACAATTAACCCATAAACTAGAGGTGAAACATGGCAGCACCGGAAATCGGTAAAAAAATCAGCAATTTCTCGCGCCCGGCAACCGGCGACCAGACCATCAGCCTGGACGATCTGGCGGGCAAGAACCTGGTTCTGTACTTCTATCCCAAGGACAGCACCCCCGGCTGTACCACCGAGGGCCAGAATTTTCGTGACAATATGCAGGCATTCGAAGACGCCAATACGGTTATTCTCGGGGTATCGCGCGACAGCATCAAGTCACATGAGAACTTCAAGGCCAAGCAGGGGTTTCCATTCGAACTGTTGTCCGATCAGGATGAGAGTCTGTGCAAACAGTTCGACGTGATCAAGCTGAAAAAAATGTACGGCAAGGAACACATGGGTGTCGAGCGCAGCACCTTCCTGATCGATGGTGAGGGCAAGCTGGTCCAGGAATGGCGCAAGGTCAAGGTCAACGGCCATGTCGAAGAGGTGCTGGCGGCAGCCCAGGACCTGAACTAAGCGCAGGCGTCAGGTTTCTTCCGCTGGCAGGTTTTTCTGGGTTGGCCAGACATTGATCACGGCCTGGATCAGGGTAGCCAGCGGGATCGCGAAGAATACGCCCCAGATGCCCCACAGGCTGCCGAAGAACACCACCGCGACGATGATTGCCACCGGGTGCAGATTGACCACCTCGGAAAACAGCAGGGGCACCAGCAGGTTGCCATCGAGGAACTGGACAATCGCATAATACAACAGCACGTAGCCGAACATCGGCTCGGTGCCGAACTGGAAGAAGGCAATCAACATGACCGGAATGGTCACCACGGTGGCACCCACGTAGGGAATGATGACCGACAGGCCGACCAGCAGGCTTAGCAGCATCGCATAGTTCAACCCCATCAGGGCAAAGCCGATATAGGTCGCGATCCAGACGATCGCGATCTCCATGAACTTACCGCGCACATAACTGGCGATCTTCATATTCAGCTCGGTCCACACATCATGCACCAGTTCGCGGTCTTCCGGTAAAAACCGGCTCAACCAGTAGAGGATCAGGTGCTTGTCCTTGAGAAAGAAAAACAGCATCAATGGCAGCAGGATCATGTACACCACGAAAGTGATGACCCCGACCACCGACGACAGGGACAGGGTAACCAGTTGCTGCCCCAGGTTGGTGATCTCGCTGCGGATCAGACTCAGCACTTCCTGTACCTGTTGATCGGAAATAAAATCCGGATAGCGCTCGGGGAGTTGCGACAACAACTGCTGGCCCTGCCCCAGCATGCGGGGTAATTCGCGAAACAGGTCGGTGATCTGGGCCGACAACAGCGGCAGCAGGACGAACATTAGCAACAGGATCATAGTCAGGAACATCGCCGTCATCAGGCTCGCGGAAATGGTCCGGTTGACCCCGATATAACCCAGTTTCTGCACCGTACCCTCGAACAGATAGGCGATCACGATACTGATCAGGATCGGCATCAGGTGCTTGCTCATGACAATCACCAGCACACTGCCGATGATCAGGATCAATGCCAGGATGACGGTCTGCGGGTTGGCAAAATTGCGCGTGTACCAGCGCTTGAAGACATTGATCATGATTGCAGGTATTTCTGATAATGGTTATCGAACAGCTGTTCCAGGTCATCGATGACCGCGCTGGCGTCACGCCCCTGGATCATGAACTCCGCCATCAGCGACGAGGTTTCATTCAACAGATCATCGGTGTTGAGCATGAAATAGCTGGCGCGTAGGCGTTTGATCGCAGCCACCACATTTTCTTGCTGCGGGCGGGGCTGCTCGAGAGGTTGCTGCTTCGACTCCGATGATTCGGCAGCAGCGGATTTCTGCAGCAGGAATTCGGCATAATCGAGCAGGCTCTGCTGCTGCTCAGGGTTCATCTGCTCAAGCAGTTTGCTCAGGCGCTGTTTTGCCTTGGCCATAACCTTTCCTACCCTGTGGTGGATTTATGAATCCGCTTCGCAGTAGCTCTTGGCAAATTCCAGTAACTCTTCCATCACTCTGACCCTGAATTTCTGGCGCTGGCGCACGAAAGAGAACGGACGGCTGAGAGGAGGATCGAGCTGGATTTCCGCCAGGGTGCCGAGCCTCAGCTCCTTGTCGATGGTGGTACGTGACAGGATAGATATACCCATACCTGCTTCTATGGCACCTTTTAAAGCTTCAGGGCTGCCCAGCTCCAGGCAAAAATTCATCTCGGTCTGGCTGATATCGTTGTCCTGCAGATAGTCGAGGATAACCTCACGGGTGCCGGAGCCTTCCTCGCGACAGATGAATGGGTAGCTTTTCAGGGCATCGGCTTTGACCGGAACGCCCGAAGTCACCAGTTCATGGTTGGGCGGTGCGGCGACGACCAGTTGATCATCGTGGCATACCTCGACGATCAGATTCTTGTTCGACACCGAGGTTTCGACGATGCCGAGGTCGATGACATTGTGTTCCACCATCGACACGATACCCTCGGAGTTGGAGACCTTGAGACGAATATTGATATCCGGGTACTTGGCCTTGAACTCGCCGAGCAGGGTCGGCAGCATGTACTCGGCGATGGTGGTACTGGCACCGATCGTCAGCGCCCCCGATATCTCGCCGGTCAACTCGCGTACCGAGTTTTCCATCTCATCGTAGAGATCGAAGATACGATCAGCGAATTCATAGACCTTCTTGCCGGCCGGGGTCAGGTTCACCTTGTTATGGGTCCGGTCAAACAGGCGGGTATTGAAATACTCCTCCAATTGCCTGACCTGGAAGGTTACCGCCGGCTGGGTCATATGCAGGGCCTCGGCTGCCTTGGTAAAGCTCAGCAACTTGGCTACCGCATGAAACACTTTTAGACGTCTATCGCTCATCGACTTCGGT